>WJMS01000214.1 GCA_014727815.1 candidate division GN15 bacterium
CGGGCATTACGTTCACCGTTATGATTAAATCACCGTTACTTCCACCATAGTCGCCGAAATGGCCCTGGCCGCGCAGACGGATCTTGCCGCCGTCCTCGATACCGGCCGGGATTTTGACCGCCAGCTTTTTGCCGAATTCGCGGAGCTGGATAGTCCGCTCGGTACCGCGCACGGCTTCCATGAAGCTGATGGTCAGCGAGGTGTGCAGATCGGCGCCGCGCTTGACACCCTCGGGGCGCGGTCGGCCGGTGGTTTGGCCGAACGGGTTGGCGCCACCGGGGGCGCCGCCGAAGATCGACGAAAAGAGATCCTCGAAACCACCCATACCGGCGCCGCCGGTACGGAAGTGGGTGCGACGTCCGCCGGGACCACCACCGCCAAACAGATCGGAGAAATCGAAATGCGCGCCCTGCTGGAAGCCGCCGAAACCGGCGCCGCCGGGACCGCCCGGACCGCCGCCGGCGAAGGCGCCGTACTTTTTCATGGTGTCGTACTCGCGGCGCTTCTTGTCGTCGGAGAGGGTCTCGTAGGCCTCGGAGATCTCTTTGAAACGCTTCTCGGCCTCGGCGTCACCCTTATTGCGGTCGGGGTGATACTTCTTGGCCAGGGTGCGGAAGGCCTTTTTGATATCCGCGGCGCTGGCGCTGTCGGTTACTCCGAGTATGTCGTAATAGTCTCTGGCCATTTGTTCATTACGTCGCTTTCATTTTCGTCTCCGTCGCCCTTCCCGCCGCGGCGGGCTCAGGGTGACGGTGATGGGCCGTCGCTTCTATGGCGGGTTCGAAGACGGACCCGCCCTACAAGTTTTCCAATGGCAGAACCGCTTCGCTCGCCAAGGCGAGCTTCGGGTTCTGCCCTACATGCTGCTCGTCCGACACCACGTTAATCATCGTTGCTGTCGGGTGGCGGGGGCGGACTCGCGTCCGATGAGTCCGCCCGTGGTCACCCATCTATTAGAAGTCTTCTCCGTTACGATACGTTCCGTGTGGTCGACTTCCAATACCTACTTCCAAATTCTGGCCGGGTCATTGTCACACATCGGGCAGACGCTGTGCGGCGAATGTGTACCCGACCGTTTGCTTTTTTGAATAGCGGTGTCCGAACCACAGGGGTTCGGACCTACCGCCTGACGGAGCCGGGCTGCAAGCCCGCCCCGGGCGCGCCTAAGGGCAGCCTCGGCCTACTGATGCTGTCGGTTAGCTGACCTCCTTGAACTCGGCGTCGACGGCGTCGTCTTTTTTGCCGTTGTCGCCCGAGTGGTTCTGGTCGTACTGCTGCTCGGTCGGACCCTGTCCCTGTCCCTGCTGCTGTGCGGCCTGCTGGTACATCGTCTGCGAGGCCTCGGACCAGAGCTGGTTGAGGGCGTCGGAGGCCGACTGAATCTCATCGAGATTCTCGCCCTTGAGGGCTTCCTTCAGTCGTTCGACCGCGTTTTCGATTTTCGTCTTGCTGTCGGCGTCGAGCTTGTCGCCAAACTCCTTCATCTGCTTCTCGGACTGGAAGACCAGCGCATCGGCCTGGTTGCGCACCTCGACCTTGCGCTTCTTCTCTTTGTCCTCGGATTCGTGCTGCCTGGCGTCGTCGACCATCTTGTTGATCTCGGCCTCGCTAAGCCCCGAGGACGCCTCGATGCGGACGTTCTGCGACTTGCCGGTGGCCTGGTCTTTGGCGGTGACATTGAGAATACCGTTGGCATCGATATCAAACGTCACTTCGATCTGCGGCACACCGCGCGGCGCCGGCGGGATACCATCGAGAATGAACCGGCCGATTGTCTTGTTGTCGACGGCCATCTCGCGCTCGCCCTGCAGGACGTGGATATCGACCTGCGTCTGCGAGTCGGCGGCAGTCGAGAAGACCTGCGACTTCTGGGTCGGGATGGTCGTGTTGCGCTCGATCAGTTTGGTCATTACACCGCCGAGCGTCTCGATACCGAGCGACAGCGGGGTGACATCGAGCAGCAGCACCTCATCGACATCGCCGGAGAGCACGCCACCCTGGATAGCGGCGCCGACCGCGACAACTTCGTCGGGGTTGACCGAACGGTTGGGCACTTTGCCGAAGAAGCTCTTGACGTTTTCATAGATCTTCGGCATGCGGGTCATACCACCGACCATGATGATATCATCGATATCGCCGACTTCGATATTGGCGTCCTTGAGGGCGGCATGCACCGGCGCCATGGAACGCTCGATCAGGTCGTCGACCAGCGACTCATATTTGGAGCGCGACAGGGTCAGGTTGAGGTGTCGCGGACCGTTCGAGTCGGCCGTGATGAACGGCAGGTTGAGCTGGGTCTGCATGGTCGAGGAGAGTTCGATCTTGGCTTTCTCGGCGGCCTCTTTGAGGCGCTGGACAGCCATCGGGTCTTTCGACAGGTCGATACCGTCGGACTTTTTGAACTCGTCGATCATCCAGTCGATGATGCGCTTGTCGAAATCATCACCACCGAGGTGGGTATCACCGTTGGTGGAAAGCACTTCGAAGACACCCTCGGAGAGCTCGAGGATCGAGATATCGAAGGTACCACCGCCGAGGTCGTAGACAGCGACTTTGCCGTGCTTCTTCTTGTCGAGGCCGTAGGCGAGCGCGGCCGCGGTCGGCTCGTTGATGATGCGCTTGACCTCGAGGCCGGCGATCTTGCCGGCGTCCTTGGTGGCCTGGCGCTGGCGGTCGTTAAAGTAGGCCGGGACAGTGACCACGGCTTCCTTGACCGAATGGCCAAGGTACTCTTCGGCGGTCTTTTTCATTTTGCCCAGGATCATCGCCGAGACTTCCTGCGGCGTATACTGCTTCTCGCCCATGGTGACGACCGGTTCGCCGTTGGCGTTGGCACTCACCTTGTAGGGGAAGTTCTGGATTTCATCCTTGACCTCATCGAACTTGCGACCCATGAGGCGCTTGATCGAGAAGATCGTATTCATCGGGTTGGTCACGGCCTGGCGTTTGGCGACCGTGCCGGAGAGGCGTTCGCCGTTTTTGTCGATGGCGACCACCGACGGGGTGGTGCGACCACCTTCCGAATTGGGGATCACCTGCGGTTCTTTCCCCTCGATCAGGGCGACCACGCTGTTAGTCGTGCCCAGGTCAATTCCGATTATCTTAGACATATATAGTACTCCTTTCTTTCGGGCGGCAAAAAGGCTGGTCGTTGCCGACCAGCCTTCCACCTTTTACAACTCGTAACCGTGATGCGGGAGGGTTAGCCTACCGAGATTTCGATCTCCTTCGGCTTGGCCTCTTCCTGCTTGGCGAGGCTGATCGTGAGCAGGCCCTGGTTGTAGTCAGCCGTGACGCTCTCGGTGTTGATCTTGTCCGAGAGGGTGAACGAGCGGCTGAACCGGGCGTTGCCGATTTCGCGGTGGACGTAGCGGTCCTTTTCCTCGTTGAGCTCAAACTTGCGCTCGCCGGAGACGATCAGGTTACCGTCCTTGATCACGACTTTGAAGTCGTCCTTTTTCATGCCGGGGACTTCAAAGACGAGGCGGACCTGCTCGTCGTTTTCGATGATGTTGACGCGCGGCTGGCCGGTCTGGGTTTCGCGGCCGGCGACGGTCGGCGCAAAGCCGAAGTCGTTGAACATCTCGTCGATCATACGGCTGAGGCCGTTGCGGTTCTGGTTGATCATCAGCTTAGTCATTTTGGCATCTCCTTTTTCTTTTCTATTTGTTGCGCCATTTTTCTTAACCATACGCCCGGGATATAAGCAGGAGGCATGCCAAAACGCATTGTCCGTTGTACGGCAATGACTTGCGAAAAAGCTCGGGGTGCCGGCCTCGGATTGGCGGCCAGAATGACAGATGAGACAGCTATTTTGGCAGGTGAAATGGTGCCGGGGTGGCAGGTAGCTGTCAGAGGGGCAGGCGCCGTCAGGTCGCACGCGTCTGCGGCGTGCATGACCCGGCGGAACGGGTTTCAGCGGCGGGCGAGGACGTCGGTGAGAGCCTGCTGGACCGGTGAGTTCTTGAAAAAGATGCGCTGGGCGGTCGACAGGCTGTTTTTGAAGTCCTTTAGGGTCTGAACCGCCCGATCGTCGCCGATCGAGCCCAGGGCGCGTACGACGGCTGCCCGGACATCATCACGCGATAGCCTCCCTGAGACCAGAGGCAGAAGTCTTTCATCGTCGGCAAGGAGGCTGCCGAGCCAGTCGCGGGCATCGGAGCCACCGATTTTGCCGAGAGCGAGAATGGCCCTGACGGCGACATTGGGATTGCGCGCGGCGATGTCCTGTAGAATCGGGGCGCAGTCACGGTCGCCGGTGACACCGATAGCGATAACGGCGCTTTCGGCGATTTCATTAATCGAATCTTCGGCCATGAGAGCCAGTAGGTCGATGGCTTCCTCTCCCCCGATCTTTTCGAGTGAGGAGATGATTTCGCGGCGGACGCGGCTGTCGGTGTCATTGATCCGAAGCCGCATGGGGATGATGCCCTCGGGATCATTGAGCGAGCCAAGGACAAAAATTGAGTTGCGGACGACATACCAGCGGTTGTCGGGCAGTTCCTGCCGGCCCGGTTCGCGCTCAAACCAGGTATCGTCCATGAGAATCCGCGAGGAGACACGCAGCGACGCTTTGCCGAGTTCGGCCAGAATCCGCAGGGATTGCTGGCGAATGCCGCGGATCGGGTGGGCGATGATTTCGGCCAGGGCGAGCGCGATCTCTTCGGAGCCGATCGCTACCAGGGTCCGTCGGACCTGTTCGATATGCGGATTGCTCGGCTTCATCAATTCAGCCACGAGCGGCTCGATGACGGACGAGACATTGATATTGGCGAAGCCCTTCTTGACGGCCATCGAATCGTACACAGTGACACCGTCGACGACCTGCCGTCGAGCAGCCATGGCCGTGGTCAATTGTGCGGTGAGGTCATAGCGTGACTCTGAGAGCGATTTCACAAAGAGGGCAGCAAACAGCTCGGAGAATTCATACGTCTCCTGGCGGGCGGTTATACGTTGGGTCACAGCCGCAATGGTCTTTTCCAGGACGCCGTTTTCGGTCGTGGTCGTCAGGCCGTCGATGGCGCTCGTGGCCAGATCGAGGGCCCGCTGACGGAAGTCGGGGTTGGTGTCGGTCAGGCGGGCGACGAGGTAGTCGAGGGTTTCGACTGCCTGGGTGTACTGACCGGTGCGGGTGAGGCGTTCGAAGGCATCGGTAAACTCGCCCAACCGGTAGCTGACTTTGCCGGGCGTAAAAATCTGATCGAGCAGGACTTCGAGATGGGTGCGCGATTCGGTCTTGATCTTCCCGGTAGCGCTGTGGTCGTTGTCGGCGATACTTCGACCGGTAATCGAGCGGACCGTTTCGGGGTCGATATCAGCGACTATTTCGGCACGGTGGGGATGCCGTTCGACGATTTGCATGATCGAAAGAAACCGATCGAGTTTTTCGGTGACCGAGCCGGACTCTTTGAGTTCGGCGGCCCAGTGGCTGAGCTGTTTGCGGATACGTTCGGCCGGCATGGTGATGACTTTTTCGGGAATCACGTAGGCGACCACTTCGGGATGGAAGTCGATCCCCTGGTCGCGCAGATCATCCGGGGCGGCGATCAGGAAATCGGCCAGGCGACGGATATCATCGCCGACCTGGTCGAGCGCCAGACGTTTGACCGAAAAGTCACCATCGACATCGCCGCGATACTGCTTCTGCTCCTCGAAGAGTCGCATGGCCAGTTCCGAATTGACCTGGACGGCATCGATAGCCTGTTTGCGGATAAACTCGACCAGGCGTGAGCTGGGGTCGGGGTGCGGAACACGTCGCACCAGTCGCTCGAGGAAGGCGCCAAACTGGTCGTTGCGGATGTCATCGCGGAGCAGAATCGCCTGGACTTCCTGCGTCTGCATCATCTGAATGAGCTGGCCGGTGAAGACGGTATCTTTGAGCCTGATATTGAGCAGGTGGACGTAGCCTTTTTGCAGGTTGATCCCGACATGGCGGCGGAAGCGGAAGATCTGGCTGAGAAAGACGAACGGTTTGGCTACGGCTTTTTCGGCGACGGGATGGTTGCTGCCGTAGATCGAGATTTTCTTGGCGGCCATGGCCAACTCGCGGACGAGCGAGTGGGCCAGGTCATTGAGATCCGTCTTGAGGATCGATTCGCTGATCGGCCGTGGCGTGGTAGTCTTCATCTGATTCCCCGAAACAGGTTATTCGTCCATCGTCGGTGGCGACAATCACCCGCCGACCATCGGTCACCGGCGCGGTAGCGACGGCGCCTCTGAGTGTCGTGCTGTCGACGAGATCGCCGGACTCCGTGGTCAGGACGAACAGCTCGCCGGCCAGCGAACCGACCACCACATAGGGGCCGATAATGAGCGGCGAGGCCCGCAGGACCTTCGAGGTTGCAAAGCGCCACCGTTCTCGTCCGGTAGCGGCATCGAAACACACGGCTTCGCCGCCGCTGTGCCCGATAATCAGATACCGGCTGTCAAGCGCCGGCGCGGTCCAGATCGGTGCGCCAACATCGGCGCTCCAGGCGATGGTCCCGTCGGACGGTCGGAAGGCCGTCACGGAGCCATCGATGGCCCCGGCGTAAACCAGGTCGCCGACGGCGACCGGTTTGGCGACCGGTGCGGTCAGGTCGACTCGATACTGCTCTTCGCCGCTGGTATCGGTGACGGCGACAATCTGGTCGCCGGTGACCGGTTGGAAGATCAGGCCGTGACCGGCCGAGGCCGGGGTGCTGATCCGCGCTTCCGTGTCGGTTTGCCAGCGGATGGAGCCATCGAACAGGTCGAGAGCCAGGATCCGGCCGGTTGCTGAGCCGACTATCAGGCTGTTATTCACTACTATCGTCCCGGCGGCGGCATCCTTTACCGGGCGATCCCAGAGGTCCTTCTGGTTCACCAGATTAACGGCTTCAACCCGGTTCTTTTTGGGGCCGAGGGCATAAAAGGCCAGCGAATCGTGCATGATCAGCCCGGCCTGGTTGTGCCCTTTGATCTTGACTTTACCGGTGAGCTTGCCGGTTGGAAGTTCGAATATCTCTACCTTGTTTTTAGTCCCCGGGTAAAACAGCAGGCCATGATAGAGAGTGAGCGGGCCGGCCGGTTTCGAGTTGGTTCGGTGCTGCCAGGCGACATTGAGGCGGCCATTCCAGGAACCATCGGTGGCGCCAGTGGCGGCGATGTCGCCGCGAAAGTACGGCCAGGGTGAGGGCTCGGCGAGCCGGTCACGTTTGAGCTTGTAGTCACCGCCGCAGGAGATGAGTGCAATCGAACAGCAGGTGAGCACGAGTATGACAAACAGGCGCTGCATCAGAAGTTCCACCCGAAGAAGAAGTCGAAGTCCCATTTATCGCTGATGGTCTCGAAGTCGGTGGTGCGAGCGAAATCGAATCGTAACAGCAGGACATAGCCGAGACTCACGCGAAAGCCGAACCCGAATGAGCCGAGAAACTGATCAAATTCATCTTCCCAGGCCGAGCCGGTGTCGAAGAAGAGGGCGCCGCGAATGCCGCGGAAACCGAGGCCGCCGATCGGGAAGCCGATGAAGAGGTTGTCGATCAGCGGGAAGCGCAGCTCGTTGGACATGAACAGGACATTGCGCACGTACCACTCGCGCCGGTCGAAACCGCGGAAGGACCAGCTGCCACCAAAGTAGATGCGCTGCGGTTCGATGCCGGAGGAGGAATAGGCAAAGAGCCGGTTGGCGAAGGCTGAGACGCGACCGAGGCGGAAATAGTGGCGCAGGTCGATCAGCGCCTGGCGGCTGTAGTTGCGGCCTTCGGTGAGCGAGGTGGTCAGGCCGACGGTGATGTTGTAGCGGCGCCCTTCAATCGGCCCGGAGACATCCCAGAAGGAATTGTCGTAGACCCAGCGAAGTTGATTGGTGGTCAAAAAGCCTTCCCGGTCGGTAAGCCCGAAGCGGCGGTCCTTTTTCGAGTAGCGGGCGTAGGTGGCAAACTCGACCCGCTGGAATTTTGAGATTGGATAGCTGAGAAAGCCGAGACCGCCGGCCTGGCGTTCGTCGTAGTACTGGTCGAAGTCGTTGAAGTACTCATCGTAGAGATGGAACAGGCCCACGCCCCAGTTGAGTTGACGTTCCTTGTTGACATAGGTCACGCCGAGGTTGAAGGACGAAAGGATCTCGTCCTTGTTGTCAGCCGTGTTGGTCAGCAGCATATAGTAGACGTGGTTGCCGAGGATGTCCGACAGCGCGACCTGCAGCCCGCCGGCGGAGCCGTAGACGGGATCGTAGACGACGGTCGACTGGGCGATATCGAAAGAGTATTCGGTGTCGTACTTGATCGAAGAGGCGCTGTACTTGCGCTCGATTTTCGAGGGCGCCCATTTGGCGATACCGGGCGCGATGTCATGAGCGATCGGCTGGGGATCGGTGGCCAGGTCCATGCGGTAGACCTGGAAGGCGCCGTCCTGGTAGCCGGTGTATGTCAGGTGATTTCCATCGGGCGACAGGCGCGGATCGAAGGCACCGGTGATGTAGGTCGACTGGCGCGTCAGGGCGCCGTTCTCTTCCAGGAGGAAGAGATTGAAGGAGCCCTCGCGATCCGACGAGAAGTAGATACCTTCGGCAGTAACCTCGGGCGACTGGTCTTTGTAGGGACCGTAGGTGACCTGTGTCAGTTCGTGCGAGGCGAGGTCGATCTTGAAGAGGTTCAGGGCGCCCTGCTTGCCGTCCTCGGCCCGATCGGACGAAAAGACCACCGCGGAACCATCGTGTGAGAAGGTCGGGTCGATGTCGTAGAAGATATCCGCTGTGATGGCTTCGATCTCGCCGCTTTCCAGATCGAGCAGGTAGAGATCGGAGAAGCCCGACATCTTCATCCCGGAGAAGACGACGGTGCGGCCATCGGGCGAAAACTGCGGTGAGCGAGCGGCCACGAGACTGTCGAAGCCGTAGCGACGCGTGACTTTGCCCTCGTCGAGATCGTACAGGTTGATGACGTCTTTTTCTTTCGACTTGGAGGAAAAGACGACTTTGCCGTCGCTGGTGGCATCGATACCGGAGCGCAGCAGATAGAGTGACTCGAATTTCGAGGAGCGTTCGCCCTTGACGAGGGTTTTTATGCCGTCCTTGCCGGGACGGGCGGGTTTCATGTAGATGCCGCTGTAGCCGACGCGGTTGGCTTTGAAGACGATCCAGTCGCGCTCGCCTTTACCGTCATCCCAGCGGATCGGGACACCCTTGACAGCGTAACCATCGGGAGTGATACGTTCCGAGCGCATTTTCGGCAGGTCGAGGTCGGCGATTTCGGGAAAGTACTTTTTCTTGAGCGAGTATTCCCATTTACGGGAGAGTTCGCGCAGGTCATCGCCGGTGACAACTTCGACAACTTCGTCGAAGGAGCGGCCCTTGTGCCAGTTCTCGAATATGAGCAGGAGTTTGTCTTCGCCGTAAGTGGTGTCGATGAAAGTGCAGATCGACTCACCAAGCTTGTACATGTAGTAGGTGCCGCGGATGCGCCAGAGTTCGGTGATCGGGAGCAGGTTGTTGGTGACAACCATGTCTTTGATGATCATGTCGGCTTCGGTGTCCCAGTCTTTCGACCAGTATTCGGCTATCCCCTCGGTGAACCAGAGCGGCGGGTAGCCATAGCGAATGCGCGATTGGCGATCGACCACCGAACCGAGTTTGGAGATGGTGAAGACGTGGACGAGTTCGTGGCGGATAACGTGGGCGAAATCGTGGTAGGAGCCGTGGAACGGCACCACGACCCGGCCTTTCATGAACTCGGTGAAGCCGGCCACGCCTTCGGGTATGAGTTGCGGCAGGATATTGGTCTGCGAGAAGTAATTGGGGGCCGAGTAGATGATCAGCGGGATCTTGTCCGGCACTTCGTGATTGAAATCCATCGCCAGGGCCTCGTAGGAGGTCTCGGCCTCGTGAGCGGCGATTTTGGCAATCTCCTCCCCTGCGGTATAGAAATAGATCCGGAAATGCTCGGTGGTCATTACCTGCCAGTCGAACTGGGTATAATTGACCTTATTCTTACCGAAATAGAACTGGGCTGAGGCCGGTACGGCCAGCAGGAGAGCCAGTACAGGCAGCAGGCAGAGGCCGGCGATAGTTCGGGGTCCTCGCCGGAAGTTGCTCAGGAGACCGGACATAGAGGTATTTGGCTCCTTCGGGAGGGGTTCATTGTGGTAACACTACTAACGACGTATCAGTTTCTTGTTTTGTCCAGTTGCAAAGCCGGTGTTGGCCGGTCGGCGGACCGGTCCCGCCCATGGTAATTCTGTCGGTCATTGGCCGACTCCTGCTTAGGTTACTGGACAATCCCGGTGGCGGCGCCGCAGGCGAGGCACTGTCCGGCTTGCAGGGAGCGGATTCGGGGCCGGAAGCCGTGCCGCTCGATCAGCAGTTCGCCGCAGGAGGGGCAGTGACTGTCGGCAGTGCCCGGAAGAGACATATTGCCCACAAAGACGTACTCGAGCTTCTCAGAGGCCATGTCATAGGCCTTCTGCATCGTCTCCGGCGGGGTTGGCGGGTTTTTCAACTGATAATCCGGGTGGTAGGCCGAGAAGTGCAGCGGAGTGCGTTTGTCGACCGAGGCGACGAAATCGATCAAATCCTGCAGGTCGTCATCGGAGTCGTTTTCGCCGGGGATCATCAGGTTGGTGATCTCGAGGTGAACGCCGGCGGCGGCCATGATCCGGATGGTCTCCAGGACCGGTTCGAGCTTGCTCTTGCAGACTTTGCGGTAGAAGTCGGGGCGCATGCCTTTCAGGTCGATATTGGCGGCGTCGACGAGCGGCACCAGCTCGGCCAGCGGCTCGGGATTGAGGTAGCCGTTGGAGACGAGCACCACCTTCTTGCCGGCTTCGCGGAGCAAGGGGGCAACATCGAGGATGTACTCATACCACATCATCGGCTCGGTGTAGGTAAAGGCGACGCCGATCGAGTCATGTTCTTCGGCCAGCGCAGCGAGTTGCTCGGGCGGACAGAAGGTGGTCCGGGTTTTCGTCTGGGAAATGGACCAATTCTGACAGTGGCGACAGCCGAGATTGCAGCAGTTGGGGCCGGTTGAGAGGATGTTCGTTCCCGGATAGAAATGATAGAGCGGTTTCTTTTCGATCGGATCGACTGCAACTGTCACCAGTTCGCCGTAGTTGTCGGTGACAACGCGGCCCTCGAGATTGTACCGGCTCCGGCAGATGCCGTGTTGTCCCTCGGCGAGGCGGCAATAGGCCGGGCACAGGGTGCAGCGCACGCGGTCGGAATCGGTCGTCTCATACCAGACGACATCTTTTATCACAACGACTTTCCTTCCTTCTCCAGTCGGTCCACTACCTCTGTAAGGGTGTCACACACGGCGAGGTTCCGATGCGTTCTCCTTAGATCCGGTTCGGCCTGCCGGCCGTAGCCGGTTCGCACCAGAAAGGAGCGGCCGCCGATGGTGCGGCCGAGGTCGAGATCGGAAGCGCGATCGCCGACAACGACCGAGCGCGGCAGATCGATACCGAGTTCGACCGAGGCCTGCTCGGGCATTCCCGGGGCCGGTTTGCGCAGCGGTGAGGACTTCGTGTATTCCACCACCGTGCCATCAGTGTGGTACGGGCAGTAATGGACACCATCGACTTCTACCCTCTCGGCCTGGAGAAGTTCAATCAGCCGGGCGTTGACCTGCTCGACCTTATCGATACCGAAGTAACCGCGGGCGACGCCGGATTGGTTGGAGACAAGTACCAGTTTATAGCCCAGTTGTCGGGCACGGCGCAAAGCCGGCGCGACTCCGGTTTCCAGTTCGACCTGTGACGGATCGGCGAGGAATTCCTTTTCGACCATGACAGTGCCATCGCGGTCGAGAAAAAGGGCCGGTTTGCGAGCGGCTGAAGCGGTCAGCATCGAGGCGGCCCGCTCGGCCACCATAACCGGGTCGATCCGCGTGAAACAGTATTGCTCGTCACGGAAGCACGGTTTCTGACCATGGAGTGAGCAGGGTCGACACCATTCATCGACTTCGATCAGACGGTCATGGAGACCGCGCGGGGCGAAACCGAGGGCGGGATGGGTCGGTCCGAACAGCGCCAGGGTGGGCGTGCCGACGGCCGAGGAGAGGTGAGCGATACCGGAGTCGTTGGCGACAGTCAGGTGGGCCGAGGCGATGTCACCGGCAAGCCGGTCGAGCGGATGGTCGATCAGGAGACGCACGCTTTCGGGGAGTGATAGAGATTTCAATGCGCCGGGCGGGGTGTCCTCGGAGGTGCCGGCCCAGATGATCTCGGCGTCATGGTTTTCAACCAATCGGTTTGCGACCTGAGCGAATTGCTCTATCCCCCACTGCTTGGGCGGGTGCGCTGCGCCGGGAGCGATCACCACGCGGGGTCGGTCACTCGGTTTGTCCCGGGCGGGAACGGTCAGCGATTCTCGTCGCAACACCGGTCGCGTCGTGTAGACAGGCAGATTCAGTACGGCAAGCGCTTGATGGTAGGAGTCGATTGTATGCGGCCAGGTCTCCGGCAGTTGCTTGCCGTGACGAGTAACCATCATCTGTCGTTCCAACCGTCGCTTGGGATAGACCACTTTCCGCTCGGCCGTGACGATCTTCCGGGCGAGCAGCGAGCGCGGGTTGCCGTGCAGGTCGATCAGGTGGGTGAAGCCGGTATTGTCGAGTTCCACGAGTTGGTGGTAGTAATCGCGGATCGAGGCGCGGTCATCGACGCCGACGATTTGGTCGACACCGTCGAACAACTCGACTATCGGGCGGAAGCGTTCCTTGGCCAGGTACACCAGCCGTGCGTCGGGGAAGGCGATCTTGAGATTCAGGACAACCGGTGAGGTGAGCAGGATGTCGCCGAGCGAGGAAAACCGGATAACGAGAATACGTTCATTCATTTACAGAAAAAGATACAGACCGAGTGCGCCGGCGGCAAAGCAATAATAGGCGAAGTAATCGAACTTGCCCCGGCGGATAGTCGCCAGGACTCCGTAGACGGCGCCCAGGCCGGTCAGGAAGGACATCAGCGCCCCGGTGAAATAGATGGCGAGATTGGCGGTGTTCATGGCCATCAGTTGATCCGCCTGGAGTACGGTGGCGCCGGCTATGGCGGGGATAGCGAGCAGGAAGGAAAACTCGGCGGCTTTGGCGGGGTTGACGCCGGCGATCATGCCGGTGGCGATAGTGGCGCCTGAGCGTGAGATGCCGGGCATGATGGCCATCGCCTGACCGATCCCCATCAGGATGGCATTGCCCAGCTTGATCGGCTGGTCGGCCTTGCGAATGAACCGGGTGAGCAGCAGCAGCGCGCCGGTCACGAAGAGCATCACCGACGTCATGGCCGGATCGCCGAAGGCACGTTCGAAGAAGTCCTTGAGCAGGACTCCGGCCAGACCGGCCGGTACGGTACCGATGATGAGAAAGAGCACGATCCGTCGTTCTTCGGTCATTGCCGAGACGAAGATCGAGCGGATCAGGTCATAGATGCGAGAGCGGAAATAGACCAGCACCGACAGGAGCGTCCCCAGGTGCATCAGCACCTCAAACGAGACGCCCGGCTCCTCCACCTCAAGCAGGGCCTGGGCGAGGACCAGATGGCCCGAGGATGAGACCGGGAGGAATTCGGTCAGGCCCTGCAGAATTCCAAGTATGATCGCATCGAGAAAGGTCATGCTGTTACACAAGAAAGCCCCGCCGTAAGCGGGGCTTTCGTAGAACTGATGGAAACAACTACATTACGTTGAAATCGATGCCGAAGAAGACACCGTCGTTGCCATCGAGCTGAAACTCGCCGTACAGTGTGGTCGCTTCAGTGGGCGACCACGAAACACCGCCGTGGAAACCAAATTCGAGGTTGGATTCACTGTCATCGCCCGAGAAGCCTGGAGGGAGATCGAGGCTGAGGTTTTCCAGGCGGATATTGACGCGTCCATACGGCGCCAGGGTGCCGCCACCACCCTGCAACTGAATCGGATACGAACCGAGCACGAAGGCGCCAAGCTGCCAAACGGAGAGGCCATCATAATCGACGTATTCGAACATGCCACCCAAGGACATGTCGAACGGGTGACGACCGTCAGGGACATACTCCCACATCTGCCACTTGGCATCGACACCGAGCGTGAACTTGGTGTCAGCACCATCGGCATCAATCAGGCCGAGTTTGGCCCGGAAATCGGTTTCGGCAGACATGCCGTAGGTGAACATGCCAAAGAACGAAGTGGCATCAGCGATACCGACCCCGCCACCGAAGTTGGCCTTGCCCGGGCCGATTGTCTTGGCGGTGGTCAGATTCCCAAACGCCGATCCGGCGGCGTCAATCGTATACCCGCTACCACACAGCAGGATTACCAGACATACAACTGTAGCCAGCATTCTCTTCATACGTATGAACCTTTCTTAGTCGTTGCCACTATCAGGTAAGTGACGGTGAAGCTATCCGCCGACCCCGAGTGTGTCAACCTAAAAAGGCGGCCGGGGGATTAATTGTTGACAGCACTTCGCTCGACGGGTTTCCTTAGGGAATTCGGCTGAACGCCGTCTTCTCAATCTCTCGTGTACCGCTTGGTGGAAGCAGCGTGGTTGCGGGTACACGGGACGTTTCGTTGAGTTGTGAGGAGCAACATCTATGGCAAAGGTAAGAGAGCGATGGGGATCCCGACTGGGGATCATTCTGGCCGTGGCCGGCTCGGCGGTCGGGCTCGGCAATTTCCTTCGGTTCCCCTCCCAGGCAGCGCAAAACGGCGGCGGCGCGTTCATGATTCCCTATTTTGTCGCGCTGATCCTGATCGGCATTCCGCTGATGTGGGCGGAGTGGACCGCCGGACGGTTTGGCGGTGGGTATGGTCATTCTTCGGCGCCGGGGATTTTCCATAGCATGGCCCGCAAGTTTCGTATTGTAAAGTATATCGGTGTCGCGGGGATCTATGGGCCATTGACGATCTATATGTTCTATGTATACATCGAATCCTGGTGTCTCGCCTTCGCCTACTACTCCCTCATTGGTAACCTGAATTTCGCTAACCCGGAAGCGTACGTGTCATTCCTGCAATGGTACCAGGGGGTCAATGAAGCGGGCTTCTTTGCCGGGTCGATGCCGGCGGTGGTCTTCTTCCTTATTACCCTCCTTATCAACCTGTCGGTGACGTACCACGGTATTCGTGGGGGGATTGAGCGATTGTGCAATATCGCGTTGCCGGCGTTGTTCATTCTGGCGGTGATCCTGGCGATTCGGGTGCTGACGCTTGACCAGCCGGTCAACGGCACGGAGGGTGAGGCGGTACGAACGGCCTCGGATGGGCTCGGGTTTTTGTGGAATCCCGACCTGTCATCGTTGAAGAGTCCGACAGTCTGGTTGGCGGCAGCCGGTCAGGTGTTCTTCACGCTCTCGGTCGGGATGGGTGTGATTTTGACGTACTCGAGTTATCTGCGTAAGCGAGACGACATTTCGCTGTCCGGTCTCACAGCGGCATCGACGAACGAGTTTGCGGAAGTGGTCCTGGGTGGTTCGATTGTCATCCCGGCGGCGTTTGTGTTTTTCGGTCCGGCGTTTCTTGCCGACGCGAGCAATCTTGGGTCATTCGATCTGGGCTTTTTGGCTATGCCGCAGATCTTCGCGGGTGTCCCCGGGGGAGCCTTCTGGGGCTTTTTATGGTTCTTTATTCTCTTCCTGGCGGGGATAACGTCATCGGTATCGCTGGCGCAGCCGACGGTGGCGTTTTTCGAAGATGAGTTCAACATGACGCGGCAGAAGGCGGTGAAGATATTCGGTGTGGCCGTGTTCGTGCTCTGTCAGCCGGCCATGTGGTTTTTGCATCGGGGAGTGCTCGACGAACTCGACTTCTGGGGCGGGACGGTAATTATCGTGATCGGGGCAGCGTTCGAGATCATCCTGCTGGCCTGGGTGTTCGGAATGGATCGGGCCTGGGAGGAGCTGCATCGGGGCAGCCGCCTGCGGGTGCCGAGGATTTTCAAGTTTGTTATCAAGTACATCTCTCCCTCGCTGCTGGTGGCGATGTTGATCTGGTGGTTCGTGACCGACTGGTGGGATGTGATAACGATGGTCAATGTGCCGGATGAAAACGTGCCGTACGTGCTCGGGATCAGGCTGGTGTTGATCGGGATCATTTTGACCTTGTGTGTGCTCGTGTGGAAGGCATGGCGCGGTCGGCCCGACGGTGAGCCGGAGTTGGAAGGAGATGAGGCATGACGACCGGTGGCTGGATATTCATGCTGGTGACCTGGGCGGTGATCATCTCGCTGCTGGTTTTCACCTATACCCGAACGATTTTCTACAAGGAAGACAATGACGAGGGCGGCAAGCACTAGCGCTGTTCTCCCCCGCTCTGGAGAAAACGACAGCGGCCGGCTACCTGCGAGGGTGGCCGGCCGTTGCCGTACGACTCATTTTTCGACTATCAATAGATAGAGTATTTGGCGATGCGGTCGCGCAGGGTATTGCGCGAAATCCCGAGCGTTTCCGAGGTCTTCACCTGGTTACCATCGAAGTGCCGCAGGCAGGATGAGATAATTGCCCGTTCAAGGGCCGAATTCAGGAAATGATAGATCTGGCCCGGGGAATTGCTGATCAGTTTGGGCATGATCGGATCGACGATCTTCTTGAAAGTCTCGAAGTAGTCTTCCTGGAGTTCCGACAGGTCGAGTTCAACGCGCGGGCTCTCTTCGGCCAGTGACGGGAAGTCTTCCGGCTGGAGCGCCTCGTTTTTCGACATGACCATAGCGGTGTGCACGTTGTTTTCGAGTTCGCGCACATTGCCCGGCCAGTGATAGCGCGAGAGCGACTGCAGCGCCTTCTTGGACGGCTGCTTGTACGGGACACTGAGCTGGTTGGAAAACTTGTTGAGGAAGTAGTCGACGAGCAGCGGGATATCGGAGCGACGGTCGCGCAGCGGCGGAATGTAGATGGACACGACTTTCAGGCGATAGAAGAGGTCGACCCGGAAGGAGCCATCCTTCATGCACTGTACCAGTGATTTGTTGGTGGCGGCGATGATGCGGACATCGACATTGATCGTTTCATTGCCGCCGACCCGTTCGAACTGTTTCTCCTGGAGCACGCGCAACAGCTTGGACTGGGTGAGCATGCTCATGTCGCCGATCTCGTCGAGGAACAGCGTGCCGCTGTCGGCCTGCTCGAACTTCCCGATCCGCTTGTAGTACGCGCCGGTAAAGGCGCCCTTCTCGTGACCGAACAGCTCCGATTCGAGCAGTGTCTCGGTCAGGGCGGCGCAGTTGACCGACAGGAAGGCGTTGTTTTTGCGCTTGGAGTTGCGATGGATTGCCCGGGCCACCAGTTCCTTGCCGGTGCCGGATTCGCCGAAGATCAAAACGGCGGCATCGGTCTTGGCGACCTGGCCAATCAGCTTGGCGATTTCGACGATCTCGGGCGACTTGCCGATGATTTCGTCGAGTCCCTCGGTCTTGCCCGGATCCGACACGGGCACCTGCGGCGGGCGTAGATGCGAATGGAAGCCGCAGGCTTTGTTGACCGTGTCGATCAGCTTTTCGATCTGAAAGGGTTTCGTCAGGTACTCGTAGGCGCCCTCCCGCATCGCTTCGATCGCGTTCTCCGTCGAGACAAAGCCCGAGATCATAATGACGGGGAGGTCGTTATCGATCTGCTTGATCTGCTTGAGGACGTCGAGGCCGGACAGGGTCGGCAGGTTGACATCGAGCATTACCAGGTCGATGTCCTCCTTGCCGGAAAGAAATTGACTGACCTCGGCACCATCCTCGAGAAACTCAAAGGTGAATTTCTCCGGATCAAACAGGTTCGCTAAGGATTGCGAAACCTCTCTATCGTCGTCAACCAGCAATATGTTTTTCATTACTCGCAGTGTCCCTGATGATACATTGATAGTATCGGCGGATTGAAAAAAAGGTATAGGGGAAAACTGCCGGACGGCGTGCAAAAAGGTGTCAGCGCGCGAGTTTTGCGATGGCGACACGGTGTAAAGTCGGGAGTTGTCGGCCTGACTGTTTCACCTGAGCGGATCAGGTGTTTCATCGAGGGGCTGGTCGGTTATTCGTCGGAGACGTCGAGCAGGTAGCGGGTGGCGGTACCCATCCAGAAGAAGTACGCGATCAGTTCGACGAGCAGTCCGGCAGCCAGGACCCAGTAGACCAGTTCCGGGCGGAACTTGGTGACGATGTCCTGTGAGCGCACGGCTATGAAGGAGATGACGGTCGGGCCGAAGAGGATAATGCCGCCTAGGAAGAACGACGTCAGCGGTCGGCGGAGGAACAGCTTCAGCGAGCGCCTGAGGGCGCGCAGGACGTTTTCACGGAAGACCGCGACGGCCGGTACGGCGAAGTACAGCAGACCAAACAGCAGAGCGTGCAGGCCGGGGATGACGAGGAATTCGAGGGCTTTTTCCCGTCGGGGTGAACCGTCCACGAATGAACCGGCCAGGTCGGGCACCAGGATATTGATCAACAGGATGACGGCGTTAACCAGCACCCACGCGATGGTCAAATAGACCCACAGGCCGGCGGCGGTGGAACCGACCGGGCGGGCGTCTTCGCCGACCTCACGCATGTAACTGTTACGAAACATCACCGCGACCATTCCCAAAACCAGACCTTCGAAGAGGATGCCGACCAGAAGTCTGGCCCAGCTGAAGACCTGTGGCAGGATGAGGAACTGACCGGGATAGTGGGTAAAGATATCAGCTTCCACCTGGCTGACGAGGCCGATAGCGATCAGGATATCGAGCCAGGTATTGACCACGCCATAGAACAGCGGCGACAGGAAATCATAGTGCGCGTAGAGGACCAGCCACTGGACCAGGAAGTAGACCAGGAGGGTCAGCCAGATGCGCCCGCGTCCGAACTGCCGGAAGGTATCGAGAAAGAGGGCAACGAAGTGGTTCAGGTTTTGCAGCAGCGTCATGCCCGGTCTTCCGTCAGTTGGTGATCTGGATCGCGTTGGAGGCGGTGGACAGCCCCTGGCGATCGTACACAAAGACCCGGTACCAGCGATTGGTGGTCAGGGCGAAGGTGGCGCTGGTGTTGGAGCGGGAGGTGAAGATGTCGACCAGTTCATCACCCTCGTCGACTGCCGAGCTGTTGCTGCGGTAGATCCGGTACGACTGGAAGTCATCGTCGGCATTCTGGGTCCAGGTCAACCGGACCGTTACTTCGTCCTGCAAAGCGCCGGCGAGGACGACCGCAGTCGGCGGATTGTTAACCGGCGTGGTAGCGCCAGCCGTGTTCGACCCGGCCGATAGTCCCAGACTGTTGCGCACGTAGACGCGGTAGTAGTAGGTTGTCTCGGAGGCGACAGTCGTGTCGACGTAGTTGACGGTGTTGCGACTGCCGATGGTCGCGATCAGTTCGGAGCTGTCGGAGACATCGGTAGCGGTCGCCCGGTAGATCCGGTAGCTGGCGAAATCAGCCGAGGCGGCCTGTGACCAGTTGAGCGACACTTCATAGCTGGAGAGCGCTTCAACGAGGGTCAACTGGACCGGCAGCGGCGCGCTGAATATAGTCAGGGTGCTGTCGGCAATTCGGCTGGCCTGGTTGCCGGCGGCGTCGGTGAACTGCCCTTCGACGGTGCCGTTGTTGACGGTGACGTCGTTGGGAACGACCCACTCGGCGGAATAGATGCCATCGGCGCCGATCATATCGCCGTCGGCGCCGGCGTCATTGAGGACGACCGGGTCGACACCGGCCAGGCTGACTTGTGCTTCCCCGTCGATTTCGCCGGCGTCGAGATAAAACGAGATCGTGTCGCCCGATGAAAAGGCATCAACACCGAGGGGTGCATACCAGACGGAGTCGACGCGGGCCCGGGTATCGAGGATGATGTCGTCGGCGAGCGGCTCACCCGACTGGGAGCCATCGAAAAACACAAAGCGCGCGTAGACGGTCTTGACGCCATCGCCGGATTCCAGCGTAAAGGCGCGCTGGGCGGCGAAAGTCTGCGCGATCGCATCGGCGAAGGTCGAGTCCTCCGACAGGTAGACATGGGTGGCCGCCTGGTTGGCGGTGAGCTGCACCTGGACGTTTCGTGAGCTGGTATACTCGGCGTTGTTGTTGATCGTGATCGAGAGCAAAGCGGTCTGGGCGGAGACGGTTTCGGAGCGTTCGCCTTCGAGGCCGCTGGAATCAACGGCGGCCACCTGGAAGTAGTAGACACGGTTGAGGCCGAGACCATCGATCGTGATTTCTGTCTGGTCGGTGGAGTCTTTGACCGTGAAACCATCGGCCGTGTCCGGGGCCATGTAGATGCGGAAGCGGTCATAGCTGGCGTTGTTTTCGATTGCCCAGGACAGCGAGACCGAACGGCTGTTAATCTCGGCGGTGACGGCGGTCGGGACGGGCGGCGCGCCCGGCAATGACCGGACCGGGTCTTTGGAGTCAACGTATCGCGTGCAGGCGAGTCCTGCGATGATGATCGCCCCGAGCAGGGCTATGACAACGGCTCGTCTCATTCGTGCACTCCGCTTCAAAACGAATACGAGAGGGTAAGGCCGATCTGGTTGAAGTCGGCACTGGGTTCGACATCGACACCTTTGACGGAAATGGCGGCTCGTTCGTCGGGGAAAAACAAGAGCGCGTCGAGCACCGACAGTCCCCAGACACCGACCACGGCGCCGATGGAAATCCGCCGGTAGTCTTCATGATCGAAGGCCGTCTCCTGGGCATCGACTAGCGCGTTCAAGCGTCGTTCGAGTTCGTCCCGGCCGGCGCCCGAGGCGACAGCGGCATCGTACTCATCGAGGCGACGTTCATACTTTTCATACTTGATATCGAAATTGTGATCGGCGACGAGATAGCCGACAATCGAGCCGGCCGCCAGGACATGCAGCAACCAGGCTTTACCGTGTTGTTCCCCGTAATGCTGACCCCAGCCGGGGATGAACATCGATCGGGCGGCGGCTTTCCACCTGGTTTTGGGTGAGAGCTCGATGTCGAGACGGGTTTGCTGCGTGGGATCGAGGACGACCGAGGTATGGTGGGTTTCATAACCGCGCTTCTTCACGGTGACGTCGTACTTGCCGATCAGCATGTGCCGGAAGGTGGTTGGGGTGACACCGGCCACGGTGGCCTCCCCTTCGAGTTTGACCTCCGCCCCGCCGGGATTGGAGGAAATCGTGACAGAACCGGACGGTGTCTGAGCTGCAATGAGAACCGGGAGGATCGAGCAGATCAGGACTGTCGCCAAAGTCCGTTTTAACAACATATCCCCTTTATGTCTTTGCCAGGTGGCCGTTTCCTAAGAGTATCGGAAATTTAGAGCAACAATGAACATGATACAAGTTGAAAGTTATGCAAAAAAAGGGCCGCGCAGGCGGCCCTTGTACTATCCGTCTCAATCCGCGGGGCGTGCTGCCGTTCAGCAGGCTCCCTTGCCGGTGAACACGACGATCACCGTCTTGGCCATGATCTTGATGTCCGACCAGAGTGACATGTTACTGATGTAATTGATGTCGTAGCCGACTTTCTGACGGACCGACTCGAGATCGGAGTCATAACCGGCTTCAACCTGGGCCAGCCCGGTAATGCCGGGTTTGACCTGCAGGCGCCGGGTGTAGCCTTCGACCTGCGTGGAGAGGTCGCGGACGAAATTCGGGCGCTCAGGGCGCGGGCCGACCAGGGCCATATCACCCATGAAGACGTTGAGGAACTGCGGAATCTCGTCGATGCGGGTCTTGCGCAGGAAGCGCCCGAGTTTGGTGATGCGCGGGTCGCCTTTGCTGGCCCAGACCGGGCCGCTCTTCTTCTCGGCATCCTGGACCATCGTCCGGAACTTGATCACCCGGAACGGCTTGCCCATCAAGTCTTCCTTCCGGCGATCCTCGCCGCGACGGTTCTCGCAGCCGTTACGCTGGTGATAACGTCGGTCGGCGCGGCGGCGGTTGACACCGATGCGAAGCTGGGTGTAAAAGACCGGACCGCGTGAATCGAGCTTGATCAGGATTGGTACGATAATGAAGAAGGGCAGGCAGAGGGTCAGGCCCACCAGCGACCCAACGAGATCGACGCTCCGCTTCACCGCTCTTTGTACCATAAGCTTCATCTGCCCCGGTTTGGTAAGCACTGACGGCAGGCCGAATATATACAACGTTGAGAAGGCGACAAAGAACAATCCGAGCAATTCGGCCAGCAGAAACCGGCTCTTGAAAGCGACATCGGGCGCGTACGACGGCGCCACGCGCTCGGGAACCGTAATCTCACGGCCCGTAACAAAGCCGTAGCCGGTGTTCGGCCTTTCGAGGGTCAGGGTCGGTTCGTTCGCGTAATTGAGTCTATTGGTGTTCTGTTCCATTATTCCTGTTCGCTTGAGAAGGTTACCTAATGCAGTCGTCCCTTGATGCCGTGGATTAGAGCAAAAGGATTGCCAACTCTGAGAAGGAGCTCAGATAGAGGTCCAGACGGGGCTATCCAGTGCGGCCCCAACTTGCAAGCGTTTATCATACAGCGACTTACAAGGTTGTTTGAATAGTCATATTTTTGTTTGGAAAGAGTAAGCGGGCCTTAATAGGGTTGTTATTGTGCATAGTATCGCAACTAATGCACAAGCCGGTGCAGGATGATGCGCACAGGAGGGTAACTAGCCGTCGCGCATACAAGAAAAGCCGACCTATATAGGTCGGCTTAATCTTTGAATACTATGGGAATCGACCAACGGTCGCGGAGTTAGCGACCGAAGCGGAAGAGCACCGAAAAGCGATGCACGTCCTCCGAACTGTACTGGTCTTTCAGCGAGTAGGCATAGTCGATCGCAGCCGCGCCCAGGCGGACCCCGGCGCCAAACGACAGGCCATCGTCGAACGCATGCTCTTCCCCATCGAGATCGACATCGTAGCCGGTTCGGAGGAAGTAGCGTTCGTAGAAATTGACTTCGACGCCGTTACGCAGCACACTGGCGCCGTGGAAGCGGTTGTCGAGTTCGAACGACGCGCGCACACCCTGTATCGGGGGGGCGTAGGCCACACCGAGTCGCAGAGAGCTGGGCAGGTCTTCGCTTTCGTTCTCGAAGGTCATACTGCCGCCCAGATTGCTGGCGACGGCGGCGAAGGTCAGGCGGCCGGTCCGGTAGGTGGCACCGAGATCGGCGGCGAAGGCCGACCCGCTGGTCTCGTCAAATTTCTGGTTAATGTATTTACCGGTCAGGCCAACCGCGAAAGCATCGCTGACGGTATAGCCGATCGAGAGCCCACCGGCCCAGTCGTAGGCCGTGATGTCACCGATCGAGTTGTTGGAGGCATCATAGCCCTCGATGCTGCCGTAGTCTAGGTAGATTATCGAAGCTGCCATGACGACCCGATCGTTGACCGGGAAGGCAAAGGAGCCCTGCTCGAGGGTCACGTCCTGATACCAGGCGAAGTGCGAGAATGAGACCTCGTAGTCCTGCAGGCCGCTCATGCCGGCCGGGTTCCAGTAGGAGGCCTCGGCGCCGTCGGAGACGGCCGAATAGGCGTTGCCCATCCCGGCGCTTCGGGCGCCGACACCGATTTGCAGGAAGTCGGCGGCGGTACGACCGCCATCGGAGGCGGCAAAGGTGACGTCGCCAATGAGGGCGGCGAGGATCAGGAGGATGACCCAGCCGAAAACAATCTTATCAATGGTCTTTCTAATCATCTTTCGTCCCTTTCTGTTGCTGTCTGGACGAAAGAGAGGGCAAGGGTGGTGCCGGGATCAGGTTGGGTCGGCAGTTTGCTGGCGCCTGCCGGAGCGCGTCTCACACCAATCCGTAACGTACTGATAAACAACGGGTTCAGGCTCCTTCCCTGGAGGGTGTTGAGAGTCCGTAGTCAGTCTCATGCCCGGCAGTCAATCGGGCCTGAGACCGGTTTTTGAGCAATGCATGCACAGGGTCGGCCGATAGAGCCTCGCAGTCTCTTCTAACTTCAGGTGTCACTTCCATTTGAACGTCGCTGTTCGTCCCTGAACAGGTTATCGGCCGTTGTGCCCTTTTTGCTCACTCGCGGGCCGAATTTATGGGGAGATCCCCACAGAATTCTGACCGAATAGGTACGCTTGATTCTACACCAAGTCAACTAAAACAGCGCCATTTCGGGAAATATTTTCCAGAAATGCGCGTGTCAGAGACTGTCGAGAGGAAAACGTTTCCGCAAGGACGATTATTCCTGGAGCGGGTGCGTGAGGCGTCGCACGGTCGGGCCGGCACCGTCTTTGCCGAGGGCGGGCGGGTTTACAGCTTGGACTTCTCGGCGAGGTCGCCGATGATCGGCAGCTTGTAGTTTTTGCCCTGCAGGGCGAAGTAGATGCCGGCGATAGAGAGTCCGGCGGCGGCAATCAGCACGACCCGGAAGATCAAACTGGAGACGCCGGGCAGCAGGAAGAGCACGGCGACCAGTTCGATAATGAACAGGACCAATCCCTGGCGGGCGTGGAAGCGCGCTTCCTTGTTTTCCTTCATGCTGAGCAGGGGGACGAAGCAGAGCAGCGGGATGTAGGACATGATGGCGGCCAGGCGGCCCTCATCGGTGCGCAGGTCGTTTTCGACGTTTTCCGATGCGCCGTTGTCATCGGACTGTTCCCGGCCGTTGAGGTCGGGAATATCGCCGGTGGGTTTTTTCTGCGGATCGTTGTCGAAGAATGAGTCGGTCATGTATCCTCCATGATCGTCGGCGCGGGCCTACATCGGCCAGAACATCTCGAGATTTTTTTCCGGCACGGTAATCTCGATCGGGTCATTCTCCGGCCAGACTTCCAGGCGACGGTCGGCGTCGAGCAGCGAGACGGTGAACCCGAGCGGCCCGTATGACCCGGGCCACAGGAAGTTTCGCTCGATCCCGACTTCGAGGATGTCACCGAGGGCGAATTGACATTCGCCGGGGCGATCATCGACCCACCCGTGCTGGCCGGTGGTCACACGTATCACGCGCGGCGCGGGTGTGAAGCAGGCGATTTCGATCGCCGGCTCCGCTAGCAAGTCTAGGCCTTTTCTATCATGGAAGTCAAGTCGAATGTAAAAGCGATTGTGGTCGTAGGCGAAGTGAATGCCGGAGATGTAGCGTTCGACCCGGTGCATGGCTCCGCCGGCTTTGAGGCAGTCGTAGTAGCCGGCGCCGGCCCACTCGTAGAAATGAGTCACGCGGCCATCGATCTGCGCGGTGAGGATGTCATCGGGCATCGATGTGTACGACGCGACGGTTTCGCCGTGGATCGGATGCAGCAGTTCCATCGGAACCGGCTGGCCGAGGAGTTCGTAGACATAGGCCAGGTGGCGGCGAAAGATCTTGTCGAACTCTCTGTTATGCAGGCCGCGGTGTTCATCGCCGAACCACCAGCACCAATCGGAGCCTTCGGCGACATAGATCTGGTTCCAGCACTGGCTCACCACGGCCGGGTCGAGGCGGGTGTCCTCGCGGCTGATCCGCACCAGCATCTCCCTGGTTCGGGCCAGAAGATCCCAGGCGAGGTTATCTTCGGGATGGCCGATCCAAATACGAAAGTTGTGGTTGATCCAGGAGCCGGCAAAGACAGAGGTCAGCCGATGCGGCTCGGCGGTCTCGGCGGCCTCGCTGAAGGTCACGGTTTCAATCGTGTCGTCTTCGGCCAGTCGGCGGTAGAGGGTTTCGAGGAAGTCTGCCCCATCGCCGGGGAAATACTCCCAGGCGTTTTCACCGTCGAGGATGATCGGCACAACGATCCGGTCGAGCCGATCTCGATAGGTCTGGCGCAGCTGGTGGAGGTGGCCGATGAAGTCGTTGACCGCTTCCTCGGTGGTCCAGCCGGAGTAGACAAAACCGATTTTATCGGAGAGGGCGTGGTCACGGAAGAACAGCCGCAGTCCCCGGTGATCATACACGGCGTGCAAGGGGAAAGCGCTGCGATCGAGCGATGACTTGGTCAGCGACTGGTACAGGATTTCTTCGTCGGAGGCGGCCCAGCGAATGCCGTTTTTCCTGATGAGGCCGAGAGCTTCTTCGGAGACGGAGCCCTCGGAGGGCCACATGCCGGTGAGCTGCTCGCCGAAGAGGTCGGCAAAGCGGTCGACGGCCATACGGATCTGCCGGTCGGCGTCCTCGGGATGAGCAAAGCGCTGTTTGGGCAGGCCAATGCCCGGGAGGGCTTCGCGGGCCGATTCCGTGTCACACAAGAGCGGTAGAATCGGGTGGTAGTATGGTGTGAACGAGATATCAAGCTTCTTCTGCCGGTACAGGTCGCGATAGGTCGGCACGATGCGCTTCATCAGTGCCAGTTGCCAGTCGATCAGGGCGCGTTTGTCGTCTTCGGTAAAGTGGCGCTCCTTGCGCATCAGCATCCGCACCGGTTCTTCGTCATGGAACAGCGGATCGATCCACACCAGGTTGGACCACACCTGCAGGTCGCGGATTTCCTCGGACGTAAACAGGGCCGGCAGGACGGCTCGTTTGGAGAGCGAGGCGGCGTGTTTGCGGAAGAGTTCCTGGAAGCGCGGGTAGGGCTCGATCATGTTTTGGGGGTGAGCGCAAAAGAAGCTGTCGAGGATTTCGAGCTTCTCTGCCTCGTGCAGTTCATCGGCCGGGCGGAGCGTCAGTTCGAGGTGGCGGTCGAGCCCGCCGGCGGCGTAGAGGTCGAGTTGATCGAGGAGCGAGGGCACGAGGTTGAAGGTAACCTTGACGCGGTCGTGCGCGGCTGCGCGCAGCGGCATGTCGAGATAGTCTTTGAGGGCGTGCAGTCGCACCCAGGGCATCGCCAGCCGGGTCGAGCCCGGTTCACGATAGTCGGGCTGGTGCATGTGCCAGAGGATGGCGACGCGTATCGGCGGGCGGTCAGTCACCGGGCAGGCATATCAGCTGGCCGAGGTGCCCATCTCAGTAAAGAGACGTTCGGCGCGGTTGGCGAGCCCGGTGCCGGCAAACTCAGCGTTGATCTGGTCAAGCTTGGTCCGAGCTTTCTCGATGTCGCCCATAAGCAGATAGGAGCGCATGGCGCCCATCATGTAGTCCCCGGCGAGCGGACCGCGCGGGTAGGCATCGAACGCCTGTTCGAAGTGGGCGGCGGCTTCTTCGTAGTTGCCCTGGTTTTCGTGGGCAGCGGCAATGCCGGCGTAGGCGGCGGCACGGTTGAGTTTGTTCTGCTTATACTTGTCGAGATAGTTCTGGAACTGCTCAATCGCTTCAGCGTAGTTGCGTTCTTCGAAGTTCATGGCCCCGAGCATGAAGCGAGCCTGTTCGGCGATATCGGTCCCGCCGTACTCATCGACCACCTGCTCGAGCCCGATCAGGGCCAGCTGCGTCTGACCGTTCCGGTATTCCATGACCGCGCGGCTGTAGCGGCTGGCGGCCTCCTGAGTCTTTTCGGACTGCGATGAAACGTAGTATGAACCGGCGGCGACAATAAGTATCACGGCGACGATACCGATGACCCAGTACTGCCAGGTGTCAAGGAGGCGATCCTTGGCATTGAGCATGAAGGTCGTGAACTTGTCTTCCTTGATCTGTCGTTTGGTCAGCTTGACTTTGCTCTGCATTCGTTTGGTACTCCACAAAAGAGCCGATCATGCATTGTATCGGCTCCTTTCTCAAACTTTTTACACAGGAGGTAATGACCGGCGCCATGGCGGGCGCCGGCCCGGACGATCATTAGAAATATCCCGTAAAGGTCAGGGTCAGGTCATGCGTACGGTTACGGGTTTCCACCGGGATGAACTCGATGTTCGACATGTCGGTACCGAGCTGCACGACCGATTCACGATCGAGGCTGCCGTAGACATAGGCGATGTCAATGGTCACCAACTCCCACCAGAGTCCGAAGCCGGCGGTGATATTGTATCCCGAGGTTGACGAATAGTCGAACAGGTCGTCTCCCGAGGTTGCGTTCGGATTCAGGGCGGCATTCGGCGTCGGAATCGGAACATAGGCAAAACCGGCCCGGAGCGGCACGAGCGGGAACGCGGAGCTGCCTGTCTCCCACATGTACTCGAGGCCGGAGCGGAAGGTAAAGACGTTTTGCCAGTTCAACTCCAGCGTCTCAAACGTCTCGGTGTCTTCCGAGATGTTGATTTCGGTCCTACGTTCGGCATCACGCCCCTCAAAGCCGCGATACTCGGCATCAAACGCCCACATCAGGTTCTCGGTCAGGTTGTAGCTGAGCCCGAGGGCAAACATGATCGGCAGGTCATACTTGATCAACTGATCATCGATGAAGGTCGTGTCCGACTGGTCGGGCTGCGGCAGGCCCGCATAGCTCGTCAACGTGAAGAACTTCTGGTCGGTGGTAGACTCAAATGAGAAGGGCGCCCGCACCAGCAGACCGACATCGAGCTGGTCACCATTGTACATGACGCCGCCGGTCAGTCCGAATCCTGAGAAGGCGGTAGTGTCGAGCACCAGCACGTCCTGACTGCGCACGGCAGTCTGGGGCGAATCGAAGTCCGGGTAGTCCTGCCAGGTGATGTTCTGGCGCGTTTCGGAGACGGCCTTACCGAGATAGATGTCGGCGCTGGCGCCAATGGAGAACCTCTCGGACACACGCGTGCCGAGCGCAAAGGTCAGGGACCGCGGTTCGATGTGTGACTCCGATGTCAAGGTTTCGCTGAACGCCGCGGTGCCGCCCCCGGGGCGCAGATAGGTGCCGCTGAGGTTGGCGC
>WJMS01000215.1 GCA_014727815.1 candidate division GN15 bacterium
ATTTGAGCGAGCTGAGCGTCTGCAGGTCTTTGTTGGGGGCGAACAGGTGCTGCACGTTTTCATCGACCATTCCGCGTTCGATCAGCCGATTCCGGGTTCGGGCATCGGCCAGGATCTTGATAATGTAGGCCAGTGAGAAGAAAACCACGCCTACTATGAGTACTTCCTGCATCTTATCTCTCCTTGGTTTCGATTCTCTGTCGTTCACCCCATCAGACAGCCGACCGCCCCGGTTGTTGCAGACATGTAGAAAAATGAAACTTTTGCGGGCCAAACCCTGTCTGTTGTACCATACGAGGTTATTATGACCGAACAGACCCTGGTAAGTGACATACTGACCGGTAATCCGGAAGCGTTCCGGACCTTCATGGAGCGCTACAACTCGCTGGTGGCGCATGTCGTCTACCGGCTGGTGCCGAATGAGGCCGACCGTCAGGATGTCTGCCAGGATGTCTTTGTTAAGGCCTACCGGAATCTGAAAGGCTTTAATTTCGAAGCCAAACTATCGACCTGGCTGGCCCGAATCGCCTTCAATACCGCCGTCAATCATCTCGAAAAGCGCCGGGTTGACTTGTATGATGACGTCACGGCCGAACACCAGCACTTTGAGGATGCTGCCGTTGAAAGCCGATCACCCGAAGAAACGGTAGCGGCGGCCGATGCCGCGGACCGGGTCCGGCGGGAAATCGACAGTTTGCCGGTGTTGTATGGGACAATACTGGCGTTGTACCATCTGGAAGATATGAGCTACAAAGAGATAGGTGATATTCTGCAGTTGCCGGACGGCACCGTGAAGAGCTACCTGTTTCGGGCGCGCAAGATGTTAAAAGACCGTCTCACAACCACCTACAGCCGGGAGGAGCTATGTCGGTAGCACGTTTGACCGATGAGCAGATCCAGGATTACCTCGATGGTAACCTGACCGGCGAGGAGTTGCGCCAGGTGGAGCGGATGATTGCGTTCAACCCGGAGAATCGCCGGATGGTTGAAGAATATCAGGCGCTGTTCGGACATCTGGAAGACAGTGCGGTCTACAGCCTGCCGCCCAGCCTGGAGCATTCGGTGCTGGAGCAGGTGTCGATGGAGCGGCGGCAGAGTCGCTGGTTCGGTCATCTGACCGTGGCGGCGGTAGGCGTGTTTAGTGTTGCGGTGCTGGTGACGCTGGCCATGTTGATTGATCTGCGACCGCTGGTAACGTGGTTCACCGAGCGGGCCCTGCTGCTTCCGGATCTGTCGGAACTAACCACGCCATTCTACAGCATGATCGACCGGCTGGCAGCCTTCGCCGTCGAACACCAGACCAGCTTCGCGCTGGTCAGCGTGGCGGTCGGCATACTCATGCTCTTTTCTTCGCTGGATTCGCTGCTGCTGGGCTGGCGTATCCGTCGCGTAACCGGCCACTGACACGCCGGCCTCACTTGATAATCTTGATCAACTCCCGGAAACGGTCGCCTTCGGCGATTTCCTGCAGTTCCAGCAGGCACATCTCCACCGAGGTCAGCACCGCCCCGGCGTCCTTGATCCGCTGCACGCCGAGGTGATAGTTATGCTCGAGCCGCGACGAAGTGGCGTCGATCACCAGGTGGACATTGTAGCCCGATTCCAGCAGATCGATGGCGCTCTGGTAGACGCAAATGTGCGTTTCGATCCCGGTCAGCAGGACATCCTTGCGGCCGGTGGCCTCAAGCGTCTTCACGAAATCCGGATTGCCGCAGGCGCTGAAGTGCTTCTTGATCAATGGCTGCTTGTCCAGTGACTCAAGTGTTTCTTTAAGCTCTGGAATCGTCTCGCCGAGTTTGTCCGGCAGCTGCTCGTTCCAGATGATAGGGATATCGAGAGCGTGGGCGCCCCGGGCCATACGGACCAGATTGGCAAAGAGGCGGTCCTTTTCGTACATGAGCGTGGCCAGTTTTCCCTGGATATCGACAAAGACAAGCGCAGTTGTTTCCGGTTTGAGCATCGTGATCACTCCATCAGATTCAGGTTCCGTGTGCGTCCGGTCAAAGTAATCGGATCACCGCCCGAGATAAAGCAAAAAGCCGCCCCGCCGGGCGGCCTCTGCATAGCGCGTACAGCCTTTACGGGCAGGCCGGGACAGCCGGTCCGCCAAGGAAGAGGGCATTGACCAGATAGGTAACGTCAAGCAGATCAATATCGCCCTGCGGGTCGGCATTAACGTTGGCCTCGGCCGGGCACGGTGGCGGCGGGCCACCCTGGAAGAGCGCGTTGACCAGGTAGATGACATCGGGCAGGTCGACATTTTCTCCGGAATCACCGTTGACATTGCCGCGAATTCCGACACAGCACGGTCCGGCGCAGTAGTCCTCGACAGCGCCGTCATGCACCAGCTTGACCACACGGCCCGTGTTGAGTTCGGGAACATACAGTTCACCATAGATATCTTCGCCGATTGCGGCCAGGTCGATATTCCCGATATCAAACATCTCGGTCGGGAAGGGCGTAATCACCGCCCCGGTATCATCGACTTTCAACCGCCAGATTTCCCCGGTGCAGTAGTCGCCGAAAATATACCAGCCGTCCAGGTCCGGGATTGCGCAGCCACGGTAGACCACGCCACCGGTGATCGAACAGCGACCGCCGTCATGACCGTACTCAAAGATCGGCCGGTAGAGGCCGGCAGTATCGCAGTCTGTGGGCGGTTCGAAACAGTTGAAGCCTTCGGTGATATCCCAGCCGTAGTTTTCGCCGCCCGAGCTCGAGGCAGGCGTGAAGTTGATCTCTTCCCATTCAAACTGGCCGACATCAGCAATCCACAAATCACCGGTTTCGCGGTCGAAACTCCAGCGGTACGGGTTGCGCAGGCCGAACGCCCAGATCTCGGGCAGGGTGTCGGTCGCGCCGACATACGGGTTGTCCGGCGGAATGGTGTACGGGGCGCCATTGCGAACATCGATTCGAAGCATTTTCCCCAGCAGGCGGTCGGGATCCTGGGCGGTCTCCTGCGGGTCACCGGAGCCGCCGCCATCGCCCATGCCGATGTACAGGTAATCATCCGGTCCGAA
>WJMS01000216.1 GCA_014727815.1 candidate division GN15 bacterium
AGTTGATGACGTCTCGGCTCTGTCGGTCGAACTCGATGGTCGCGTGGCCGAGATGCTCGCTCAGAACCGCGAGCTGGCCCAGACAGTCGCCGCCGAGAAAGCCCGCCTGTCACAACTCTCCGAACAGCACGAGCAAGTCTCCGCCGAACTCGAAGAGCGCCGTGAACGCGAAGCGAAGGTGAAGAAGGCGAAGGCGATTGTTAATCCATCCGAGGGTGATGTTCTCTTCAATGCCTCCGGCGATATTGTCCTGCGCCTGCACGGGCTGTCGTTTGCGGTCGGCAAGAGTGACATCTCCGAAGACCAGGTGCCGCTGCTGGAGAAGGTCGAAGAGATTATCACCATGTTCCCCGACAGCCGCCTGCGTATTGAGGGACACACCGATGCCACCGGCAACCAGAGCACCAACCGTCAGCTGTCGGAAAAACGCGCCTATTCGGTGATGCAGTACCTGCGACAGTCGATGAGTCTCCCGGCCGAGCGGGTGACGGCGGTCGGCTACGGCTCCGAAAAGCCGGTCGCATCGAATGAGACAGCCGATGGTCGCGCCAAAAACCGGCGAATCGACATCGTGATCATGCAGTAGGTAGCGACAAGGAAGCACCCGTTGACATCCCGCACAGCCTGGCGACAGACACTCCTTGTCGTCGTCTGCCTGCTTGCCCTGGTTTTGCCGGCAGGCGCCGAGACAGCCGACAGCACCGACATTCGGGTCCCCGAACCTCCCGAGAAGTCGGTGGGTGAGGTGCTGCTGTCGCTGCCGAGCATGCTGGTGACGATTCCCGTCTATATCCTCAAGACAATCACCAAGGTGGCGGTGCTGGTCGCTACGCAGGATACGTTTGTTACCGATCTCGTCGAGTTTCTCTCGCGAGACAGGGGACCGATCAAACCGGTAGCCTCGTATTCGGGCAACGACGGCCTGGCCGGCGGGCTCTCCCTGCGCAAGTGGCATACCTTCACTCCGGGAGATCGAATCCGCCTCAAAGGACTGTATTCGATTTACGACTACAGTATGTTCGATCTGAAATACACCGCGCTCGGCCTGGCCGACAGTACCCTCGGCCTGACCGTCACTGCCGTCTATCAGCGCATGCCGCGCGAGACCTTTTACGGACTGGGACACGAGTCGCGCCAACAGGATGAAGTCGCCTTTACGCAGGAAGCGACGGAGTTTCAGGCATCGTTACGCGCGCGCATCCACCGCACGCTGTCGTTCGAGGGCTACGGTGGTTATCACGACATCAACATCTTCGATGGTCAAGATGACGACCGGGTCGGCGACTTGCAGGTCATTCGCGATCGCTTCGGTCTGTCGCGAGCCGACACGCGGTCGGTTGAGTACGTTACGGTCGGCGGCCGTCTGATAATCGACACACGCAACAGCGCGGGACAGCCATCGAACGGCGGCCGACACAGTATCGATTTCAGCTATAACACCGGTGTGGGCGATGATGACGATATCGAGTACATCCGTACGCGGGTGGAATTCAGCCAGTATGTCAATATCTACCGCAAGCGTATCTTCGCCGTGCGGGCGATGGTGCAGGATATCGACCGTTCCAGCGACGTCTCACCCAATCCGTTCTACCTGCAAAGCTCGTTGGGCGGTCCGGAGACGCTTCGCGGTTACGACAACAACCGGTTTGTCGATCGCGATATGGCGCTTGTCACACTGGAGTACCGCTACCCGATCTGGGATGTCATTGACGCGTTCATCTTTCTTGACGAAGGCCGGGTCTTCAATTCACTCAGCGACGACTTTACGTTTCGCGACTGGCATTACTCGGCCGGTTTCGGCCTGCGTGTCTGGAATCCCGACGAGGTGATCGTGTCGGCGCAGCTGGCCAACAGCGCCGAAGGCTGGCGGTTCCTCTTTCGCGCCGGGCAGGAGTTTTAGATGCGATCCGAGCTGCGCATACTGGTCCTGTCAGTCCTCGTACTTGGCGCATCGCTGCTCGGCTGCGGCGGGTCGCACCCGGAGATACATCCGGAGCAGCCCTATGCGCAAGATGCCGACCGCCGACCGGTCGATGAGATGCCCGGTCGGGATCCCTCGCTGGTCTGGGAGACGGTTGACCGAACGGTCTTTGTCCAGGCCGAGCAGGCGCTCGATCTTCGGCGCGGCTTTGGCACCTTCTGGGGCAGTCCGATACAGGCGGCCAACATCAATCGTTTCGACGAAGTCCCTGACTGCGCCTGGTTCACCAATCGGCATGGCAGCCGGCCGCTCAGCCCGGAAGAGATTCGAACCGGCCCGACCATCACCCCGGGGCCCGACACAGCCCGGCCGTGGGAGGTCTTCCGTCCGAAAATCGGCGGCGCCACGGTCGGTTTCTGGATTCGTGACTCACGCGGTGATGAGTACATTATCAAGTTCGACCCCGATGGTTTCCCCGAGATGGCCACTGCCGCGGCCGCGATGGGCTCCCGTTACTTTCACGCCTGCGGCTACAACGTGCCGCAGGAGACCATCGTATACTGGCGTCCGGAACTGCTTCGGATCAAGGAGGGTGCAACTATTCGTGACGCCGACGGAACCAAACGCCCGATGCGTCGGGCCGACATCGACAGCATTCTCGCCCGCGTGCAGATAGAATCGGACGGGACGATCCGTTCGCTGGCCTCGCTGTCACTGGGCGAGTCCGGCAGGATCAAGGGGCCGTTCAGCTTCGATGGCCGCCGACCGGACGACCCGAACGACTGGTGCCCCCACGAAGACCGCCGCGAACTGCGCGGCCTCTATGTCATCGCATCTCTGATCAACCACTATGATCTCAAAGACCAGAATACGATGGACATTTTCGTGCCGACCCGGGGCGGCAAGGGCTACCTGCGGCATTACCTGCTGGATTTTGGTTCGACCTTTGGCTCCGATGGTAAAGGCCCAAAGCACCCGCGCAAGGGGTACGCCAATACGTTCGATTTGAAGGACGTCCTGATCAACTGGGTCACCCTTGGACTCAAGCGCTGGGGCTGGGAAGACATCCGCATGAGCCCGTACCCCTCGATCGGCACGTTTGAGTCGGAGGCCTTCCATCCGGCCAAATTCGACCCGATAAACCCCAACCCGGCCTTCGACAACATGACCGACCGTGATGCGTACTGGGGGGCAAGGATTGTCATGGCCTGGCGCGATGAACACCTGCAGGCGCTGGTCGATGCCGGGCAGTTCAGCAATCCCGAGGCGGAGCAGTACCTTCTCGAACGGCTGATCGAGCGGCGGGATAAGATCGGCCGCTACTGGTTCAGCCGGATCAACCCACTGGACCATGTCACCGTTATCGGCGGCGCACACGGGATGACGATCCGGTTTGAAGACCTGGCGGTGAAGTACGGCCTGGCCGCAGCGCCCACTACGACCTACCGGTACCGTGTGCAATTCGATGGCAGCACACTCTTCCGGGGTGACCTCGGCGAGACATCTCTGGCCTTG
>WJMS01000217.1 GCA_014727815.1 candidate division GN15 bacterium
CGCCCGGCCCTGGTCGAACGCCGGTTTGGCTCCGGACGGGTACTGACGTTCACCGGTCCGACCGCGCCGGAGTACTCCGACCTGGTCGGCCACGCGTTTTTTGTGCCGTTTGTCTCTCGCGTCGCCGAATATCTGGCCAGCGATCTGTCGAGCCTGGACACCCGGCTGTACACCGGTACGCAGATTACCCGCTCGCTGCCGCTGACAGAGGCGGTCAACTACCCGCTCGATATGATTGCGCCCGACACTACCGTGTACAGTGTCCCGCCCGAGGAGAAGGACGGCCTGCTGGTCGTGCGACCATCGCCGACCAGTCAACCCGGTATCTACTCGATCGAGAAGCTTGGTCGGGAGATCGACCGGTTTGCGGTCAATGTCGCCCCGGCCGAGGCGGACCTGAGCGCGACCGATCCGGATCAGTTTGCCGATGCGATCGGGGCCGAATCGGTCCGCCGTCTCGAACCCGGCGCTGATCTGGCCGGCATGATATCATCGTTCCGCTATGGTCGTGAGTTGTGGCAGCTCTTCTTGTGGATTGCAGTCGTGTTGGTGGTGATCGAAATGCTGCTCTCACGCGGGCGACCATCGTCGGAGGAGTAACCCGATGACCCTCCTGGCGGCGGAGAATCTCAGCAAAGCGTACAAAGACCAGGTCCTGCTCGAGACGGTGTCGTTTACGATTACCGCCGATGATCGAATCGGTCTGGTCGGCAAGAACGGGATCGGCAAAACCACTCTCCTCGAGATACTCGCCGGTAAGGAAGGGACCGACTCGGGTCAGGTCACGATGGCGCGGGCCTGCCGGATCGACTATATCGAACAGGAAAAAACCGACTATCTCGAGGCGTCCCTTTTTGATTTTGTTGCCGGCGCCCGCCAGGACCTGCTCGACCAATATCGGGAAATGCGCGATCTCGAGGATTACCTGGCCGCCAATCCAAATGACCGCTCGGCTATCGAACGACTGGGCCATCTCTCCGAAGTGTTCGAGGCCGGCGGCGGTTTTGATTTCGAAAACGAAGTCAAAACGATTCTGACCGGCCTCGGGTTCGAGCAGGAGCGCTTCCGGCAGCAGGTGCGCTCCTTCTCCGGCGGCGAAAAAAACCGGGCCGGTCTGGCTCGCCTCCTGGCCGGCAACGGCACGTTGCTGTTGCTCGATGAGCCGACCAACCATCTCGATATCGAATCAACCGCCTGGCTCGAAGACTACCTGCAGAAACTCGGCAAAGCGTATGTGATCGTCTCGCACGATCGCGCCTTCCTGACCGCCACCGTCAACACTGTCTGGGAGATGGTCTTCGGTAAACTGGAGCGCTATGCCGGTGGCTTCGAACGCTACCTGAAAGAGCGCCACGACCGTCGCCGCCTCGCCGAACACCACTACAAGCACCAGCAGCAGGAGATCGCCAGAGCCGAGGAGTTCATCCGGCGTAACATGGCCGGGCAGAAAACCAAACAGGCGCAGTCGAAACTGAAGTATCTCAACCGCCTCAAGCGCCTGCCTCCGCCGAAAGGCGATGAGCGCGGACCAACCATTACCGTTGCGTCATCGGGGCGGTCGTTCGCCCACGTGTTGTCGATGGAAGACGTTGCGCTCGGTTACGGCAGTCGGACGGTGGTCGAGGGAGTGGCGCTCGATATCTACCGCGGGGAGAAGGTCGCGATGGTCGGGCGCAACGGCTCCGGCAAGTCGACCGTGCTCAAGGCGATGATCGGTGAACTTGACCCGCTCTCCGGTTCGATCAAGCTCGGCAGCAATGTCGATGTGGCCTATTTCGATCAGGACCTCTCCGACCTCGACCCGGCCGAGACAGTAATCGATTCGGTCTGGAATCTCGATCCGGTCGCCGAGGCCTACACGATTCGCTCATTCCTGGCCCGGTTTGGCTTCACCGGCGAGGAGGTCTTTAAGATGGTGGCCAGTCTCTCCGGCGGCGAAAAAACCAAGCTCAGTCTGGCCCGGCTGTTGTACCGTCCGGCCAACTTCATCATCCTCGACGAACCGACCAACCACCTCGATATCGATGCCCGCGAGGCGCTGGAGAAAGCGCTGATCGAGTATGACGGCTCGCTGCTGGTGGTCAGTCACGACCGGTACTTTCTTTCGAAAGTCGCCAACCGTATTGCGCACGTTACCAACGGTTTTGTGAATATCTACAATGGTGACTACGCCTACTTCCGGAACAAGATCGAATCGGCCGAGGCGCCTACCGAAACGGTCAAAGAGAAACCGGGCAAGCAGGCCTACCTGGAATTCAAGGAGGCGTCGAAGAAGCGCTCGCGACACAAGAAGAAGATCGAGTCGACCCGCGAGCTGCTCAGACAGAAAGAGCAGGAGCTGGCCGCAACCGAGAAGGCGATTGCCGAAACAATCCCCGGCGATGACTGGGAGCAGCTGCAGGAGGCCAACCACCGCAAAGCGCAGCTGGAAGATGACATCCTCCATCTGTACAGCGAGTTAGAGGAGCTGGAGGCGACCTATGACGATTAAACTGCTGTCGCTGTCCGGCTCGCCGGTGCGGGACTCCTCGACCGACATCCTCCTGCAGGAGGTAGCCTTGGCGATTGCACAGGAACTGCCCGATGACTATGAGATCGAGCATACCTTCGTGCGGCTCAACGAACGGCAAATCATGCCCTGCCAGGCCTGCGGTATGGCGCCCCAGCCGGACTTCTGCTTCTATGAAGATGACATGACATCGTTGTACGAAAAGCTGGCCGAGTGCGACTGCCTCCTGGTCGGCTCGCCCATTCATTTCGACACGGTCTCGTCGCAGTTGAAGCTGTTTATCGATCGCTGCAACTGCGTTCGCCCGGCCGATTTCGACAATGTCGATCCGGAACATGACTTCCTGAAGATCCTGCCGCGAAAGCGTCCGGGCGCAATGGTCCTGGTTGGTGGGGAAAATGGCTGGTTTGAGGGCGCCCGTCGGTGTATCGCGGGCTTTTTCAAATGGGTCGAGGTGGTCAACGAGGGGTTGGTGGAGTACCGATCGCCGGACTTCCACAAGTACGGTCTGGTGCGTGATAAGTTGGAGAAACTGGCCGAAGCCCGCGAACTGGGGCGGAAGCTGGCCGATAAGCTGTAGAGGGACTCCACGGCAGTCGCGACGTGTTTGACAAGTAGTTAGAAGATAACCGGTTATAGTCCGGTAAGGCTCGCCGGGGAACCGGCCGGGGTTATACTGGTTGCACCAAGGGGAGCAGGGGAGTCTGCGTATAAGCCCTTGCCTTTTGGTGGAAGTTGCGTATACTATACGACTTGGAACGTTTGGCGCAATCTCGTCAGGAGCCGCCAAACCAACGATGTATGAGCAGAGATCGAGGTGAGTGAAAGTGAAACCGGGAATTCATCCAGATTACAAAGAAGTTTCGATAACCTGCGCGTGCGGGGCCACCATTCCGACCCGTTCCACGCGTAAGTCGATCAACGTGGAAATCTGCTCGAACTGCCATCCGTTTTTTACCGGCAAGCAGAAGCTGGTGGATACGGCCGGACGAGTCGAGCGTTTCCGTCGCAAATACGCCAAGTACCAGAAGAAGGACTGAGGTTCTATTTCGGCCGGACAGAGGCGAGTCCTGCGCGCCGAAGGCGCGACGCTCGCCTTTTTGCTGAATGCCGGTCGGGATAGATCCGAAGCCGAACGAGGAAAGCATGCCGGATCTGAATGTAGGTGGACAGGCGGTTATCGAGGGCGTGATGATGCGCTCGAAGGACAAGATCGCCACCGCCGTACGCATACCCAGCGGTGAGATTGTCATCCAGAGTGAAGACTACCGCTCGCTGGCCTCGCGCTACAAAGCCCTGAATATCCCGATCCTTCGCGGCGCCGTCGCGTTTGTCGAGATGCTCATCATCGGCATCAAAACTCTCAATTTCTCGGCCGACATCGCGGTCCGGGAGGCGGAGAAGGAAGAGGCGGCGAAGAAGGGCGAGACGGTTTCCGAGAAGAAGAACAAGCAGAATTCGCTTTATCTCGGCCTGACCGCAATCTTCGCGCTCGCTCTCGGCATTGGCGTGTTTTTCCTCTTACCGCTGGCGATCACCAACCTCTTTGATATCCGCAAGGAAGCGGTCGAGTTCAACCTGATCGCGGGGGCTATTCGGCTGACCATGTTTGTGGCGTATGTGTGGATCATCTCGCAGTTCGGTGAGTTCCGACGGATCTTCCAGTACCACGGCGCCGAACATAAATCGATCTATGCCTATGAAATGGGCGATGAGTTGATTCCGGAGAAGGTCGCTCACCACACTCGTTTCCATCCCCGCTGCGGCACCTCGTTTATTCTGATCGTAGCGCTGCTCGCGATCCTGATCTATGCGATCGCCGACACCGCCTACGCCATCTACACCGGCCATCCGCCGACCCTGCTGAATCGTTTTGCGGTCCACCTGGCCCTGCTGCCGATTGTCGCCGGTACCTCGTTCGAACTGCTCAAGCTGTCCGGCAAGACCCGCGAGAATGCCATCACCAAAATCCTGATCGCCCCCGGTCTCTGGCTGCAGAAGATCACGACCAAGGAACCGAGCCGGGACCAGCTCGAGGTCGGGATCGCGGCGCTGAAAGCGGCGCTCGGCCAGACCGAATCCGCCGGGGCCAGTCGCGCGCCGGTCAGTTAGCTGCGCCTGCAGGCAGCTATACCTTTTTTTCAGATTCACTCCAACACTGAAGACTACCTGTCCGGGAGTAACCGATGCTGGACATTGTTGATAAACTCGAACAAAAACTAAAAGACCTCGACCAGTCGCTGGCCGATCCGGAGAACCTCTCCGATCACAAGAAGCTGGCCGAGTTGAACCGCGAACGGACGCATCTGACCGGTGTGCTCGAGGTCGGCCGTCGCTACCGCAGCATGCAGCAGGCGATCAACGAGGCGCGCGAGATTATCCGCGCCGGCCAGGATGAGGAACTTGTCGAGATGGCCCGCGAAGAACTCGAGCAAAACGAGGCGGAGATCGAGCAAGTCGAACGTGAGTTCAAGCTCAAGCTGCTGCCGCGCGATCCGGATGATGACAAGGCGGCGGTGGTCGAGATTCGCGCCGGCACCGGCGGCGATGAGGCCGGTCTGTTTGCCGGAGATATCTTTCGCATGTATCAGCGCTTCGCTGACATCCGGGGCTGGAAACTCGAAATCCTCAATTCCAGCCCGGCTGAGGTCGGCGGTTTCAAGGAGATCACGTTTTCGGTCGATGGTGACAACGCCTACGGCACGATGAAGTACGAGGGCGGCGTGCACCGCGTCCAGCGGGTGCCGGCGACCGAAACCCAGGGCCGAATTCACACCTCGGCGGTGACCGTGGCGGTTTTCCCCGAAGCGGAAGAGGTCGATATCGAGATCAGCGAACGCGACCTTCGGATCGATGTTTACCGCTCGTCCGGACCGGGCGGGCAGTCGGTCAATACGACTGATTCGGCAGTACGGATCACCCATGTCCCGACCGGGCTGGTGGTGACCTGCCAGGATGAAAAATCCCAGCACAAGAACAAAGCCAAAGCGCTGAAAGTGCTTCGGGCCCGGCTGTATGACCAGGCGATGGCCGAGCAGCGGCAGAAGATGACCGATACGCGCCGCTCGATGGTGTCGACCGGCGATCGCTCGGCCAAGATCCGCACCTACAACTTCCCGCAGGGACGGGTGACCGACCACCGGATCAACCTGACGTTGTACCGTCTCGACGAAGTCCTCGGCGGGGCGGTCGAACAACTGGTCGAGCCGCTGCGCGAGCATGACCAGGAAGAGCAACTCAAACTCGAGGCAAACGCCGCAGTCGAGTGAACCGAATGCGACTCACCCGGGTAGTCATCGCGGTCCTGATCACGCTGGTGCTGTTGTATGTTGCACGGAACACCTCGCGCGGGCGCCCCGATGACATCATTCATACCGACCATGGCTACACCTTTTCGCTGACCACGGTGCCGAAAATCACGGTTGGTGCGACCGACACGCTGACCGTGTCGATCAGTCCGAGGCCGGACCAATCGCAGCGGGTGGTCTATCGCACCACCGGCGCGCATCGTGGAAAGAAGACGCCGTTTGATGAGTATACCGATATACCGGCGGCGTTGATCGATTCGCTCGACGGCATGTATGGTGTGCCGGTGACGGCCGGGGAGCGGGGCAAGCGCGAGTACTATGTCTTCGAGGTGGTCGACACAACCGGCGCGACAATCGCCCGGCTCACCACCGAAAAAGGCGAACCGTTGTTTGTCAAGTACATCGGTGAGGTACCTGCGGGCATCCTGGTTCCACATATCGTTTTCATGTTTGTGACGGTCTTTTGTGTGGTGCTCGGCGCCGTGCACGCGCTACGCGTGATTCGCACCGGACAACATGTCCACGGCATGTCGTTCTGGATCACCCTCGGCATGCTGGCGACGCTGATCGGCGGGTATCCGTTCGGATTCGGGATGAACTGGTACGCCTTTGGCGTTGTCTGGGAAGGCGTCCCATTCGGCACCGACGCCACCGACAACAAAACGCAACTGCTGTTTGTCTACTTCGTCTTCGTCACATTGGCCTCGCTGGGATCGCTGACGAAAGGTCGGTACGGTCGCGATACCTACCCGCCCCGGGCGCTGGGCTGGTTCGGGCTGGGCGCGTTTGTCCTCATGCTGGCAATCTACCTGATCCCGCACTCGATACAGTTCTCAGCGACGCTGACCTACACCGTCTGCTATGGATTCATCGCATTTGTGCTCGGCCTCTACCTGTTCGGACGGCTGCGCTATGGCCGTCGGGCCGCTGAAATCTCCGATTCACGGACGGCCGCGGCGTGAGCGAATCGCTGGCAAGATTCATCACGCGGCACAAGCGCCGTCTCGAAGCGGCCGGTATCGATCACGCCGCCAATGAAATCGAGATCATCCTCGGTCATCTGCTCGAGGTCGACCGGATGCACTTGTATCTCGACGGCCTGGAGTCATTCGATGAAAACGCCGAGGCGCAGTTTGAGGCGATCATGGAACGCCGCCTTACCCGTGAACCGCTGCAGTACATTCTTCGCGAAGGCTGGTTCTACGGCCGGACATTCCTGGTCACGCCGGCGGTGATGGCGCCGACGCCCGAAACCGAAACACTGTGTGAGACGGCGATGGGCTATCTCAAAGAAAGCGGGATCAGCACGCCGCGTATTCTCGATGTGGGGGTCGGCTCGGGCGTGATCGCCGTCACCCTGGCCAATGAAATCCCGGACAGCACGGTGGTGGCGCTGGATATCTCACCGGACGCCCTCGAGATCGCCCGCCACAATGCCGCCGAACTGGGTGGGTTTGAACGGATGTCGTTTCGTCAATCCGACATGTTTGCGGCGGTAGAGCCCGACGAACGTTTCGAGATCATCATCTCCAATCCACCCTATATTGCCGAGCCGGACTATGCCGATCTGCCGCCCGAAGTCAAAGCCGATCCGAAAATCGCCATGACCGCCGGGCCCGAAGGAATGGACATTATCGCACGACTGATCGACGCCGCGCCGGACTTTCTCGCCGAGCGTGGACGGCTGCTGTTTGAGGTCGGCTGGGACCAGGCCGAAAAAGTCGCTGCGCTCACTGACAATGATCCAAGATACACGTCCCTGAACATCTACAAAGACCTGAACGATATCGAACGCATCATCATGCTCGGATGCGACAGGTAACGTCATGCCGAGAGAATCACGCAAAGCCAAAACGAACCGGGCCGCGGAAATCGTGCGGCGACTCCAACAGGAATATCCCGAAGCGAAAACCTCGCTCGACTACGACAACGTCCACCAGTTGCTGGTTGCAACAATCCTGTCCGCGCAGTGCACCGATGAGCGGGTTAATATGACCACGCCGGCGTTGTTTGAGAAGTACCAATCGGTCGACGACTTCGCGAATGCCGATATCGAAGAGCTGGAGAAGATGGTCCAGTCGTGCGGCTTTTTTAGATCGAAGGCGAAATCGATCAAGACATCAGCGCAGGCGCTGGTCGAACGCTACGGAGGCGAGATGCCGCAGACACTCGACGAACTGGTCAAGCTTCCGGGAGTCGGCCGCAAAACCGCCTCGGTCGTGCTCGGGGCCGGGTTCGGGATCGCCGAGGGCGTGGTGGTCGATACGCATGTCGCACGGATCAGCGGGCTGCTCAAGCTTACGGACAAAAAAGAACCGGCCAAAATCGAGCAGGATTTGATGAAAGTGATCGATCCGGCCGACTGGATTCGCTTCTCGCACCTGCTGATCTACCACGGCCGGGCCGTGTGTATCGCCCGACGGCCGAAATGCGCCGAATGCGTGCTCTCCGACCTGTGCCCCTCCTCGCGGGTATAAGTCTCCATGCCGCATGCCGTTGACGGCAATCGCCGGAGAGCGGGCGATTCGGGAAAATCGGTTTCTCTTTGAATCTGTCGATATATATTACCATGGTGATCTGGCTGTACATCCTGATACTCATTATCGCACTCCTGGCACTGCTCTCTCTGCTTCGCTTGCGTTTTCGCCTGATGCTCGATGAGCACCGTCAACTGGTCTTTGTCGGGCTCGGCCGCTCCGGCTCGGAGTTGAACTTCAAGACCAAGCGCGGCACGCTCAAGGTTGCGGGCATCACGATCAAGCGCTTCGGACTCGATCAGGAGAAAAAGCCGAAAGCGCCCGGGAAAAAGCCGGAGCCGGAGACAAAGGAAAAGAAAGAAGAGCCCTCGCGGAAATGGTGGGAGCGCGATCTTTCGTTCATCTGGCGCGAATCGAAATCATACCTCCGGATGGTGTGGGAAGATATCCGCGGGCGCGGCGATGCGATCAGTCATGCCATCGTACGCTACGGTATCGACCTGCTCCGCTCGCTGATACTCGAGCAGCTCGAGGCCGATGTCGAGGCGGGCTTTGATGAACCACATGTGACCGGTGAGGCGTACGGGTACTATCAGGCCGCGGCGGCGGCGCTGCCGGGTGTGATCGGCCGGATCAACTTCCTGCCGGTCTGGACCGGCGCCTATTTCCGGGGGGCGGTACGGCTGTCGATCGCACTGCCGCTCTATGCGCTCGTGTGGCGCACGGTAGTGCTTCTGTGGCGACTGCCGATAACAAGACTAGTGAAACTCGCAATACAGAAGAAGAAAGGAGCCGGCGATGTCAAATAACGTAGTCGATGTTCTGCGCGGAGTCGTAGGTGAACTCAAAGAGGTCGCGAAGTCGGAGACTATTATCGGCGAGGCGGTCACGGTCGGCGACAAAACCGTCATCCCGGTCGTCAAGATTTCATTCGGATTCGGCGCCGGCGGCGGCCAGGGCGACATGGCCACCGACAAGTCCGGATTCGGCGGCGGCGGGGGCGGCGGCGCCAAAATCGAGCCGGCGGCGTTTATTATCTGGGACAGCGAAGGTGTCCGTGTCCTCCCGGCCGGCAAAGGCAAGTGGGATACGATTATCGATGCTATCCCGGCTATCGCGAAGAAGATCTCCAAGGTCAAGGACTCGTTGTCGAAAGGCAAGGCCGAAGACATGGACGATGTCTTCGACGGTCCCTTCGCCGACGACGAAGGCAAAGACGAGAAGTAGACTATTGAAGACACGCCCCTTTAGGGGCGTGTCACTCCGGCCTCCGAGCCGGAGTCCAGTCCTAACACCATGTCACCGCATATCCGCTCCTGCTGGCCGGGTGGCCCACCATTCATGGTGAGTTGCCCTTACGGCGGGTTCCGGCCAAGACAGTGAGAGAGAAGTCGCCCGCCACGGAATTGGCAGGTTTGAAGACAAACCGTCCCGACTCGTTATTGAGTGTCTCCGCTACCGGACTCGACGAAGGCAGTGTAGGGCACCTTTGTCCGTAAAAGTGCCTCGAGGCATTCGGCAACGCCGCTTCTATTGTTGTTCCGTCAGGTCTTGTTCGTCGAAGACGAATGTGATCTGACGGTTTCCCAATCCGAAACTGACAAGTCGTGCGGCCGGTGCTGACGGCAACGAAGCGGCATCACCACCCCTCTCCTTTCCCCTTGACCTAGCTGCCACCGCCGCCTATGTTTATCCCATCACCGCGGAGGTTTCCGCTCCTTTCGACCGCACATCCGACAACTTGCTGATCGCGACATCGCATTCAACACAGCTCTATCCAATCACCCTCGCACAGGAGGCCTGTATGAGACGGTTGTTTGTTGTGGCGGCGCTGGCGCTGCTGATCGTGCCGCTTGCATCATGCGAACGGACCACCCCCGAACCGACCGAGGAGACGTTCCCGACCATGGCCGCTATCCCGGCCGAGTTCGGCGAACTCGAAGCGGTCACCACCACCGAAACCTACCCGCGCTGGGCCCAGCTCTGGTTTGTGGATACGGTCGGGACGGTCCGGATGGTTCGGGTGCAGTTTGTTGATGGCAAAATTCACCAGGATGTCAGAACATTCGCTCGCCGGTAGGCGGCAGAAGGAGTGACGGAATATGGACTGGCTAACCAGTATCTCGAGCCGCATCTTTTTCGCGGCGGCGGTGATCGTGCTGATAATCGGCGTGATCGACTGGATCCTCCGGCTGTTCGACTGGACCTTCTCCTGGGTGCCGTACGAGCCGGGCCGGATGCTCACCTTTTCAGCGGTGCTGATGATCTACGTGGCGGTACTGCTGCTACGTCAGATCCGCGAACAGACCAGGGGCAGCGCGCCGAAAGCGTAGACGCGTGTGTGCTGTCGGACGACCCGTCCGACAGCCGAGTAGTTGAGTAGCCCACTCCTCCGGAGTGGGGGCACTGATCCCACGCGAGACGCACGGGCTACTCGGCTGACAGCCCAACCAACTGTTCCGTCAGGTCCTGTTCGTCGAAGACGAATGTGACCTGACGGTTTCCCAATCCCACGCGAGACGCATGGGCTATCCGGCCAACGCGACAACAGCGACCCAACTTACCTACGTTTTTATCTTGCTATAATCGCATAATTCAGGTATACTTCAGGAGCATCTCAGTCGATCCTCTTCTCGCAGCGGAACTTGCAGATCAATACGTAGACCAGAACCGATGGGAGACCACCCATGTCCTCTTCGCTACGGAGCACACTTGCATTGGCAGTAGTCCTCACGCTGATCGCCCCTGCGGTATCAGCACAGGCGCCGATAAACCTCGATTCCCTCGTGAATTATCCGCTGGAGATTCATGGGTATTTCTGGACGACCGACTGGCAGATCGCATCGCGCTCATCATCCACCACCGACCTCCAGGGCAGAGTCACCGAAATCCTCTTCGAAAACTACAATGTCGATTCGGCACGATGGGAACCCGATCGACGATTCAACCTGGCCTGGACCACAAACCCCGGGCCGGATACGGTGACGGAATGGTCAGCGGATTCTGACTTCGATTTCTGGTTCGAGGAGACGCGGTGGATATTTTCCTACGACGCTCAGGGGCGAATTGAGGTCAAGCTCGAACAGGGCAGGCCATTCGCATTCTGGGATGATGATTACCGCACGACCTACACCTATGTCGGCGACGACCTGATAACCGAGACGATAGAAATGAACGTCCAGGGCACGTGGGAAAACTACCACAAGTTCGAATACAGCCATCAGACCTCCAGTACTGCCCTGCAGCAATCAGTGCTCACTGAATCGATCAAGTACTTCTGGCACCTTGGTTCCTGGCGGCTGTGGATTCGAACATCCTACACCTATAGCGGCGGCCTGGAGGCCGAAAAACTCGTAGAAAACCGCAATGGCGGCGTATGGGAGCCGGACGACAGATTCCTCAGCACCTACGCCGGCCAGCAACTGGATACGTACACCGGGCAGACATGGAACGGCAGCACGTGGGATGACATTATGCGCACGCAGTATCAGGATTACGATCAACAGGGACGGGCGCTGACGGTCATTTCCGGGTTCTACTTCGGAGGTTCCTGGGAACCCACCTCCAAGCAGGAGTATGTCTACGATGTTTCGACTGCCGTCGACGATCCGGCCGTGTCACAACTGCCCGATGGTTTTGCGCTCAGCCAGAACTACCCGAATCCGTTTAACCCGACCACGACTATCGAATTCACGCTCCCCGTTCGTGCGCAGATCTCGATTGAGGTGATCGACATCCTCGGCCGGCAGGTAACAGAACTGCTTGCGGGCGAGGTGCCGGCGGGCACGCATTCGGTGGGATGGGATGGACGGGATCGCGATGGTGACCGTGTGGCCAGCGGCCTCTATTTCTACCGCCTGCAAACCGAATCCGGCAGTCTCTCACGCAAGATGCTGCTATTGAAATAGCCGCGTGCCCTATAGTTTGCTATCAGGCCCGGGTGGCCCACCATTTATGGTGGGTTTCTTCTTCAGTACAGACCGACGACATGGGTAACACTTTAGACCGGCGACATAGGTAACAGAATACGAGTACCCCACCCTCGTGCGTGGTCTATGGCATCGTGCACCACGCTGCATCCGGCCGGATCACCTATAGCTTGCTATGGGTACTCGCCGAATCGTGTTGAGCCCATCATACCCCACTCGCGTCTCGCACGCCCTTTCCTGTCACTCCGGACTCCCAACTCTGTCACTCCGGACTTGATCCGGAGTCCGGTCACCGCGTCATGCCTCCGCCCCTCGCATCATGCCCCGGCCAAGCCCCTGTCGAATACCCGGCAAACTGCCGATATGTCGACTATGTGTCCGAGTTTGCCCAAATCGGCTCAGCGGGGCTTCACGCTGATCGAAATCGTGA
>WJMS01000218.1 GCA_014727815.1 candidate division GN15 bacterium
GGTCTATCCCAACGGCAATGTTTACTGCGCCACCAAGTTTGCAGTCAATGCCCTGACCCAGGGGATGACCATCGACCTGGTCGATACCCCCGTCCGAGTCTCAACGGTCGACCCCGGCCTGGTCGAGACCGAGTTTTCCCTAGTCCGTTTTCGCGGCAACGCCGACCGGGCCTCGCAGACGTACACGGGCTACCAACCGTTGACCGGCGATGATATCGCCGACTCCATCGCCTGGGTCGCCTCCCGCCCCGAACATGTCCAGGTGCAGGAGCTGGTGATCATGCCGACCGCCCAGGCGCATTCGATGGTACTCCATAAAGAACAGAGCTGATCCCCGCTCTCGGAAAAACGAAAACGGCGGGACCGCAGTGGGCCCGCCGTATCTTCATTCTACCTGTCGTCGGCCTACAGATCGTAGTACATCTCAAACTCAAATGGAGTCGGGCGGATACGGATATCGGCCACTTCCTTCCGTTTCAGTTTGATCCAGTTTTCCAGCAGATCTTCGGTGAAGACGCCATCGGCAAGCAGGAAGTCGTAGTCCTCCTCGAGTGCCAGCAGCGCTTTGTTCAGCGAGGTCGGCAGCATGTGGATGTCGGCCAGCTCATCAGGCGACATCTCATCGAGGTTCTGATCGAGCGGCAGGCCGGGATCGATCTTGTTCTTGATGCCGTCCAGCCCCGCCATCAGCATCGCCGAAAACGCCAGATACGGATTCATCGTCCCATCCGGTGGGCGGAACTCAAAGCGCATCTTCTTTGGATCACGCTGGTACCCGGGGATCCGGATACAGGCGGTACGGTTGCCAACCGAATAGGTCCCGGCCACCGGCGCCTCGAAGCCGGGGACCAGGCGCTTGAATGAGTTGGTCGATGGGTTCGTAAAGGCCAGGATGGCATCAACATGCTTCAGCAACCCGCCGATGTAGTGCAGGCCAGTCTCCGAGAACCGGCCCGGGCCATTCTTGTCGAAAAAGAGCGAGCCTTTCGAATCGGCGATATACTGGTGCACATGCAGGCCGGAGCCGGGTTCGTTGAACAGCGGCTTGGGCATGAAAGTCGCCGACTTGCCGGAGCGAAACGCCTGGTTTTTGACGAAGTACTTCACCAGCATCGACTGATCCGCCATGTTCAACAGGGGCGCGAACTGCACCTCGATCTCATGCTGCCCGCCACCACCGACTTCATGGTGGTGATACTTGAGCTTCACGCCCACCTGGGCCAGCATCGAGCACATTTCCGAGCGAAGGTTGTAGATGCGGTCCATCGGCGGCGCGATGTGATAGCCTTTCTTCGATGGTATCTTGTAGCCGAGGTTCTCGTGGTCGTCCGGCGCCTGCCACATCGCCTCGGAGGAATCGAGATCATAGAAAGCACTGTCGGCGCCCTGGAAGAAGTTGACCCGGTCGAAAACGTAGAACTCGAATTCCGGACCGAGGATCACCTTGGCGCCCTTGATCAGTTTGGCCAGCGACGCCTCAGCGGCCGCCGCCACCCGGCGGGGATTGCGTGAATACGGCTCGACCGTGTCTTCCACTTCCATGATGTTGCCGATCATCGACAGCGTCGGCCGGTCGAAGAAGGGATCTATGAAAGCGGTAGCCGGGTCGGGCAGCATGATCATATCGCCCTTTTCGATACGGGAGAAACCGGGCAGCGAGGACCCATCGACCCCTACCCCGTTCTTCATGAGGCTCGGCCCCAGCTCATCGACCGGCAGGGTGATGTGATGCCAGAAGCCGAGGAGATCGCCGAATTTCAGATCGAGGTACTCGACCGCATGGTCCTTGACCATTTTCTTGAGCTTATCGAGTGCCATATCAACCTCCATCGCAGGGAAGATCATCGTTGTTTCCGGCAAACTACGGCAAAACGCTTAAAAGGCAAGCGGATATCGACGAGCGACGACCTCCGCTTCGTCAAAAAAGAGTTGAATGATCGGCGCCGCGCCGTAGCTTGAATGCAGACAGTTCTTTACTACAGTGACAGGGAGCGTTCGCATGAAAACCGCCATATTGTGTGCTGCACTCGTACTGGCTGCCGGAGCAGCCATGGCTCAACCATCCGATCCATTCACCGAGGCTTTGTCCCAGGTCGGCATGACTGCGGACGATCTCCGTTTCGACCAGGATGAAATGGCTACCTGGCAGGGCGATCGCTGGCGACTGGACTACTTCACCCTTTATCACAAGAACCCGCTGCGTCTGCCGCAGCATGCGGAACTGATCCAGGCTGAGCTCGGCGCCCACCTCACGAACCTGCCCCGGCTGTTGGCCTTTGCGGGTCGGCGAATTGACCAGCCGATCCGGCGGGGACTGATCGGCGACCAGTTGGCGCAATACGCCGTTCAGGCCGACTCCCTGCCGCTGTTCTCGATTACCGGCAAACGCAACGTGCTGCTCGGACCGGAGTTTGCCTCCCTGCGCGACGGCATTGACCTGTTCTATCGGCTTATCGATGACAAGCAGTCGCTCTTCCGTCAGGCAGTGAACGAGATCGATGACGATGGCGACCGGGAGAAGCTCTGGGAGTTCTTCCTCTATGACTCGACCAAACATCTCGACAAGGTCGAGGAGCTGTACGAGCGGTTGGACATGGGCCGGATGGTCGGCGGCGCCCAGGATATTGCCGAAGCCCTCCAGCGGCTGGCCGACACTCTCCCCTGGTGTACCTTCCCCGACTACGTTGTCGAGATCAGCACCGGGCACGGTAATATCTATGTTGGCACGCCCGAAGATGATGATTTCGAATATGTTCAGGCGCCGCTGTTGATTGTCGACGGCGGCGGCAACGACACCTATCGGTTTACGGGCGAAAACACCGAGCGGCCAATCGCAGCCATTGTCGATCTGTCCGGTGACGACATGTATATCTCCGAGGACACTACCAAACCGGGGATCGGCGGCGCCGTTATCGGCCTGTCAATCGTCATCGACCGGGCCGGAAACGACCGCTATACCGGCCACCACCTCTGCCAGGGCGGCGGCCTGTTCGGGGTTGGCGCCGTCCTCGACTATGCCGGCAATGACATCTACGCTTCGCGCTATCTCTCACAGGGAGCAGGAGCATTCGGGCTGGGTATCCTGAGCGATTCCTCCGGAGCCGATTCGCTCTATTGCTGGAGCATGGCCCAGGGCTTTGGTTTCACTCACGGCTGCGGCCTGGTGCTCAACGGCGCGGGCGCGGACCGGTATGTCGCCGAGGACGACACCCTCTTCTCGGCCGCCTCGCAAACCGGTGAGCACAACAACTCGCTGGCCCAGGGAGTCGGGTTCGGCCGCCGGGCGGACTTTCTCGACGGTCACAGCTGGGCGGGTGGTTTCGGCCTGCTGTGCGACCTGTCCGGCGATGATCGCTACCAGGCCGGGCTGTTCGCCCAGGGCTGCGCCTACTGGTTCTCGGTCGGGATGCTGCTCGATGGTTCCGGCGCCGACAGCTACAGCGGTATCTGGTATGTCCAGGGCGCCGGAGCGCACTTTGGCGTGGCCTATCTCGACGATTTTGGCGGCGACGACGTCTACACGGCCACCGACAACATGGCGGTGGGCGCCGGCCACGACTTCACGATCGGCTATCTCAATGAACGCGGCGGCAATGACATCTACACCGTGCCCAATCTCTCGCTCGGCGGCGGCAATGCCAACGGTATCGGCATCTTCCATGACCACACCGGCGATGACACCTACGCCACCAAAGCCGGCAGCACGACGCTGGGCCGAGCCAACGGTATCGACAGTGGCATACGAGGGGTCCTGCACTGCTTTGGCGTTTTTATCGATGGCGCCGGCGCCGACAGCTACCGCGAGGATTGGGCGGGCAACAACAGCCGCTGGATTGGGCCGCCATCAAACGCCGAGTCACCCAATCCGACGGCGATCGGGGTTGGTATCGATCTGGAATAGCCCGGTTTGGCTAAGAACTGATAGCCGAGCTGGCTTCCGGGGCGTCGGGGACAGCCGTCCGGCGCCGCCGGATTGTCAGGACCACGCCGGAGAGAATCAGCACGGTGCCGATCACGATCGGCAGCGACAGCGACTCCTCGAAAAAGAGCACGCCGATAAATATCGCCACCAGCGGCGTGATAAACGCAATCATCGATGCCGTTACCGCCTTGATCCGGGCTAAAAGCCAATAGTAGGAAAGAAAAGCCACAATCGTACCGAGGATCGCCAGATAGACAATCGAGCCGATTGATTCGACCGAGACCGTGAACTCGCTCCAGTCTTCAAAGAGAAAAGCCGCAATCAACACCAGCACGCCGCCAAAGAGCATCTGGATACTGGCCGAGACCACGATATTGTCCATGGCGTGGAACTTCTTGTGCAGGATCATGCCATGCGCCGCCGCGTAGGTCGCCACCAGCGCCAGCAGGGTGCCCTCGAAGAGGTCGCCCGATGTCTTCAACTGATCGTACGAGATCAGCACCACTCCGACAAAACCAATGGCAATGCCCAGCCAGGCCAGCGGCCGCACCCGGCCTTCCTTGAGCCGGAACGATGACAGGATCGCCACCCAGAACGGAAATGAGGCGAACAGCACGGCGGTCAGCGATGAACTGATGTGCAGTTGGGCGAAATAGATCAGTGCGTAGTGCAGCCCGTACATCCACACCCCCGGATAGCCGACTTTGAGCCACGTGCGAAGGTCTTTCGGGTACGGGTAGCGCTTGATCATGACGATGCCGGTCAGGATCAGCATGGCGAGAATAAACCGCAGCGAGGCCGTCTGCAGCGGCGGCGCGGCGGTCAGGCCGATCTTGATCGTGATCCAGGTCGAGCCCCAGATCAGGCAGAGAAGCACATACACGAAAGCGGTCATGACAGGCCAATAACGTCTGAAAAGTGAGCGCTGTCAATCTACCCGTTCGCAGAAACTGTGGCTAACGACGTCAGGCAGGGTGAAACGCAAAAAAGATACGTCGGACTACGTCAGACTACCAGAAAGGAATTGACAACGATGTATAAACAGTGTTGAATTGCACATTCACACCTTCGCAAGTGCGTGCCTTACTATACATGGAGAATCCTGATGGAGTATACCGAAGGAATCATCAAGAATACGGAGTTTTTTACTACCGCCGAACTTGCCAAGAAGCTCAAAATGAACGTCCAGGTTATCACGCGCAAAGTCCAGGCGGGCGAAATCCGGGCGTTTAAAATCGGTAAAGACTGGCGCATTCCCGAATCGGCCGTGCACGAGTGGCTCGAACGCCACGCCAACGACAGCCGCAACGGCAACGGGAAGAAGGCGAAGGTGGTCAAAGGCAACGTGACTGATGACAAGATCGAACAACTCCCCCCGCGTCGGTTCGAACGCAAGTACCTCCTCGAGTTCATCCTCGCCCAATTTGATCCTTCGAAAACCTATAGCAAGGACGAGGTCAACCGATTGATCAGCCGGTATTACGATGATGCCGAGACGGTGCGGCGTGAGTTTGTCGCCGAGCAGATGCTGGAAGAGGTTGACGGCCGCTATCGCCGTCGCTCCGGCTACAAGTTCTCCGACTGACAGCGGATCATAGCTGCTTCGCCAACAGCAAACGGGCCGATTGTTCGCCACTGCGGACAACCGGCCCGTTTTCTTTTTACTCTCACTGACCAGCCGTTATCTCGAGCCCGGACCCGGCTGCCGGCCCGGCATGGTTGGTGTCCCGGTGACGGTGCCGGTAGCCTGCAGCACTTGCTGGACGAACGGGTCGCCAAGGTTGATCTTGTACTCGGCAATCATTGCCGCCGCCCGCCGCATGTCATTGACCCGGCGCAGCCGTGAGAGGACCGTCACCAACTTGCGGAATGCATAGCTGCTGTTCGGGTTACCCTCGAACGCTTGCCACATCAAGGCTACCCCCGCCTGCTGCAGGTCTTCGTCACCCGTTCGGGTACCGATATCGACTTTCACCATTCCGAGATCCTGCATGTAAAACAGGTTGTCCTCGTCGCGTGCCAGAAACGCGGTTAATGTATCGTGCAGCTTCTGGTACGCCGCCATGGCCGCGACCGAGTCTCCTTCCTTCTCGAGTTCTTCGGCCAGCACGTAGGTTGACTGCCAGTATTCGGGGTAGTGGTCAATCATGTCTCGCATAAAGGACTTCGCCTCGTCCCCACGCTCTGAGCGGTTGAGCGCGTCGAAAATTCGGACACCGTTCATACCAACTCCCAGCCAGATGCCGGTAGCATTCTCGTCGCGGTGCACTTCGGAGTCCTCAAAGCCTTCAAAGCGATAGGTGTTGCGATACAGATCGAGCCCCTCGGCAAGATCGATCTTACCCTCAGGCGGCTCTCGATCGAGCCGGTACAACAGCCCCACCGAGGTTGCCCGGTCACGCAGGTTGAGGGGTGACTCGGCATACGGCTGCGAGCTGAAATAGATCGGGTTCTGCCAGCGGTTCTCCAGCACGATCTCATCGACCATCATATCCGCCACCCGAAGCACGCGGCCCTGATACGGCGTGGCCTGGAGGTAGGCCATCCGTCCCCGGGGGCGGTCGCGGAAACGTTCGCGCGGCTGGCGTGTATCGCCCTGAATCGTCTCAACCGGATACCACCAGATCTGCTCCTTACTCAGTGAAATCGGGACATCGTACTGGTCCTTCATCTGCCAGACATACCAGTCGGTATTCAACAGCGATAGATTGACGATACGAACGTCCTTGCGGTAGTCGTAGACCTCCTGGAGGCACCAGAGCGGGAAGGTATCGTTGTCGCCGGCAGTGAACAGGATCGCGTTCTCGTCGCACGTATCCAGCAAATTGGCGGCGTAGTTGTACGGCAGGTGGTTATTCGACCGATCGTTTTCGTGATAGTTGTCGGCCAGCGAGATGGCCGGGAGCAGGATCAGCACGGTCGATGCGTACGAGATCGACCGCTGCATGCCTTCATTGCCCGCGGCCAGTTTGTCACGCACGAACTGGACAATACCCGACACACCGAGGCCCATGGCGATCCCGAAGAAGACAAACGCCGGGGTGAAGAAGTAGTCACGGTTACGTACCTCAAGGTATGCATCGGCGCCGTCATACTGGGTGCCGTCGGCGAAATTCATGTACAGTACGAGCCCGAGCGAACAGACTATGAACAGCGTGAAGAACGGCATGCCGATCGCCGCCCGTTTTCGTATCGCCACGTACATCCCGATCAAGCCGAGCGCCAGAAACGGTACGAAATTCCAGCCGCCGTCGGAATACTGCTCCTCGAAGTACGACCAGTACCCCATGTGCGGGTGACGGCCGAGCTGGTTTTCCCATTTGCCGCGACGGTCGAACATCCGCTCAACCATCGACTCCTGCCCATACTGCTTCCGGTCGAGGTAGTTCTTGAATGTCTCGTAGTCGCGACTGGGATTGTTCTGGTCGATTCGCGGCTGATGCGCCGAACGAATGGGGATGTAGAGATGCACGGAAAACCCGATGATACCCAGCACGACAATCGCCAGAGCGACTTTCCATTCGACATTCCAGCGAAACCGTTTGGCCAGCGAACCGAGGATGATCAGTACGACCATACCAGCGGGTGCGATATAGATGAACTTGGAGAACTCGAGCATGAGCGATGACAGCGCCACGATCGCGATCGCGATCGCCCAGTTGATCTTCCTGTAGAGGAACGACAGCAGTACCGCACCCAGTGCGATCGTCACGATGCCGAACATCGCGAAACCGCCGCGACCGTTGGCGAAGACGATAATCAGCAGCAGCTCAATGATGATAAAGGCGCAGACCATGATCCAGTCACGGGTCGTGGCCTCCTTGTTGAGCATATAGAAAATCGACAGGACCGGCACCACGAGAAACGGTGTCATGTGTATACCCACCCCGAGCAGGGCAATGAAATAGACCAGCACCATCGTCTGCAGGCCCCGCGAGGTTCCCCGTTCCTCGAAGTAACGCAAGGTGAGCCAGAGCATCAGGGTCATCAGAGCCAGCGATGGCCCGTAGACCTCGGTTTCCACCGAGTTGGCCCAGTTGGTAGCCGAGAACGCGACAAACAGGGCGCCGACTACGCCGCCGACATAGGCAATCCAGCGGTTGCTCGGCTCGTCCTTGTCGGGCCCGAAGAAGTAGCCGACAATCCGTACTATAATCAGGTAGCTGAACAGCGCCGTGAAACAGGACGAGATTACCGACAGGTAGTTGACCCGGTAGGAAATATCTTCCACAAACGGAATCATCGAGAAGACCCGGCCGATCAGGATGAACAGCGGGGTGCCCGGGGGGTGCGGAATGCCCAGAATGTACGAGCAGGCAATAAACTCGCCGCAATCCCAGAACGAGAACGAGCGGTGTACGGTCATGGCATACACGATGAAAGCGGCGATAAACACAAGGGCGGCAAACACCGCGTTGGTGCGGTCAAACGATGATCGGGCGGGCGGAATCGTCTCTGGCAAAGTCTCCTCCTAAAGCCATCTTACCGGGCGTCCGATGCTAGTATAACTAGGTGAAATACAAGGCAATTGCGCCAAATATAACATCGGGGCAGCAAATCTCAACAGTTATTTTACCGCCCAAACGGGGACATGGATTCAAACCAAGGCAGGGATTATGTTAGGCTGGTGCGCGATACTTTTCGTGCTGGGGATTCTGGCGTTTGCCGACTCCCTCCTCAATATGGGGGAGATCTTTCGCAAGATTAACTCCGTCCTGTTCATGCTTATCTCACTGGGACTGCTGATACGGACCACAACCAAGAAGAAAGATGCGACCAAGGAGAAGCTCAAGCACCAGATATTCATGCTTGAACAACAGGTCCGAACGCTCGAAAGCGGTCGCAAGAGACTGCAGGACTTCTAGTCACGTGATTGCCTCAACCGACTCGCTCCTGCTCATATCGACGTAGGCTTTCCCGGACATCCGACGCAAACGGATAGTTGGGGAACTCCTCCAACAGCCGCCGATACAGAATCGCTGCATCCTCCCGCTGTTCTTCCCTTGACATGAGTAAATCAGCCTTGGCTTTCAGGCCGAATGGATAGTAATACGATTCCGGGTAGCGTACCAGCAGCGTGTCAATCGTCGCCATGGCGCCGCTGGAATCCGCCTCGACCAGGTCCATCCGGGCCAGCCGCAGAAGGGCTATATCGCCCAGGGCGGCATCGGGGCTCTCGGCCAGTTGCCGATACCGGGCTCGGGCCGAATCAGGCATCCGCCGGGCCGTGAAATAGACCGCATCGGAATAATCGTACAGCACTGCTTCGTCATCGCCCGCCTGTTTTACGTTCATGATCAGGCGGAGAGCATCATTGACAAAAAAACCGCGCGGATAGTCAACCATCAGCTTCTGCAGCGCTGTCTGAGCCGAATCAAACTGCTTCTGATAGAACCAGATCAATGCCTGCTGGTAGGCGATCTCCTCCGTCCAGTCCGGTGACAACCGGCTTTGCGACAGTTGCTTGTAGGCACTGCGGGCCTGTTCAAGCTCACCCAGACGTATATAGCACTTGGGGATTTGCATCCGGGAGTACAGGTAGCCGATCCCGCGCTGGTGATTGGTCACCACCGAATCGAAATACTCCAGCCCGCGTTGACAGTCGTTCAGGTAGTCGGCGTGTACCATGCCGATCCGATAAAGCGCTTCCGCCCGGTCGTTTTCCGGCGCCTGCATGTTTACGATCTGCTCGTAGCGAACGATCGCCGAGTCAAACTGGCCCATCTGGGCCAGGGCATCGGCATAGTGAAACAGCACGTCGATCATCACCGGACTGCGGTCATCGTAGCGCGCCAGTACGCGTTCCGACATCCGGATCGCCTGTTGGTATTTGTCGCGTTCACTGCACTGCCGGATATAGTACAGCAACGGATGGCCGCCGCTGTTGTCCAGCGAGTCCTGCTGCAGCGTGAACCGGAAGGCCTTGTCGAACTGTTCATTGCGGATGTAGTGGGTCGAAAGCAGCCGCAGGGCCCGCGCATTTGGTTTCCCTTCAGAGATATGCAGCAGGGCGTCCTCAGTCTCCTCCGATGATTCCACAAACTCCAGCATGGCAAACAGCCGCTTCTCGGCATCGGCCGCCGCCCGGCTGGTGTCCTCGGCCAGCAGCGGGAAATACTCCCGGACCGCCTTGCGATACTCGCCAAGACGTTCCAACAGCTGACCGGTCTCTACGGCAAACAACGTCGAATCGCCGGTCTCTGCGCGGGCGGTGTCGATATACGCCAGGGCATGATCAACGACTCCGTGCTTGAGCTGGCTTTGAATCAGTGATCTGATCCGCGGATCGTCCCAATCCTCCATCAACGCCGCCGCCCGGTCGTATTGCTCAATCGCCGCGTCGATCTTGTCCTGCGACGCCAGGACTTCGGCCAGGCTGACCCGATAGTGATAGCTGTTCGGCTGCGTCTCGAGCAGACGGGTGAGCAGGGCTTCGGCCTTGATGGTATGATTGAGTTCGCGGTAGCAGTTGAGCAATAGATTCAGGACCACGCCGTTGTTGGGCTCATCCTCGAGGATCACCTCGAGCAGTGTCGCGGCCGCATTATGATTGCGCTGCCGCATGAGGGTGCGCGCGATCCCGATCTTGCGATCCGTCTCGGTCAGTCGGCCGCGAGAATCGGTCGCCGGGTTGATCAGCGGCGAGGAGATGCGCGAGGTGTCGATCTGCTTCTCGATCACCGGGCGATCATCGTTTTCCTGCTGCGCAGAAAGCGACGGCGCTGTGAAAAGCGCCGCCGCCAGGAGAAGTGCCAGAATACGGGTCGATCTGTACATAGTCTTTCGAAGTTCGGTGTTACTGTGCGGTCGTTTCCGACCCGGCCTCGGTCTGCATCAGGGCCCGGAAATAGGCCTTGATCTGCTCCTCGTACTGAGCCGGGTAGTCATCGCCAAGGTACCGTTTCAACCGGTCTTCGAACTGCGTCCGGTCATTCAGCAACTCGGCAGGCAACGCCGGCGGCACGTAGGTTGGGTTGTTTTCGGCCGTGGTGGCTTTGCGCTGGTCGCTGAAGTCGCGACGCTGCAGGGAGCGGCTGGCCTCGAGCATGCGCGAGTAGATCCGTAACTGCCGCTCGGTCGTCTCGGCGCCGACTTCACCCGATGCCAGGGCCTCCTCGACTTCCTTCATTTCGTCGGCGATATCGTCGAGCCGCCCGAGTACCTGGCGCGAGCCGGCGAATTCATCGGCGAGCTGCTGCATCGACTTGCGAATCGACCCCTGTTCCCCGGCCAGGCGCTTGAGCCCCTGACGCATCTGCTCGGCCTCGCTCATCTTGCCGCCCTGCCCCTGCTGGGGGTTGTTGCACTGGTTTTGTGTCTGCTGGTTGAGCTGCTGCTGCTGCTGGCTCAGTTTCTCGAGCTGGGCCATGTTCTTGTCACACTGGGCGGCACTCTGGCACTGCTGCTGCTGATCCAGCGATTCCATCAGACGCAGCGAGGTCTTGTTCAACTGGAACATCGCTTCACGCTGCTGCTGGACCGCCTGGGCGCTGCGCAGTGCATCGAGCCCCTGAATTGCCTCGTTCATAGCGCTGGCTGCGTTGTCGACCAGCGACTGGAGTTCTGCGGCGATAAACGGTGACTGCTTGCCCAGCTCGCCGATACTGTTCTTCAGGCCGTTGCAGGCGCCCTGCAGATCCTGCTGGGAAGTCGCCAGGTCACGCATGGTGGCTGAGCGCGGGGCCAGCTCGCCCACCCGGTTGAGCAGTTCCTCCTGCTTCTCGGAGAGGTAGTTGGCATCCTCGATCGCCCGGCGCATGGCCCGCTGAATCTCCTGCGAGTCCTGCCCCTGCATCTGGGCCAGCTGCTGCTGCATGCTGCCGATCATCTGGGTCAGTTTCGAGGAAGCCTGCTTGCCCTGCTTGACTGCCTGCTCCTGGTTCTGCTGCTGCATCGAGGACTGCATCTGCTGCATGTCCCGGTCGGCGTCGGTCTTTTCCAGCGCCTCGGCGAATTCCTTCGGCTGCGGCAGGTCCTTGACCTCTTCCTGTTCGAGCATTTCGCGAAGCTCCTCGGCTTCCTTCTTGAGCTGCTCCAGGCCCTGTTCGATCTCTTGTTCGCGGCGGCTCATCTTCGGCAGGTCCTGCGAGTCGGCCTGCTCGGCGTCGGCGTTCATCTTGTCCTGGCGCTTGAGCAGTTCCTCGGCCTTGCGAAGCATCGACTCCATCTTCTGCTCCACCTGCATCTTCTTGAGCAGGGCCAGCTGGCGCTCGAGCCGCTTCATCATATCTTCCTGCGACAGCTCGAAATCCTTCATCGCCTGCTGCAGTTCATTCCGGTCCATCTTCTCGAGCGCTTCCATCAGCTTCTTCTGCGCTTCCCGCATCTCCGGCGTGGCGACCTCTTCGAAGAGCTTCTGAATCTGATCGAGCTTCTCGAGAATCTCCCGGCTCATCAGCGCGTTCTTGCGCAGCTCGTCGAGCGACTTCTCCATCTGCTCGGCCATCTGCTCGACCTGCGAGACCATCTCTTCGTTCTTCTGCGCAATCGCCTCCAGCTCCTTCTTCTGCTGCCAGTCGGCCGTTTGTTCATTGCGGTTTTGCGCCTTGAGCTTGCGGGCGGCATCACGAAGCCGCTTGGTCAGCTCTTCGCCGGAGCGCAACAGGTCTTCGGTGGTGGTGATCCGTCGGGTCGTCTCCTGTTCGGTCTGGGCGACGATTTCATCGAGCGAGGGCAGTCGGGCGATATAGGTGCGGCTCTTGCTCACCTTCGGCCCGGAGATGACGTCGTTGTCGGCTACCTCGAAGTAGTAGCTGACATAGTCACCCGGGAAGAGGTTCAACTGATCCATGTCCCAGTTGAACGAGACTTCACCCTCGGTCTTGATCTTGTCGGAGAAGTGCAGGACTGCCACGTTTTCGTCCGAGGTACGCCCGCCCGAGACGACATGGTATTTGAGCACGAGCGACGAGAACCCGAAATCATCGTAGATCCGCACCATCAGCGGCAGCAGCATCTCTTCGGTCAGGTTGGCGTTGAACCCCGGTTTGACGACATCAACCGACGGATACTCATCCGGCACAGCCGTGATGTAGTACTCGATCGGATCCGGGTTGACCTCGCCGAGATGGTCTTTCAAGCGAATGTGATACGAGCGGGAGTTCTCCACGACCAGCGATGCCTGCGCGGTCTTGCCGTCGAGATCGAGCGGCGTGCGGCTGGAGTCCTCAAACACCAGTTCGGCTTTCTCTACCGGCTGGTTGGTTTCAATCCTGATGTTTGCGCGGCTGCCGACTACGGCCGAGAAGGAGCCGTTGTTTTCATCGATCGTGGTCGGCTCGAGTTCGGTGTAGTCGGGATAGAAAACTGAGAGGTGGATGTCGTTGACACGCGGGCGGTCGACCACGTCAACCTTCTGGACGGCCGTCTCCAGACGACCGGCCTCAACATAATAGTCGAACGACTTGTTGATCTGGCGAAGCGTGATACCAAACGCGAGCGAGTCGCCGATGGCGACGGGAGTGCGCTCGCGACCAACCAGGTTGACTTTCTCGGTCTGCCACTGGCCGCCCGCCAGGCGATAGTGCACTTTCGCCTCGGTCGGTATCCGCTGACCGACAATGGCGCCGCCGATTTCGATATCGCGGTACTTGATCCACTCGGTCGAGCCCGGCACCGCGGAGAGTTCATAGGCCAGCGGCGGAGCGATCTCTTCGGTCGGGTTGGAATAGACTTCGTACGAGTAGCTGAAAAAGCCCGGGAAGAACGCCAGCAGCAGCACCGCCAGGGTCGCCGAGACTGCCAGCAACCGGGAGGCTTTCAGCACGGGGTGAAACGACAGGATCGAATTGAAATTGACCAGCCCGGCCTTCTCCAGGGCCTGGCGTTCGTTGGCCTGAATGAGGTCTTTCGAAAAGCCCTCGTTGACCGCCATCCGGGCAAACTGCACCGCCGCGACCAACCGGCCTTTCAGGTCGGGGTGTTTCTGCTCGAGACCGACCGCCACCCGGTCAACGTTGCCTTCGAACAACCGGGCCAGGGCATAGCGGCCAAACAGAACCAGGGCCGCCAGGCCGGCCAGCGACATCAGCGTAATCTTCAGCCATACCGGCAGTACCACCACGTTCGCCACCAGCGACAGCACTACTGCACAGGCGAGCACGGCTGCGGCAGTAAGCACCAGGCCGGCTCCGAAAAGAACCAGGCGCTGCTTGAGAAGAATGCCGTGCAATCGTCGTATCAGTTCGGAACTGGAGGTAAGCTGTCTCATGGCGGTATCCTCGCTGATGGCGTTGTATGATCAGCCCGGGCTCGGAAGGAGTCACCGGGGGCGTGTATCGTAAGTATCGGCGCTAGTATAACAGCGCGTAGGTCAGTATGTTCAGCCCCATCCGCAGCGCTTCCTCGCGCTTCTCGGGCGGGTTATTGTGCACCTGGGCATCCTCCCAGCCGTCACCGATATCCGACTCGACCAGGAAATAGACGACCACCCGGCCGTTCACGATGACAGCGTAGCCCCGGGGCGCTTCGTTGTCGTGCTCATGGATCTTCGGCGGCCCGTTGGGGAAGTCATAGTAACTGTGGTAGATTGGATGGTCAAACGGCAGCTCGACCACTTCCCGCTCGGGGAACAGCGACCGCATCTGCTCGAGGAAGGTATCCCGCATACCGTAAGAGTCGTTGACGAACAGGAAGCCCCCGGCCAGCAGGTAGTCGCGCAGGCGCTCGCGCTCTTCGGCCGAAAACTCGATTGTCCCATGCCCCGTAGCAAACAGGAACGGGTAGCGGAATAGATCCGGGTCGGTAATCGTCACCTGCCGTTCGATCGTATCGACTGGAAAGGGAGCATTCTCGCGGATAAACTCCAGGAAATTCGGCACAGCCGAGGCGCCCCAGTACCAGTCACCACCGCCGCTGTAGTGCAGCCGGGCGACTTTGACCGCCGATGGGTCCGGGTGGTAGCGCTCGGTGAGGTAGTTTTCCTCGTCGGCACCCGGCAACAGGCGGGAACTCTGACCAAACAGAAGGCCGGCTGTCAAAACTACCAGCGCGGCAGCAAGCAGATGAGCTTTAGGCGTAATTATCCCCATATATATAATATACGCGTACGCTCCACGTTCTGACTCAAAAAATGCCGGAGAGCGGGCAAATCTACTATCCGCTGAAGAAAGCGGCCGGCTCGGAGCCGACCGCTTTGTCTCAGTTTCCTAAAGCCAATGCGATTACTTGAACCGCTTCGGCTTGCGGGCTTCCCACTCAACCACGATCGGACTGGCCACAAAAATCGAACTGTAAGTCCCGACCAGGA
>WJMS01000023.1 GCA_014727815.1 candidate division GN15 bacterium
AATCTTCTCCTTGGAGTCAATCACCAGCTGCAGCAGTCGCCCATGCCCCTGGACCGACTCCAGCCGCTCCTGCAGGGTCTCACGAATCTCCGCCAGCGACAAACCGGAAAGCCGCTCGTTCAAAATCGACTCGACCTCGATCAACTCCCGTTCACTAAACGATGCTTCCACCTCGAGCACCACCGTCCGGGCCAGCCCCGAACCAACCACCACCACCATCATCACCCGGTTTTCAGCAATCGAAATCAGCCGGACATGCTCGAGCACGCCGGCTTCAAACCGAGGCGCAATCGTCACACCGAGCTGGCGGGTGATATCTCCCAGCAGACGGGCGGTCTGACCGAGCATCTCGTTGATGCCGCGCCCCTCGCGCGTGATTGTCTCCCGAATCACCTGCTGCTCCTGCGGGGTCAACCGCTCCGGCTTGAGCAGGTAGTCGACATAGACACGGTAGCCCTGGTCGGTCGGCACCCGCCCCGCCGAGGTATGCGGCTGTTCGACCAGACCCAGCTCCTCGAGATCCTGCAGGGTATTCCGGATCGTCGCCGAGGAAATCCCCATCTTGAAGCGGTTGGCGATCACACGCGACCCGACCGGATCGGCCGACTGGATATAGTGCGTGATTAAGTTATATAGAATCGCCTTTTCGCGATCGGATAGATTCTCAAATGCCATAGCTAAAAACCCAACATGACTGCCATTTTGGCAGTCACCGTGTCAGAGTGCTAATAATGTACATGATTTATAACGGGAGTCAAGTTGAAATGATCCGATAAGTTAGCCAAAAAACAAGGCGGCCGCCGGTCTCCCGGCAGCCGCCCGATCTCGCTCTACGGCGCCATCAGCTACTTCTTGGTCTTCGTAGAATCGGAGCTTTTCTTGTCGTCCGCTTTCTTCGGCGCCTTGCGTTTCAGGTTCTCTTTGCGGTCATCGATCCCATTGTTGTTCTTGTCGATGAAATTGTCGTACTTCTTCGACATGGCCGCCTTGCGCGCCGCCGCGGCCTTCCGCACCGAATCCTGCTTGGCCTTCTGAATGCTGTCCCTGACCGCCGCGCTGTCCTTCTTCTGCTCGGTCTTGGTCGTATCCTTGCTGTCCTTCTTTTTCGAGACCGCCATGGCGGACGGTCCCGATGCGATCAGGAAAGCGGCCAGCGCCAGGTATGTCATCACACGTCTCATGTCACCTACCATCCCCTTCAATCACTGCTTCGCACATCCGTGTGGTCCGAGCGACTACTTCTTACTCTTGCCCTTGCTCGACGAACCCTTCGAACTGGATCCCGAACTGCGGCTCTTGCCCGACGAGCTGCTCGACTTGCTCGGCGCGGAACGCTTGATCGTCGTGCTGCTCGACTTGCTCGGCGCCGGCGCCTTGCGGTACGAACCGCTCGACTTGCTCGAGGAACCCTTCGAACGGTTCAGCGTGCTGCTGCTGTTCGATCGCTTCGAACCCGAGTTGTAGCTGCTGCTGGAACGGTTCGATGATTTCGAGCGATAGCTGCCGCTCGACGACGAACTGTTCTTGCGCGTGCCGTAGCTCGAACTGCTGGAACTGCGCGAAGTCGCCGACTTCTTCTGATAGTAGCCGCTCGACTGGCCCCGCGTGGTACTGCGATCCATCGAGGACGACGATGACCGGGGGTCGGTCACGCCCTTGCGGGTCTTGTACCGCGAGGAACTGGTCACCCCGGCGCTGCCGTCACTGGACGGACGATAGGTCGAACTCCGGGTCGCGTTGGAGCTTTTCGACTTGCCGCGAGCCGTCGCAGCCAGATCGGTCTCATAGCCGCGATCCGTCTTGACCAGGTCGGTCGAACCACGCACGTACTTCTTGGACTTCGGCGCCTGGATATTGTCCTGAGCGATACCGGTCGACCGCGTACCCTTCGAGGTCGTCGCGCTCGCCTTGCCCGACGAATGCGTCATCGACTTGCCGGTCGACTTCGAAGCCGACTTGCCCACCGACTGCGTGTACACCGAGGCGTCCTTGCCCAGCACCGCCTTGGTCTTCCGCTCGAAATTCGTATAGCCGGCATTGACCGGGTTGCGGTATCCGACCTCACGAACCGTCTTGTACTTCGACTTCGTCGTCGAGGTCGTCTTTACAACCGTCCGATCCAGCACCACCGTGTTGTAGTAGCTGATATGAACGTCGTTCTCCCAGCAGTAACCGTAGCGATCGTAAATCGTAACCGTATGCCAGCCCACCGCGATCCGCGGCAGGTACAGCGGCGTACAGCCCCAGTAGACACCGTTGACATACACCGAGTGTCCCCAGCCGTAATCGATATAGACGTTACCGCACACCGACCAGCTCGGATAGTACGGACGGTAGACCGGCCGGAAATAGTAGTCTTCCCATTCATTCACGAATATCGCCGCCCGGTCGTAAGCGAAACGCTGACCGTCGTACCGGATGAAATAACGACCGTTCAGATAATCCATGTAGTTGTAGCGGTCATCCCAGTCGCATACCAGCCCGGAATTGCGATACCAGTTCGGCACCGGGAAACGTTCGCGCGAGGCGATTATCTGGATGTTCTCGACCCCTTCGGGACCGTTGACCACCAGGTCATAGCCGGCGTTGGCGCCCGGCAGACGGTAGCTCTCGCCGCCACGGACGAAATTGTCCTGACCCGGATCGGTCGGGAAAATCAGGTTGACCATGCCGCGCGTGTCGACCGAGTAAATCGCCACGAAAGCATCGCGGCTCACCCGGAAATTGATCTGGATGTTGTCACCGACATAGTACTCGCCATCGGAGTGGTTGGTCCACACCTCGGCATCGAGATAGCGATCGATCCGCGGACGGTCGCTGTAATAGACCGGACGGTCATCATCGTCGCCACCACGCTGTATATCCTGGGCCGCCCCCCCAACTACCCCGCCGAGGAGCATCAACAGCGCCAGCAGCAGCGAACCGGTAAGTTTGGAGCGTAACATCTTCACACCTTCTTTCTATTCACATCAACGACTTTTCTATCGAGCGGAGGTGCCGCTCTTGGTACGGTAATCTATCTGACGGTTCGGGTCGGCGTCACGCGGCACCGACAGTTCGGGATTGCCGGGATCGGACTGATACGCATAGTCGAACTCCACAATCCCGGTACCCGTATTGACATTGTACGGCCGGATCTTCGCAAAGTGATTGTCGGCCGTCCAGACAACATAGGTATGCCCCTCGATCAGTTCGACATATCGCAATTCCGACCAGCCGTCGGCCGGCGCGTACGTAATGTCGTCAAACGCGATCTGATCGCCGGCGAATTCAATCGGCTGCGTGTACCCCATGTCCTGTATGTCAGCCGGAAAACCAGTGTCCGGGACAACCGCGTTGAGATACAGTATGCCGTCAAACCGATCGACAAACACGTCGGCCAGAACACTCGTATCGGGGACCGTGACACCAGTCGCGAGATTGAACCCGGCCAGGTCTCCGTCCTGCAGATCATTGGAAATCATGAAATTCTCGCCCTCTTCGCGAGGCGTATCAAAAACCAGCTCGGCCGACAATTCAGACTCCTGGCCGGCGTTGTCGACACTGGTTACCGCGTAGTAGTACGGGACGTCCACACCGTTGTCGACATCAGTGTCGTCAAACCGGTACACGATCAGATCGAGATTCGGATTATCGATCGCATCTACGGTCCCAATGGGCGTGTAGTTATCGAGTTCCTCACGGGAACGGTAGACCTGATAGTAATCGACATCGGGATCGTAAATGCCATTAAACAGCACGTAGACGACCTCGTCACCGGTGACGGAAAAAACACCCTGCGGGGCAACCGGGACCTCATCGACCGCAACAATGTTGTCGTCATCTTCACATCCAACGAGGGCAATGCTCAGCATTGCTATGGCAGCCACGGCCAGAATCTTCTTCATTGTCTTCTCCTTGATCCGGACAGATTTTCAACCTGCCCGACATATCAACAAACCCCGTGCCAAACCGATTGGTGCGTTGCTGCACAACAACTTGAAAGAATTCAGCCATACCCCCGAAACGGCCGGGCGCACATATTCTGTGCATCGCCCGAGCGGGCACGCACAATTCTTGTCGGGTATGGTCGGGATTATTCGGGCCTGGTAAGACCGTAATCTTTGATCTTGGCCCGAAGCGTATTGCGGTGGATGCCCAGCTTTTCGGCGGTAAGCCCCAGATTCCAATCCAGCTGATCGAGGCAGAACCTAATATGATCCCGTTCCACCTCACTCAACGGCCGGATCTCTCCGCCGGCCGAAGCCGGCGCGGCTTCGGACAGACCCACCAGGTCATCTTCGGTGAGATAGATCGACGATGTCAGCACGATCGCCCGTTCGATGATATTCTCCAGTTCGCGTACATTGCCCGGCCACTCATATGCCGTCAGTCTGGCCGCGGCAGCCCGATCGATCCCTCGCACATCCTTGCCTATCTTGCGGGCATACTTCTCGACAAACCGCTCGGCCAGCAGTAGAACATCCCCCCCCCGATTGGCCAGCGGTGGCAGGTCGACTTTGATGACATTCAATCGGTAGAAGAGATCTTCACGAAACAGCTTCTCGGCAATCATCTGCTCCAGATTCCGATTGGTTGCGGCGATTACCCGAATATCGAGCGGGATCGACTTGACCGAACCCAGCCGCTCGATCTGCCGCTCCTCGAGAACGCGAAGCAGCTTGACCTGCATGGTCAACGGCATCTCACCGATCTCATCGAGAAACAACGTGCCACCATCGGCCAGTTCGAACCGCCCCTGCTTGGGCCGGTCGGCCCCGGTAAACGCCCCCTTCTCGTAGCCGAACAACTCCGATTCGAGCAGCGTCTCGGGAAAGGCCGCACAGTTGATCGTCACCAGCGGTTTCTCCGCCCGATCCGACAGCGCATGGATCGCCTGCGCCACCAGTTCCTTGCCGGTTCCCGACGGTCCCGTCAGCAGCACGGTCGCGTCGCGCGGCGCCACCAGCGAGATCATCTCCCGCACCTTCTGGATCTGCGGTGACTCGCCCACGATATCCGTTTTCGGAAACGCCTCGGCCAACCGCTCAGTCATCACCTGGTTGTCAACCACCAGCCGGTTCTGCCGGGCCGCCTTGTTGAGCCGCACCAGCAGTTCGTCGAGGTCCTCGACCGGCTTGGTGACATAGTCGAACGCCCCCAGCCGCATCGCCTCGACCGCCGTCTCCACCGAGCCAAATGCGGTCAGCATGATTACCTGGATGAATGGATTGATTTCCCGAAGCCGGGTCAACAGTTCCAGCCCGGACATCCCGGGCATCTTCATATCAATCAGCGCCAGCGGCGAGAACAACTGCTCGTACAGCTGCAACCCCGTCTCACCGTCGGGAGCGGTTGTGACTTCGTAGCCGTTGTTGCTGAGATATCCCGCAAGCATCTCGCGCGCCTGCGCCTCATCGTCGACCACCAGCAGTTTTACCGATTTCATGGCTCCATGGTAGCCGATTACCCCCACCTGAGCAAACACAAAACGGCCTGCCGATTCAATGAACCGGCAGGCCGGAATACTCTCACCATGTGCGCGGCGGCTTACAACTCGAAGAACGTCGTGATACCGGCGTGAACCGTCATGACTGCCGAGTAATTGTCAAAGACATACGTCTGACCGAAAAAGTCCTTCTCGGAATTCTTGGTCAGGGCATGCTGGTAAGTCGCCTCGATAAAAAGACCACCGAAGTCATGAATATAGTAAAACACGCCGGCCCCACCGCCAAACGCGAACGCCGGACTGTAGGACAGCTCGCGAAAACGACGGTTACTGCCGTCGAGATCGGCCACTTCGGTAGAGAACTTCAGGTTCCACACCCCCGCCATCGCCTTGACATACGGTGCGAAATCGCTCTCCTCGCCAAACCAGTAATACTTGCCGTACAACATCGCGTTGTACATCTGATGCTTCTGGTTGGCGCTGAGCTCCTCGATGTCGGTGTCGATACCCATCTGCGAATAGGTGAAATTGAGGCCGATCGCGAGATCGAATGTCAGGAAGTAACCAACATCAAAGCCGAAATTCCAGCCCGTCTTGGCGCCGAGCGAGTCGCGCCACGTATCAAGCTGGTAGGTCGGGACCGTCCCGCCACCATACAGCGTTACCTCGAGATACTCTCCCTCATCTTCGGTGTAGTACACCTCGTCGTCTTGCGCAACCGCGGTAAGATTGAGACCAACGATCAACAGCAGCCCAAGCATCAAGGAAATTGTTTTCATTACCGCATCCCTAACTATAGAACTTTTGCCCTAAACTTCCACCTATCATGCAAGCCCCGCGCGGGGCCAAAAACTGACCAATAGTAAGGAGCCAAGATACGTAACCAAGAGACGTCTTGTCAACTGAATATGTTGAGCCGAAACCGCTTGGAAGCGATTTCGGCTCACAGAAAGTCATCAGTGGGTATCTCGGTAACTGACCTACGGGCAAGAAAGCGGCGGGCCGCCCAGGAACAGCGTGTTCACCAGCGCAATGACATCATTCAAATCGACATTGCCGTCACACGTACAGTCGGCAGCATCGGCATTCACCGGCGCCGGGCCACCCAGGAAGAGTGCATTGACGAGGTAAATGACATCGCCAAGATCGACTTCGTCATCGCCGTTCATATCACCCAGCTGGAACGACTGTTCGATAACCGTCTTCACCAGCGCCGACGGGGCTGATTCCTGCCCCTCCGCGTCGGTCGCAGTCACCCGGTACCACCATTCACCCGCGTCGTGCGTGCTGAAGCTGTATGAGGTGTCGGTGAGCGTGGTCGCGACGGTATTTTCTATACCGAAGCTGTCCACATTCTCGAAATCATCCACCCACACTCCCGCATCGAGTACCGCCTGATCGGTGATATACGCCAGCCGTACAATCACCTGCTGACCGGCCCAGCCGGAAATGTCGAACGTCGCCTCGATCCAGCTCCCGCCACCATCGCCGGTAATACCATTGCCCTGGTTGTTGCCGTTGGGATCGAAATTGGTGGTCAGGTCGTTGGCCAGATTCACGAAACTCTGCCCGCCGTCGTCGGAAAGCTGCACGTACAGATAGTCCCAGTCCAGCTCGATGTCGTACCAGAGTCGGAACCGAAGCGTGTCGTTCGGCTGGACGAGGTACGGGTTGGCCAGCGTCATCATGTGCTGCGTCTGGTTCTCGTTGATCGTCGCCCACGATGTCGTCCCCGAGTATGCCCGAACAGTCGAGGGCACCCAGTCGGCGATATCCCAGTAACCATAGTCCGCCTCAGCATCATCGGTGACCGTCTGCTTATCGCTGAATTCGACCAGACGATAGGACACAGCCGGGTTGACCGGATCATCATGGCTCCACGACACGGTGAACTGCCCGCTGGAACTGTCCGGAACCTGGGCCACCGGCGGTATCGGCGGCTTGAGGCCATACGGGTTGTCGGCGATCTTGGCCATGAAGAAATTCGGGAAAATGTTCTCTTCGGCCAGCTCCGGTATCCGGCTCAGCGGCGGCCAGAAGCCATCGGAACTCCCGCCAATCTCGGTAGTAAACGAAATCGCCCGCGGCTTGGTCAGAGTATCTCCCCAAAACCAGTCATCAGCGGCCCCGTTGGCCGGATAGAGCCCCCAGGCCACCGTCGGCGTGTAGTTGTTGTACTGCGTCAACGAGTCACCGATAATCCGGTAGAACTCCTCCTCTTCCGTGTACTGACCGGACTCGTAGCCCCACGGCCAGAGAACCAGATTGGAATAGGTGTGAATGTTGTTGACGATCACAAACTCGCGCGAGGCGGCAAAGTCACGCACGGCCTGTGTCTCCGGTTCGGAAAACGGCGCCGCGCCGCGGTAGGTGTTGTCCCCCGGATCGGGCGAGGAACCGTTGTTGTCGTAACCCCAGTTGTAGCCGTAGTTACGATTGAGATCGACTCCGATCTCGCTGGAGAAACCGGTGTTGTCGCGGCGGTTCTTGCGCCACATACCACCACCGGAGGGCGCGATCACCTGGTTCCACACATAGCCATCCGGATTGTATACCAACAGGAAAAACAACTCCCGGTTGTCGACCACGTCGGTCACCTCGGGATCGACGCCGTAGTTCTCCAGCAGCCACTCGAGATAGCGCAAATTCGCGGCGCCGGCAGCGCCCTCACGGGCGTGGATTAGTGAATTGTAAAACACCTCGGGCTCGTCTTCATCGACCTCGTGATTGTCGGAGACCTTCAGCACCCAGAGATTGCGACCCTCGATCGACAGCCCGATCGAGAACTTCTCACTGCAAATAGCCGGATACTGCGCACTCAGGCTGTCCATGCGATCAACCATCTCGGCAAACGTCAGAAAACCACCCATCGTCTCGATGTCTTTCGAGGGATACCGTGACTGGTAGAACTCGGTCAGGTTGTCGTGGACAATCTCATAGCCGATTCCGGCCGCATCGAGTTCGGCCAGGTCACCGGGCCAGATGACAATTTTCAAGCGCTCATCGGACACCTCGATAATGTCCAGTCCCATCCGACCGACCTCGACGATCTGCGCTTTCGAGAGCTTGTCGGTCTGAATGAGCGGATTTGGCGCAGCCGACGCTGCACCGGCGAGCAGTGCGATGACAGCAATTAGTAAGGCCCAACGGGAACGCAGACTCATGATGTAAAACTCCTTGTCGGCGAGTTTGTTAACAGTCAGTCAGAGCAGTACAACGGGCATCGTGAGGGTGTTATTACTTGAAAATAGGCGATTTTGCCGGTTTTGCAACCGTTTTGTCGGATTTCGTCAGACCCGGCCCTTTCCAAAAAGGGGTTGAATTTCCTATATATACGCCATTTATTCCGGCTTTATGAGTAACGAGGCAAACAACAAGGGCAACCAGAAGCAGCCCTCGGGTAAACCGTCCGGTCGCAAGGGCGGCGGGCGAGGCAACGCCAAGCGTTCCAGAGGCCGGCGATCAGGCCGCGGCGGCAAAGCCGGCGGCGGTGGTCAGTATTCCGTTCTCGTCATCGGCTCGGGCGGACGCGAGCATGCCCTGGTGTGGAAACTCCAGCAGTCGAAAAAAGTCGACAAGATCTTCTGCGCCCCCGGCAACGCCGGCATCGGGCAGCACGCCAAGTGCATTAACATCAAGGCCGACAACATCAAAGGCCTGATCGACTTCGCCCAGCGCAACAAGATCAACCTGACCGTAGTCGGCCCCGAAAAGCCCCTGGCACAGGGAATTGTCGATGAATTCCAGCGCCGCAAACTCCGGATTTTCGGCCCGGAGAAAAAAGCGGCCCAGCTCGAATCGAGCAAGATTTTCGCCAAACAGTTCATGCAGAAATACCACATCCCCACCGCGCCGTTCAAGGTCTTTGAATCGGCCGCCGAGGCAATGGGCTTCTGCAAAACCCTGGCCTTCCCGGCCGTCATAAAAGTCGATGGTCTCGCCGCCGGCAAGGGTGTCATCGTCGTGCACTCCCTCGAGGAAGCCAACAAGACGATCGAAGAGATCATGATGAACGAGTCATTCGGCAAAGCCGGCAGCCGGATCGTCATCGAGTCGTTTGTCGAGGGCCAGGAAGTCAGCGTAATGGCGATTACCGACGGCAAAAAGATCCTCCCGCTGCTGCCAAGCCAGGATCACAAACAGGCCTTCGAGGGTGACAAGGGACCCAACACCGGCGGCATGGGCGCCTACTGCCCCACCGACTTTGTCACACCGGAAGTGATGGACGAGATCAATCAGTTCGTGTTCGAGCCGCTCATCACCGGCCTGCGCTCCGAGAATATCACGTACAAGGGCGTCATCTATGCCGGCCTGATGCTTACGTCGGAGGGACCCAAGGTCCTCGAATTCAACTGCCGCTTTGGGGACCCCGAGACTCAGGCCGTGCTGCCGCTGCTCAAAAACGACCTGGCCGACATCATGAAAGCCGCCGTCGACAAAAAGCTGAGCAATTACGATCGGCTCGACTGGCGCGAGGGCGCAGCCGCGTGTGTCGTTCTCGCTTCCAAAGGCTACCCCGGCAACTACAAGACGGGTGCGCCGATCAATGGCCTGCGCAAGAGCTGGGGCAACGGCAATGTCGTGTTCCACGCCGGAACCAGACGCGATGGAAAGACGTTAGTTACGGCAGGAGGCCGGGTTCTCGGCGTCGTCGGTATCAACAACGATCTCCAATCAGCGCTGGACAAAACCTACGAAGTCGTCAAGCAAATCACTTTTGATGGCGTCACCTATCGCCGCGATATCGGCTTTCGGGTGCTGGCGCCGTCGCAAGCATAGGATGGCAACATGGCCAAAGTGCTGATTGTTCTGGGATCGAAGTCCGATATGGAATACGCCGAGAAGTGCCGCGAGCAGCTCGACGCACTGACCATCGAGAGTGTCATCGAGGTTTCCTCGGCGCACCGGCACCCGGCTAAGACAGCCGAGTTGACCGGCAAGGCACACGAGAACGGATTTGAAGTGATAATCGCCATGGCCGGGTTGTCGGCGGCCTTGCCGGGAGTCGCCGCCGCCCATTCACTGCTGCCGGTCATCGGCGTCCCGCTGCCGGCGGCGCTTGACGGGCTGGATTCGCTCCTGTCGGTCGTCCAGATGCCGCCCGGAATCCCCGTCGCAGGCGTCGCAGTGGGCTCGCCGGGCGCTAAAAATGCCGCTATTCTGGCCGCTCGAATACTGGCCCTGAAACATGACGACGTCAAAGAGGCACTTGTCAATCACCGGCAAACGCTGTAAGTTTTGGATCATTTTCACCGGTATTGTGTACTACCACGTAGAGATAACGACTCGAAAGGAGTTCGTATGAAGAAGTATCACCTGCTGTTACCAACCCTTTTCGGTCTGCTGGCGCTTATGCTGCTCGCTGTCCCGAATTCGTCGGCCCAGGACAAACCCGACTCGGTCAGGGCGATGGAAGCCCTGAATACCGGTATCGAGGCCGGTCAGGCCGGCAACATGGATGAGGCCGTTATTGCCTATCAGACGGCGATCTCGCTCAATCCGGATCTCGTCGATGCCTACATGAATCTCGGTGCGATATTTTTCCAGCAGCAGAAATATGACCAGGCGCTGCAACAGTTCCGGACCGCCTCGGAAAAGGATCCGGACAACGCCGATGCGTTCGCCAACGTCGGTCGCGTCGACTACACCCTGCGCCGATTCCCCGAAGCTATCGAGGCATTCAATAAGGCGATTGAACTGAATCCCGACGACGCGGCGCTCTACCGCGACCTGGGCAAAGCCTACTACCAGAACCGCGACCAGGCCAACGCCGTCGAGACCCTTGAGAAGTGTCACGAGATGGGTGGCGGCGACTATCTGACCTACCTGATGGTTGGTCGCGCCTACGACAAGCTCGGCCAGGACACCAAGGCGATTCAGGCGCTGAAGCAGTCGAATGAAATGAAACCGAACTACTCGGCCCATTTCGCCCTCGGCCAGATCTACATGGGTCAGGAAAAGTATACCCAGGCCGGGCAGTCCTTCCAGAAGGCACTGACGGTCAACAGCAAGAAGTTCCGTGCGGCGTACAACTATGCCTCCGCCATGGAATTCGCTGATCCCGACAACTACGATCAGAACATCGCCAACTGGGAAGCGTTCGTACGTATGGCCAAGAACAATCCGAAGGCCAAAACCGAGGTCTCCCAGGCCGAAGCCCACCTGAAAGAACTGCGTGAGGCCAAAGAACACGCCGAACTGAACTAATCGGCAAACCAGTTCACATGGTATCCATTGACGCCCATCGGGCCACCTGCCTGATGGGCGTTTCCTTGTTCAGGCCAATCGCACGCCTGACAGACAAAAAAAGAACCACGCCGGGCGGCGTGGTTCTCCATCGCGGTACCGTTTCGTCAACGGTTTGAAGAATCTTTATCTCGATGGGAATTCGGCTCGATCGAATTCATCCCAGTAGACGACAATATCTTCTCCACCCTCGGTGGTAATGTAGATACCCTTGTTGCTGTCATCGATATCGTTCGAATCGCGCAGCTGGAACTCCCGGCCGTCGCGTAGCGTCACGATCGCGCCGCTGTAACCGCGCCGACGGATCTCCTTGATGTGTGAGAACTCGATATCGAACTCGACATTGCGGAACGTGCCGTCGATAATCTCCCACGTGTACGCCTCGTCGTTGTCCCAGCGAATCTCGCCGGTATAGCTGTCATCATCCTCGGTGTACACCGTGCCGTACAGTGGCCGGCCCCCATCGAAATCATCGTAGGTGACCTGCCGCTCGGGACGGCTGAATTCGAGACGCTCAAACTCGCTCCACTCGACCATGACATCGCCGAACGACGGATCGCTGATCACGATCCCCCGGTTGTCATCATCGACATCGTTGGAGCCGCGCAGTACCATATCCTCACCGTTCTTGAGGAAGACTCGCGCCGCCGAGGAACTGTAGCGCTCAATCGCATCGATCTTCTCGAACGGAATCTTGCGGGAACGATTCCGCTCATCACCATCCAGAATGTCCTCCTCGAACAACTCATCGATGTCCCAGCAGACAAACCCGGTAAACTCCTCGCCGCGACGAGTGGTCAGCGTTCCGTACAGGCGCTCGCCGAACCGCGAGGCTTCATCCGACCGCGCCGCCATGAACTCGATTCGCTCGATATCTTCCCAGATCAGCTCGATCTCACCCTCGTCGGCATCTTCGATCACGATCCCGCGGATCGCCGAACCGAGATCGGTCGAACTCTCCTCGAGCTCCAGCTCCTGGCCGGACTTCAATGTGAGCAGGGCGCGATCATCGTCGATCACCTCAAGCTCGCGGATATGGCCGAAACGAATGCCACAGGCGGAATTGCCCGACCAGCTCGAACCGCTGGTCTCACCTATCTTGATACCGAAAAACTCAATCTCTTTCTTGCCGGCGTACTCGCGGCGGTCACGGTAGCGCTCATCGCGCAGATACTGCCGCGGCACTTCCTTGGTGCCGTTGAGGATGTCCACCCAGTTGGCTTCGTTCTTGTCCCACCGAATCAAGCCTTCGAGGACATCGCCATCATAAAGCGTCACCCGCCCGTAGATCCGACCGCTGTTGTCGGCAGCCATCCCGGCGGCCGCGGTCAGGGCAAGCAGGGCTGTCACAATCGCTATGTTGCGTAACCTCATGATATCCTCCGTACAGATTCTCCTCCACCTGCCTCTCTGTACGTATGATCGCTTGGAAGGTTTGGCTTTTTGCCGGAAAATTTCAGGCAATCACTTGAGCAGAAGCATCTTACGGGCTTCCCGATATGGCCCGGCCATCAGCCTGACAAAATACACCCCACTGGCCGCTTCCAAGCCGTGCTCGGTCCGCCCGTCCCACGTAACTTCGTGCCCACCCGCCGGGTACAACTGCCGGGCCAGCGTCCGCACCCGCCGACCGAGTACATTGTATACCGCCAGATCGATCTCGGCCCGTCGCTCCAGCTCAAAAGCTATGGTCGTCGACAAGTTGAACGGGTTGGGGTAATTCTGATATAACCGCACCTGCTCCGGCAACAGCAGATCACCGGCATCCCCCACCGCCGTCGGCGTCCCGACCACAATCTCCCCGGCCAGCACAACCGGTCCGAGACGGGTCCCGGCCGTATCGGTCAGCACCGTTTCCAGCGTGTCGTTGTATGCAGTGTCAAGCGGCATACGGGCATCAACAGCCGCCGCCGTAAAGAAGCACTCGGCCAGCGTCATGGCGCCCGATCCGAGCGTCGTGACCGAATCACAGGTTATGGCGAACGACATCTCCCCCGCCAGATCATCGATCGCATAGCTGAGCGTGCATCCGGCCGGCAGCGACGGATCAGCCACTGCCGAGTCGAATCGCACTACCGTGGTGTCATACCGAAGCGCCAGGTCCAGGCCTCGCGCCTCAGTCGCCAGCGTGGCGTCAATCGGCACCGCGCCAATCCCGCCCTGGACCACCGAAGCCGTCCCGATCACCAGGGTATCAGCCGCACTCGGCGTCAGCGGACTCTCCACCGTCAGGGTCACCGGGACCGTAACCGACGAGTCATTGTTCGCGATATCCACCAGCGTCAGCGTTGCCAGATAGGAACCGGGCGCAAGCAGGCTGTCATCTACTTCGACCGAAATCGTGGCCGTGGTAGTCGCCGACACCGGCGTCACCTCGAGCCAGGCAACATCGCTGTGCACTTCGAAGTCCAGCGGATTGTAGCCGACATGATCGACCAGGACTTCCTGCGCCGCCGGCAAGGCGCCGGCGTAGTCCATGCTAAACGCCAGATAAGCCGGGGCAACCGTCAGCGTGGGATCATTGTACTGCTGAATCGAAGCATAGATATCGAAGTTGCCGTTGCGCTTGTCCACCCAGGTGATGTACCGGAAGCGGCCGTCAAGCGCCACATCCGCCTGCAGCTGGGCCGAATCGGTGAAACTGTTGGCCTGGAAGTTTGTCTCCCGCACCACCCCGTCTGCATCGATCATCTGCCCGACAATATCAAACGACCCGGCCGCGGAATCCGACCAGATGATCGCCGCATTGCCCATCCGATCGGCCGAGATACACGGCTCGCGCTGCGCCCGCACCGAGGCGTCGGTGTTCAGTTTTGTATCCGATGACAGCCCGATCATGGTCGTGTCAAACTTCCGTGAATAGATATCAGGATTGGTCGGATAGCGACCATTGCGCCAGTCAACCCAGACAACCGTGAAATGCCCCGAGGCATCGCAGGCGACATCCGGAAATGCCTGTCGCTCGGTCGTCGCGTCGGTGTTGACCCGCACCCCGGCGGTGAGGGGTGAACCGGTCGAATCAAACCGCCGGGCGAAGATATCGTCATGCCCCATTCGGTTGTCGTACCAGACCACCACAAACCAGCCATCGCTCGAGTACGCCACCCGGGGCGCATGCTGCTGGCTGCTGCCGACATCGTCATTGACCCTGAAATTGCTCCCGACCAATGCGCCATCGGCGCCCACCAGCTGACCGTAGATATCCCAGTTGGCATTCCGGTAGTCAGCCCAGACCAGCACGACCGCGCCGGTCGGTGAGACCGCAATATCCGGAGTCTCCTTCAACGAGTCCGGCAACTCGGTGGTCAACTCCCGGTTGACCCCCAGCGTACTCATCGACGTATCAAACCGCTGAAAGTAGATGTCCGCGTCAAAAGGATACTGCCCGTTGCGGTAGTCCTTCCACGCCAGCCAGTAACGGCCGTCGAGATCACACGCCAGGGCCGGTTCGGCCTGCCAGGCCGCATTAAGATCATCGTTGACCCGCGTGTTGCCGCCCAGCGGACTGCCGTCCGACGTATACCGCTGCACGTAGATATCATTGGCGCCGGCGCGCTTGTCGACCCAGGCAATCACAAACGAGCCGTCACCGGCCACCGCAATCCGCGGATTGGTCTGCTGGGTCGAACCGCCATCGTCATTGACCAGGAAGTCATCGACATCGGCCGAAACCGTCGATACCATCAGGCCAACCGCAAGGGCGCCGCACAGGATGTACTTGGAGAGGTCACACATCACCGCCGCGATGATATGCAACAAGAATGCCCACGCGATCGCGTGGGCGCACGGAATGGATAGAATTCACGCAAGCTGTTGGACCAGGGCCGGTTGCCTGTCGCCCCGGCATGGCCGGCCGGCTTTACGCCGGCCGTGGGATATCTGCGTGGAGGAACCGGTTACCCGCAGGACCGGTCAAAACTTTCCGCTTACCAACTAACGGTTTTTCTTCTTATGACGGTTGGCGCGTCTTCTCTTCTTCCGTTTGTGCGTCTTAATCTTCTGGCGCTTCCGCTTCTTCCCGCTGGGCATTGATCCTCCACGTTAGTTACACACGGTTATATCCCGAGTTTGGTTATCATGTTCTTGAACTCGTTCGACGGCTTAAACACCGGCACTTTCCGATCCGGAACCGGGACCACCTCGCCGGTGCGAGGGTTACGCGCTTTGCGTGCCTTGCGAAGCTTAATCTTGAAGGTCCCGAAACCTCGGATCTCAATGTTATGGCCCGCTTCGACCGACTTCTTGACCGTGTCAAGAAACGAGTCAACCACGACCGCAACATCGGTACGAGTTAAACCGGTCTTCTCAGCAACTTTTTCGACCAGGTCCGCTTTTGTCACAGCTTCCTCCCTCGACAGAGTCGTCTATGAATACAAAATCCGTTTTTTGCTCACCTGCTGTAGCTCACCTCTTCGCCGTCCGGCTGGTCCGATAAGCCATTGGGGCTCCAGAAGATAATCCAGCCAGAGCGAAAGAAAAAGAAAAATCAGCAGCTTGTCTATAGTTTTTTTGAATTCCGGCGATATTTTGACAGGCCGGTCACTTATACAAATACAGCAGCTGCGGACCGGTCAAACGGTCATCGACCGCTGTCGACACCCTGTCAGCCAGATCGTTGAACGACCCGAGCAGATCGAAAAGACCAACCTGCTCGCGACGATACGGCCGTACCACGCTCGGCTCCCCCTCCAGACCCGCCAGATCGGCAGCCCAGTAGATCGCCTCATTCAGCCCCCCGAGGCTGTCCACCAGGCCGAGATTGAGCGCCTGATGCCCCGTAAACAGAGATCCGTCGGCCACCAGATAGACCTCTTCCTTGTCTTTGCCCCGCCCTTCTGCAACCACCTCAACGAATTGCTCGTAGGAATCCATCACGACCGACCGAAGCATCAGCTCCTCCTCCTCGGTCATCGGCTTGTCCCACGAACCGACATCCTTCATCTCCCCCGACTCGATCGTCTCGTACTGAATCCCGATCTTGTCAAACAGCTCCTCGGCGGTCGGAAACTGCATAATCACGCCGATCGAGCCGGTCAGCGTCCCGGGATTGGCCATGATTCGATCGGCCGCACACGAGATATAGTAGCCGCCGGAGGCACACACCGAAGCCATCGAAACAACGACCGGTTTGCCCTCATCACGCACCCGGTAGATCGCATCGTAAATCTCCTGTGAGATCGCCACCCCCCCGCCGGGCGTATTGACATGCAGCACGATCGCCTTGATCGAACCGCTTTCGCCCCAGCGGTCGAGTTGACGGATAATCTCCCGGCCATTGCCCTCGGTCATCGTCCCGAACACCTCGACAACACCGATATCGCCGCCCAGGCCGGCGATAGACACGTCACCCGACTCCGACATGATCCCGATAAAGATCAGGGCAAACATGCCGAAAGCGACGACGAATGCGACGGCGATGACGACGCCGACTATGATATCTCGCTTTCTTGCCATACGTGCTTTCGTTATTGCAGATGGATCTTCAGTTCTTCACCCACCCGGAGGTTATCCGGATCGGTCATACCATTCCAGGCGGCAATCCGGGAAATGGTGGTCCGGTATTGCTTGGCGATCCGCGCCAGGGTGTCGCCGCGCTTGACACGATAGACCACATAATTGACACCGTTGCCGCTTACCGTCAACTGCTGCCCCGGATAGATTCGGCTCGAACGACCAAGGCCGTTCAGGCGACGGATCTCACCGGTCGTGGTGCCGTGCGCCCGGGCAATATCCCAGATCGTGTCGCCGGAACGAACGACATAGGTGATCGATTCACCGTTCGATGACGAATTCGTGTTCTTGCGCGAGGTCGAGGCGTACGACCGGTTGGTGCTTTTCTCTTTGAGCTTGGTGGCGCTCGACGGGATCTTCAGCTTCTGCCCGACATAGATCCGCGAACCGCGCTCGATATAATTGATCCGGCGGAGGTCGGAGACCGTTGTCCCGAACGCGCGCGCAATGTCCCACATCGTGTCGCCGGAGCGAACCGTGTAGACCGAACCATCGGCCTCATACGTCCGGTTCTTGCGCGAGCCCGAACTCCGGGAATCGAGCGGCACCGGGACGATCAGGTACTTGCCGGCGTAAATACGCGAGCGGCGGCTCAGGTTGTTCGCCGCGAAAATCGCGTACTGTGACACGCCATAACGAGCCGCAATCGTACTGACCGTTTCGCCCCGATTGATACGGTGCTTGACCCAGCTGGTCTGTTCGGGCGACGGCATCTTGTCATACGCCGCCATAAACTTCGGCTTGAGCCCGACCGGCACCTTGAGGGCATAGCGCTTCTGATTCGGTGGCGTGTACTGCCGCAGCAATTCCGGGTTCAGCTCCTTCAACTCCTCGTACGTACAGCCGATCTCCCGGGCGACCACCTTCAAATCGAGACAGCGATCGATGAGGACCTCGTCCCAGCGAATCTCAGGTTCAAACTCGATATCCGTGAAGCCGTACTTCTCCGGATCTTTGGCAATGATCGTCGCGGCGTAGATGAGCGGGACATAGTCCATCGTCTGACGTTTCAGCCGCATCTTCCAGAAATCGCGCGTATTCTGTTTTTTGATCGTGCGCGAGACGCGGCCGGGACCGCCGTTGTAGGCCGCCATGGCCAGCTCCCAGCAGCCGAACTTGTCATACAAATCGGAGAGGAAACGCGCCGCCGCCCGGGTCGATTTCACCGGATCTTTGCGCTCATCAACCCACCAGTCGCGATCGAGCTTGTACAAGCGTCCGGTCGAACTGATAAACTGCCAGAGCCCCATCGCCCGCGCCCACGAATACGCATGCGGGTTGTAGCCCGACTCCACGAGTGACAAATAGACCAGGTCGTTCGGCAAGCCGTGCTCCTCGAGCACCTGGTCAAACAACCAGCGGTACTTCTTGGAACGACTGAGGTACTTGCGAAACGCGTCCTTGGCGACCGTCTGGAAATAGATGACCGACTTCTTGACCCGATCGTTCATGACGATCGGCAGGTCATAGGTGATTCGCGGTTGGACTTCGTCCTCGTAGACCTGAATGGTATCGTCACCCAGGTTGCGTTCGATATCACCAAAACGTTCGACCAGCACCGACGGCGCAACATCTTCTTCGAGTCGACCCAGCGAACGCATCGTCACGCGATAATCCGCAACGAGATTGTCCAGAATCGTGTTGTACTTGACCGCCTCCGGGGTCATGGTCGAATCCGACTCGACATCCAGGCTCGCCAGAATGCGCAGTGATTTTTCGAAATAGTACTGGGCTTCCTCCCAACTCGCTTCGCGGTTGGCGATCAGGCCCATCTGGTAGTATTCCTCAGCAAGATCGAACAAGCGCCAGATATCATCATCGACCGCCGCAGCCGAGTCCTCGTTGTACAACTGCAGAGTGTACGTGCCCTGCGATTTTGACGGCGCCGACGTGCGCGTTTCGTTGCGATGGCCGATCGGTTGCTTCGATGACTTCGTTGCAGTCAGTGAATCCTCGTCGGGAATCGTACCGGGATCGTGTTCTTCTTCCCCTTTGTCATATCGATAGCTCAGCGGCCCGGACTCACTGTCGCGTTCGGGCGCCTGAGATGTATCTTCAGAGCTGGTGTCGTTCTTCGGCTGGCCGGCATACACGCCAGGTGAGGCCATTGACTGGCCGCCGCCGCATCCACTCAGCGCCAGCAGAGCGCCCAGCGCAGCAATTGAAAGCAGCAGCGTTATCGAGCGGGCAATCGAGGGAGAGTCCTTCATACACGTTTCCTGTTGTCCTTGCACGTTCACCTTATCTACCTAGTCATCGGCGGAGCGTGGCCCATCCTTGAGCCGATTAGCCCTAACCCGTTGCTAA
>WJMS01000219.1 GCA_014727815.1 candidate division GN15 bacterium
CCCAAACAGCCGATTTAAGAGATAGCAAGCTCTGCTCTTGCGGACAAGCCGCAGGCTTGTCATGACCGTGAAAACGGGCATCTATCCGCAACCGCCCAGGCTGAAAGGGAAGTGCATGACGCTCAAACAGATGCTGGTTGAAATGCTCAACCGGAAAGCATCCGACCTCCATGTCCGGGTCGGTATCCGCCCCAATCTGCGGGTCAACGGCCGACTCGAACAAATCGCCACCGACCCGATCTCGATCGATTCCATGGACCAGATCGTCTCGCAAATCCTCAACGAAAAACAGCGGGAACGATTCGAACGGAAAAACGAGATGGACCTGGCCCTCTCCGTGGCCAAGCTCGGACGCTTTCGTATCAATCTCTTTCGCCAGCGCGGCACCACCGGTATCGCCGTCCGTGCGGTCAACACCCAGGTGCCGACTTTCGCCGATCTGAACCTCCCGCCGGTCGTCAAAGATATCTCCGGCCTGCACCGCGGCCTGGTGGTTGTCACCGGGACCACCGGTTCGGGTAAATCGACCACGCTGGCGGCGGTGATCGAGGAGATGAACGCCAACCGGCCGCTGAATATCATCACCGTCGAGGACCCGATCGAGTATATCTACCGTGACAAGAAATCGGTTATCGCCCAGCGCGAAGTCGGCGGTGACACTGAGTCGTTTGCGGCCGCCCTGCGGCACGCCTTCCGTCAGGATCCCGACGTCATCCTGATCGGTGAGGTCCGTGACCTGGAGACGATGTCGATCGCGCTTACCGCGGCCGACACCGGTCACCTCGTGCTGACCACGCTGCATACGTTGAACGTGGTCGAGACGATCACGCGTATCGTGTCGTTTTTCCCGCCGCACCAGCATCAGCAGATACGCCTGCTGCTGGCCGGTACCCTCAAGGGCATTCTGTGTCAGCGCCTGATCGCCCGTTCGGACATGCCGGGCCGGGTGCCCGCAATCGAGATTATGACCTCGACCGGCGCTATCCGGGAGTGTCTGCTCGATCCGGAAAAAACGACCGAGATTCCCGACCTCATGGCCGACGGCAATGTCCAGTACGGTATGCAGACATTTGACCAGGCGATTATGAAACTCTACAAGCAGGGTATGATCTCGTTCGAGGAGGCGATGGCCAACGCCACCAACCCGGACGATTTCGATTTGCGGCTTAAGGGCATCACCGGCGCCGCCGATCGCTGGGGCGAGAAGAACAACGATGATGACGACGACCGGACGGAGACGCCGGACTGGGATGACAACGCTGAAATCCGCGATATGCCGGGATTCAACAAATTCTGAGTCAGGCACACCGCGTAAGCTGATAAGCCAGGTTCTGTCACAGCGAACCTGGCTTTCTTCTGGGTAGACTATTCGAAGCTAAACATTCTTGACAACGATGGCACGACCCCGAATCTTCCAATTACCTACTCCCATTTCGGGTGCGACAAGGGGTCACGCTCTCAACATGTAAACAAAGGAGGAGAGTATGTTCACACGGGGCATGGTCCGTCTGGCAATGCTGGTGAGTTTTACAGTGGCGGCAGCGTTTCTCTGGGGTGTCGGGTGCAGCAGCGACGACAGCGGCACGGGCGGTGATGGTGACAACGGCAACGGACTTAACGCTGATTCGATTGTCCTGCTGGCCAATGATTCGATGGGCGCGTTGATGAACGAGATGATCACCGTCACGCTTGACAATCCCGACAGCAGTTTCCGTCCGGAAGATATCGATTTCTCCGGCGCCTATAACATGTATCTCGAGGCGCTGGCAGCCGATCCCGGCAACAACGACGCCCGCTTCGGCGCCGCCTTCTGCGCGCTGATGACTTTCATGGGCGATCCGGATTTCAACGCATTCTTCGAGGACCTGGCCAATTTCGCGGACTCGATCGATGGGTCACCGATATCAATGATCCCTCAGGTCAGTCTCGGCGGCGCCGGCCTCATGACCGGGATACCGTACACGACCGGCGGGCTCGGGCAGATCGGCTTCAACCCGGTGGCGCTCGATCAACGTATCGCCGAAACCGCCTCGCAGGACGACCCGGTCATAAACGATCTCCAGACGGTATTTGAAAACGCTTTATTGCCGCTTGTGTCCGAGGCGCGCAGCTATCTCGAAGCGATTGTCGCCGACACGTCGTATCGATTCTTTATCACCGGCGAGATGCAGGGCAACCCTGGCGCGGCCTCGATCGAGGTCGACAACGCCGATTTCAGGGTGTTCCTCGCCGCCACCAATGTGTTTGAATCAATGATTGAGGTTTTCCTGGCGCGCAATCTCGATCTCCCATCCTATGACATGCAGGGGGTCGCCCAGGCAATGCGCCAGAACCACCCCTTCCTCTCACTTCGAGCCGGCAACCACATGGGCCTGGCGCTGGATCGTTTGCTCGATGGGTCCGCACAGGTACGCGCGGCAATCGAGGCGCTCATCGCCGAGGCAAACTCGGGCGACAATCAGGATGACGATCTTATCCCGGTCGGGATCGATGATATCGATGACCTGACCGAGGCGCGCGACAGCATCCTGGCGTGGGAGGCATACTTCACCGGGCCGACCGATCTCAATATCGTGGTCGACGAATATACCGATTGCTACTGGGACGGTCAGGATATCCAGTGCGACTACTATGAAGAGACTATTGAGATGACCGTCGACCTGCGCCAGTGGTTTGACAATCCGCTGACCAACCTGAAAGACTTCCTGCCGGGCTATGCGGTCTCGCTCGATACGATCTCGCTTGTCGATGATGAGTACGAACTCTGCCTGGTCTGGACGGCCACGACGTTTGCAACGTGGGAGTTCCCCAATCCGACCATCAACGGTTTCCTGCCCGGGCTGACTTCGGATTCGCTCAAGACGATGTTCGGGCTGACTTCGGAGATGTGGGAGCAGACGATGTGTGACACGATCAGGTAGGTCGTGTTATGGGTGAGTGAAACGCGGTCGAATTGAATGAGTCTCACCATGAAGAGACTGGCAATCATACTGGCCATACTGGTGGCGCCGGGTACCATCCCCGGCGCCACCGCCCCGAAGGTTGTCCACGAGAGCGGCTACCGGGCTGACCACCTGTTCTACGACAATGAACAGTCGCAGTGGACATTCGGCGAGGCCCATACCACCGTCCACCTGTCCGGCCCGGCCCATGGCTGGGAATGGTCCGCCGAGTCGGGCATGCGCGCTCCGGAGGGAAGACTTGCTTTCGAGGATGGCGATAACTTCACCGGGACTGTTTATGCCAACCGACGTTCGTTTCACAACCGGGTTGGGCTGAGTTCACCAGATGGCGCCTGGGAGATGCAGGGCGCAGTGCGAATTCGTGAGGCGCGGGCCGATGATTTCTCCGGACGGCTTGAAGTGCGGCCCTGGTCAATCCTGACCGCCGGTCTGGAGATTGGGGTGCAGTCGACGCTGCCCGGTGTTGCTGAACTCTACTACGAGGGCGAAGGCGGGCGGCTCGATCTCATCTCCCGGGCGACCTACTCGACACTCGATCTGTCAATCGATCTGCCGTTGGCGTTGGCGCTGTCCTCGCGCTCCGACTGGGGTACGTTCCAGCCGGGATCGCCGGCCGCCGATTTCGACAACCCATACCAGGCCGCGCTCAGTGGTATCTACCGATACGGCGACGTGCAAGTGATCTGGGCTGGCGTCGCTCAGTGGGAGTTCACCGCCGGGCATCGACGTCTCGAGGTCAAAGCCCGGCTGGACGCCTACCGGGACAGTCGCAGTTTCGCTCATTTCGGCAAGACGAATCTCGATGGTTACGAGTGGTCGGTGGGCGTGACGCATCATGGCTGGTCGCTGTCGGCTCACGCCGGCTCAGCCGAGGGTGAACTGGCCGGGTCGGCGCAGGCCTGGCCGTTTGTTGATGGCCTGGCGCGCTTTCTCGGCGAACGACGGCATCTGATTGCGGAGGGTGAGTTGTCGTGGTTCCGCGCTCAAGTCAGTGGTGAAAAATCAATTACACCGTGGCTGGAACTCGGCACTCGGCTTGACCTCGCCCATGTGGAACCATCCGCTCGCTACGTCACCTGGCGACCGGTAGCGCTTGGCATGGGGATTGACGACCTCCAATCCGGGCAGCTCGATATCACCTCGGCCGACCTTGCGCGACTCTCGTTCAGCCCGACTGTCCACTGGCGCACCATTGCTCTGTCCTTGCATGTATCGCAAATCGTTCCGCTGCATGTCGCCGACCGTGATGAAACCGACGGAGATTCCGGGAGCGGGGGAGACGGCACGACCGCGACAGCAACTGACTCCCGCTCACCCCACCAGGGCTTTTCACTGGCGGCCGAACTGCAGGTTGGCCTGTAGCCTGCCCGTCGCTTGCGAAATCAATTGTGAAAGCACTCCGAAACAGCTACCTTCCCGGGCATGAACATCTCCCGGATATGTCCACAAATCACCAAACTCGACCGTTCCACCGACCCCTCCCGCGCTTTCGCAGCGCTGAGTGCGCGGCCCTGGCCGTTCTGGCTCGACAGCGCTCTGCCGGATGACGAACGGGCGCGATGGTCCTTTGTTGGCTGTGATCCGTTTCTGACGTTCACGGTCCGCGATGGTCGCTGCGTCATCAGACTGGGACGTCGTTCCGCCACTGTCGCGGCCAATCCCTTCGAGTTGCTCCGGTCCCTGCTGGCTCAATACCAGATCGAGCGATTCGACACCGACATCCCGTTGGTCGGCGGCGCCGTCGGTTATCTCGGATACGAAATGGCTCGCCATCTCGAGAAGTTGCCCGATCCCCCACCCGATGATGTCCACCTGCCCGATGCGATGTTTGGTTTCTACGACGTTATCCTGGCCTTCGATCACGTCAGCAATTCCGCCTGGCTTGTCTCCACCGGCTTGCCTGAAACTGATGAACCCGCTCGTTGCACACGCGCAGGAGTACGTGCCGATCAACTGCGGTCGCTGCTTGCAGCTTCCGACGAGCCCGACCATCACTCAGTCGACCTCACGTCCGGAACCTGTTCGGCTGACATGTCGCCCGATGAGTACCGAGACGCGGTGCAGGCGATCAGGCAATCGATCATTGCCGGCGATGTCTACGAGGTGAACCTGTCCCAGCGCTTCACACTCCGTACCGACCTGACACCGATACAACTGCATCACCGGCTGCGCCGGATCAACCCGGCGCCGTTCGCGGCCTGTCTCGATTACGGGGACTTCGGCATTGTCAGTTCGTCTCCCGAGCGTTTCCTCTGCAAACGCCGCGCGCGCCTCGAGTCACGCCCGATCAAAGGTACCCGGCCGCGCGGCGAGACGCCCGACAACGACGCCCGCCTGGCGCGCGAACTGCTCACCAGCGAGAAAGACCGGGCGGAAAACGTGATGATTGTCGACCTCGTGCGCAACGACCTCGGCCGCGTGTGCAGCTACGGCAGCGTGACTGTCGCCGGGCTGGCCGAACTGGAGACATTCCCCAGCGTACATCACCTCACCTCGACCATTACCGGCCGCCTTCGCGACGACTGCGATGCTGTCGATGCGCTTACAGCCGCGTTCCCCGGCGGTTCGATCACCGGCGCGCCGAAAGTCAGCGCCATGGAGAGTATCAGTCGACACGAGACCTGTCGGCGTGGTGTGTACACCGGCAGCATCGGCTATCTCGGTTTTGATGGTGACTTCGACTTCAACATCGCCATCAGGACAATCACACTGCGCGATGGTCGTGCCGCAGTGCATACCGGCGGCGCGATTGTGTTTGACTCCGATCCGCAGCAGGAGTACGAGGAAACACTGGTCAAGGCGAACTCGATGCTGCGCGCTGTGCAGCGGTCGGGTCAGCAGGTAACATGAGATGGTGCTGATAATCGATAACTACGATTCGTTCGTCTACAACCTCGCGCAGTATGTCGGCGAAGCGGGATTCACGCCGATGGTGCACCGCCACGATGCCATCACACTTGCCAATATCCGAACCCTGGCGCCATCGCACATTATCATCTCTCCGGGACCGAAGACGCCCGAACAGGCCGGTCTCTCGGTATCGATCATCCGAGAGTTTTCTTCACACATCCCCACCCTGGGCGTCTGCCTCGGTCATCAGTGTATCGGTGTCTCCTGCGGGGCGCGTATCACGACCGGCTATCCGCCGGTACACGGCAAGCAAACCACCATCAGCCATGACCGACGGGGTGTTTTCCGCGGCCTGCCGGAAGCTGTTCGGGTCGGTCGTTATCATTCCCTCGTCATTGATGAGTCAACCCTGCCACACGACCTGATTGTCACCGCTCGGACTGAAGATGGTACCATAATGGGTATTCGTCATCGCCGGCGTCCAGTCGAAGGCGTGCAGTTTCATCCGGAGTCCATTCTCACCGAACACGGGCGCCGCATGATCGATAACTTTCTCCGGATGACCGGTGAATCGGCCGGCACTTCCGCAGCCGATGTATCCACACGACAAGAGTGCTAGAAGTTGGTTACGCGTTGGAATTGCGTTGACGGATTTGCGGATTAAGGCTATCTTTGAAGTGTCGGCTTAACGCGGACACTGTCTCTCAAGCAGGGCACACCCATCTCACACCTCACCGGCAGGCGCGAGCTTGCTGTCGAATCGCCACAACCGCCCGTGTTGCACATTATAAGGCGGCATGAGCCAGTGTCGGCACGATGTGCACAACCAACGTGTGCGATCGGATCGCATCGCCCGTTGCTCGTCAGTGTCCCCTGTTAAGTGTGGTCTGTCATTACATTTCAGTATTAGATACCTGCGTGAGGGAAGCTCAGTCATCCCTGCGTCACAACAGGCGTACCGGCCGACGCAGATCGTGCGTCGATCTTCGTCCCCTGAAAGGGGAACATCAGATCGATCGCCCGCGACACATGCTCGGTCGGCAACGCTGCCGGAATGCGCCGGACCGCGTGCTGAGCGGTTACACCGAAAGGAGGTAGGACGGGACTAGGTGGTATTCACTCACGGATGAGATGGAGTAGCCCAAGGAACGGGCATGCACTGGATGGTCATAGTGAAGGGAGACACACAATGTACAAGATATTAGTAGTGATCGCACTGTTCCTGGTCTTGCCGGCGATAGCCCTGGGGCAATTATCGGATGATGGTAAGCCAGTGAAACCGATAACCGATGCCGATATTGTCGGCGCCGTGACATTCCATCCCGACACCGTCTATGTCCTGGATGGTTTCGTCTTTGTCGACGCCGGGGAAGTACTCAACATTCTGCCCGGGACAATCATCAAGGCCAACCCGGGGCAGGCCGAACTGGCCAGCGCCCTGATTGTGTCGCCGGGCGGACAGATCTTTGCCCTTGGCACCCAGTCCGAGCCGATTGTCTTCACCTCGACCCAGGACGACCTCGATGATCCGGCCGACATTCCGCCTGGCGATGCCGGTCGCAAGCTCTGGGGTGGCGTGATAATCCTCGGCAACGCCACGATCAACACGACCAGCGGGGTCGGCAATATCGAGGGCCTGCCGCCGTCACCACGGACCGAGTACGGCGGCAACAATGACAACGACAACAGCGGCGTGCTCGAGTACGTCTCGATCCGCCACGGCGGTTCGGTCTTCGGCACCGCCGATGAAATCAACGGCCTCACCCTGGGCGGTGTCGGTGACGGCACTACCATCAACTTCGTCGAGATCTTTCAGAATTTCGACGATGGTGTCGAGTGGTTCGGCGGCACAGTGCGGCTCAAGCACGTGGTGGTGGCGTTTTGTGGCGATGACTCCTACGATATCGATGAAGGCTGGTCGGGCGGTGTCCAGTACGCCTTCACCATCATGGATGAAGAAGATTCGGACAACGCCGGCGAACACGACGGCGGCACAACTCCCGAAGACGGCGCCCCGTTTGCCACGCCGCTGTTTTCAAACGTCACCTATCTCGGTGCGGGCGCCGCAGCCTCAACGAGCAAAAACCCCCGGGCGTTCACGATCCGCGACAACTGCTCGCCCGCCTACTACAATTCGATCTTCAGCGATCACAACGGCTGCGGTATCTCCATCGAGCAGTCCGCCGCCGAACCGACCGACTCCGAAGACCGCCTGCTGGCCGGCGATCTCGTCTTCGAAAACAACGTCTGGGGCCTGTTCCAGGTCGGCACGGCCCCGATCGATCTTGCCTGCGGCCAGCCCTGGACCGAGACGCTGTTCACCAACCCGGCCTTCAACAATCTGATTCTCGATCCGCTGATCTGTGTCAGTCGACTGCCGGACAGCCTCAACGATCCCCGGCCCCAGGCGCCGAGCCTGCCGCCGTGGACCGATCCGACCGTCTACAACCCGCCGGTCAAGCCGGGTTTCGGCGCGACGTTCGCGGGCTTCTTCGATCCGGTCGACTATGTCGGCGCCTTCGATCCGAATGAACCGATTGCCGACAACTGGATGCGGAACTGGACTGCGTTTGATTTCTACGGCTATCTCGGTGCCTGCGAGGAGGAACCGTGTCTGGCCGACGGCGACTCCAACGGCGATTCCATGCTCACCGTTAATGACATGACGCACCTGCTCAATTTCCTCTATTCCGGTGGCCCGGCGCCGACCCCGCTGCACCGGGTCGATGTCACCGGTGACTGTGTCATCGACACCTTCGACGTCAAAGCGCTCGGCTGCGTCATCTTCGGTGGCTGCGATGATCCCCCGGTCTTGCCGGTCGAGACCTGCTGCGATCCCACCGTGATCGACCCGAGCAATGCCACTCCGCTCGAGGACGATTCACTGTTTGCGCTGGGCGACGCCGTGGTAACGACCAACAAGGCCGGCGCCTTCACCGTCGAGAATATCGGCAACAGCGGCTTCGACGGTGCCCGCGTCCAGCTTGCCAACAACAAGCGCTCCATCGGTATGGGCATCGACGGGGTCGACCTTGCGGTCGAGGAGTCGGAGTTCTCGTTCCGAATAGCATCGTATCTCGATGATCTGGTCAAAGACTCGCGGACAACCACGCTCGGGTATGCCGTGCAGGTAGGCTTCTACAGCACCGGCAGTACCGTCCAGATCACCGCCGACTTCATCGGCCTCGGCGATCCCAATGTCAAGATCAAGGTCTTCAATGGTGGTACGCTGACCGGTGAGATCACCGTCCCCGGCGGCGGTGTTGTCGCATTCGGGACGGAGGGCTCGCCAGGGGTCGGCTTGC
>WJMS01000024.1 GCA_014727815.1 candidate division GN15 bacterium
CGCCAATGATGGTATGGACGTGACCGACTGGCGCGCCGAGGCCGCCCTGCGGGGGCGGCAGCTTCAGTTCGAGAATGTAGATATGCCCAACCTTGATGGCGGGGTGTCGTTTGACCGGGGTCGGGTGACGGTGGATATCGCTCAAGATGGTCTATCGATCACGGTTGATGCGACCGTGCGCGACAGCGTTCTCGACGGTTCCTTCGCCCTGACTCTCCCCCGCCTCGACATCGTGGCCGAGTTGGCGGGTATCGACGATGTCGAGGGGCAGTTTACAGCGGACGGAGCCCTTTCCGGGAGTCTCGAGGCCCCCGGCGTGGTCGCGGACCTGACCGGCTCACGGATCAGCTACCAGAATGTCCCCATCGATACGCTTGGCGCCTCGCTGTCCTACGGGGAGCGTGGCCTGGTGATCGCTGATGCGTTCATTGAGGGTGGGCTTGATTCGATCGATCCGTTCGATCCGCTGCTGGGTATCGATTCGCTCACCGGCGCGTTCACCTACCGGGCGACCGCATCTGGTCCGGTTGATTCGTTGACGGCAGGCCTGCAGGCCACGCTTCGCGGACTCACCTACGGGGCGTACACGCTGGATTCGGGTTTCATTGAAGCGGGCCTGGACGGTATGATCGCCCGGTTACAGGCCACGCGGTTGTTTTATCGCTCGATGGAACTGGCTGCCACCGGTGAATATGCCATCGACAGTGTCTCGGGTTCAGCCGAATTCCGGTTCACCAGCCATGGCGGGTTGATTGACAGCGCCATTGCCGCTCAGTTGGTGAGTGCCGACACGGCCGAAGAGGCTACGGCTGAGACCGTTGACGCCGGTCGGTTGACAGTCGATTTTGACCTGGCGGATACACTCGACTACGACATCGATCTGTCGGGCGACTCGCTGAGTCTTTCGGCGCTGGCCGCGCTCATGGATGAACCGCTCGCGGTTGGCGGCCTGCTCGGACTGGAGGGGTCGTTTGACGGCTCGCCGACACGGCCGAATGCGAGGCTCCGACTGTCTATCGAGCAACCGGTGTATGATCAGGTACGCCTGGACTCGCTGCGCGCAGACGTAGCAGTGGATACGGTGCGGGCCGAGATGACGCAACTGCATCTGGATGGCTTTGGACAGCGGTTGGCAATGCAGGGCGCGGTGAACCTCACCCGTGACTCGCTCGGGAGTATTACGGTCTCCGAGTCGAGTGCGCTTGCCGGGAAGATTACGTCGGACGGCGTCGATCTGCACCTGCTGGAGCCATTCCTGCCCGAGGGGGCGGCGCTGCAGGGACAGTCATCGATCAATCTAAAGTTTGACGGCACGATGGGCATGCCCCATCTGGTCGGCAATATAGATGTGCGCGACGGTATGCTGGTGCCGGCCGCCGGGATGGATTCGGTGCAACAGATCAACATTGCACTCGTGCTCGAGGACACAACTGTTGTGATCGACACCGCGCACGCGCGATTCTCGGGATCACCGCTGGTGCTTGACGGGTCGGTCGTGATTCGGGGACAGGAGCGGGCGGAAGTCGATCTCGGGGTAAATCTCACACAGTACGGTCGCATGTCGCTGAGCGGTACCGTCTCGCAGGAAGAACTCGACCTCGACGCACGAATTGACACGCTTCGCTTGCAGGCCCTGGCGCCGTTTGTGGCGGCGGTGGACACGCTGGCGGGGCAGGTGACGGCACAGGTTTCGATCAGCGGAACAGTCGACGCACCGGACATGGACGGCAGCATCGATGTGCGCGGCCTGACGGTCAAACCGACCGCCCTGGACAGCACGCTGACCGATGGTATGGCACGCCTCCGCTTCACCGACAGTCGTGCGGACATTGACACCATGAGCGCCCGGCTGGGCGGCGGGCGGCTCTGGCTCGAGGGGTATGTGGTGGTCGGCGATGGTGGCCTGTCCGAGATCGACCTGACAACGCATGCCCGGGAGATCGCGGCGGGCGTGACCGAGATGTTGACCCTGAGGGTCGATAGTGCCGACATCCGGTACAGTGGAGGCGGCGATAGTTACCGACTCGATGGTCTGGTCGTCCTGGGCGAAACGCGGTTCACCCGTGACTTCGCGGTGGGCGACCTGCTCTCCAACCTGACAGCAGTCGAACAGGTCGATCAGGCCGCGACTGATATCGAGAAAAACACGGTGCTCGATGTTCGGGTGCGCAACAGCGGGTCGCTCTGGATCGACAACAACCTGGCCCGGATACGGCTGAGTGCGGCCACCGGCTTCATTGGCACGCTGGCGCAGTGGAACATGACGGGACGGGTGAAGGTCGAGGAGGGGTACGTACTCTATCTCGACCGTGAGTTTAAGATCACGCGCGGGGTGGCGTTCTTTACGGATCCAAACCGATTCAACCCGGAGGTCGACCTGGCGGCACAGACGCAGGTCCGGGTCTACCGTCAGAGCACCCCCACCGACTATACGATCACGCTGGCGGCTTCCGGTCCGCTCGATCAGCTGGAGACATCGCTGACCTCGCAGCCGCCGCTGGACCGACCGAGTATTGTGTCCCTGCTCACGGTTGGCGCCACGCGCGAAGAACTGGTCGGCGGCGAATCCGGCACCGGTGATATCCTGCTCGACCGCGCCGGCGAGCTGGCCAGCCGCCAGCTCACCAGTTTCGCCTCGCGGCGGGTCGAAAGCGCGCTTGGCCTGGAGCAGGTATCGGTGCAGGGCAATCTGTTCGGGCCACAGCGCGAAGGGGGCCCCCAGTTGCTGGTGTCGAAGCGGCTGTCGGAACGAGTGCGGGTGACATACACGACTCGGGTGGGCAGCAGGAATGATCAATCGATCCGCCTCGACTATCGACTTTCTGACCACTGGTCCCTTGAAGGAGAAACGACCCAGACCGGCGAAGCAGTGCTCAACATTAAGTATGGACTACGCTTCAAGTGATTCATCGCAGTGTGTACATTCTGGTGGTCCTGTGCGGGATGATACTGCCGTCTTCGGCGGAACCTGCGACGAAGACGGAACGTCCGACCGTAGTCAGTGTGACGTTCGCGGGAAACAACGTCTTTTCGGAAGACAGGCTGCGCGGGTTGATGGTCACGCGGCCCCCGGGCTTTCTCAGTTCCACCAAGTACTACAAAGAGGTACTCAATGATGATATCAGCCGTGTCGTCGCTTTCTATCGTCAGCACGGCTATCTGAATGCGGCGGTTAGCGACACCGGCGTGGTGCGGGACACGGCGGCAAATGAAGTGGCGATCGAACTGACGCTGGTCGAGGGTGATCTGACGCGACTGGAAGGGCTGTCGGTGTTCGGCAACACCGTCTTTCCTGATTCGGTCCTCCGCGGCAGGATAGCCGTGGCAAAGGGGGAGCCGTTCAATCCGCTGGCGGTCGAAAACGGGGCGATGGCCATCCTGCAGATGTACGCGGACACAGGCTACCTGCAAGCCCAGGTGGAACCGGAGGTGAAGATCAACGAAGAGGCGCATCGGGCGGTGGTTGATCTGGACATCACCGAGAACCAGCAGGCGACAATCGATGAGATCACAATCAGGGGGCTGCAAAAGACTCAGGAGTACGTGGTGCGGCGCGAGCTGAGTTTTGAGCCGGGTGATGTCATCTCCTACAGCGAACTGCTCTCATCGCAGCGACGGCTCTACCTGACCGGCTTGTTTGAGAGCGTGTTTATTCGACCGGCGCCGGCCGACAGCGCCGCGGCGGCCCGGGACATTCTGGTGGAAGTGACCGAACCGAAGTACGGTGAGTTCAGTATCGCCGTCGGGTACGGTTCCGTGGAGAAGGTCCGTTCGCGTATCGAGGTATCGTACAACAACCTGGCGGGAACGGGACGACAGCTGGGTGGTCGGATCGAGGGCAGTTTTATCGAACAGGGTATCACGGCCTCCTTCACCGAACCACGCACCTTCGCCACACGCTGGCAGACTGATGTCAACCTGCTCTACGAGTTGCAGCAGGAGCCGAGTTACGATCTGACGCGCTACGGCGGGCGGCTGACGGTCGGCCGTCCGATCTGGCGCAACGGTAAGCTCACGACCACGTTTCGATTCGAGAACACCTCGCTGACCAAGGTTGAGCCGGAAGAAGTACCCGATGATCTCAAACCGCGTATCCGTTCGCTGACCCTGCGGCTGACCAACGATACCCGTGACGATCCCTTCGATCCGCGGCGCGGTACTTACATCGAGTTCAGCAACGAGCTGGCCGGCAGTTTCCTGCAGGGGACCAACACGTTCGCGCGATCGATTATGCGGGTGAAGAAGTACTGGCCGTGGGGACGAAAGACGACAATTGCCGCCGCGCTCGATCTTGGCTGGCAGGACAGTTTCGGCGCCTCCGAGGATATTCCGCTGAGCGAGCGGTTCTTCGCCGGCGGACCGGGCGCCCTTCGCGCGTTTGAGTACCAGAAGGCCGGTCCGCTCGATGACGAGGGCAATCCGCTGGGCGGCAAATTCAAACTGGTACTCAACCTGATCGAAGTCCGTCGCACGATTTACAAGATGTTCGGGGCGGTTGTCTTTGTCGATGTCGGCAACGTCTTCCCCAGCATCACCGAACTGGCTCTCCGCGACTTCCGGACATCGGTCGGACCCGGCATCCGTGCTGCGACGCCGATTGGTATTCTCCGCCTCGACTGGGGCTTCAAGCTTGATCCACGCGACAATGAATCACCGCGCCAGTTGTACTTCAGCATGGGGCACGCATTTTAGTGAAGTTTGCATGCCTCGCGAACGCTTACTCGATCGATAACCTCAATATCCGGCTTAGTGGCGCCGTCTTGCTGTCCGCCGGCCGGGCATGATCGACCAGCCGCCACTCATCCCGAAACTGCATGGCGGGCGATTCGAACTGCTCTTCAGTAGCGTTGTCCCCGGATTCGCCATGTACAACCATCAGAGAACGCTGGGCGAGAACGGCTGCGTAGATCTTCGCCAGGGCGACCAGTTGAGGCGCTTCCAGTTCATCCTCGCCGCGGTTATCCACCGTGGTCAGGGCCTGCCATATTTCTTCGAGCGGCAGGTCCACGCGCGAAAACAGCTTGTGTGCCAGGCGGTCGATGTCATTCCGGTAGGTCTCGCCCACCTGTCCGGCCAGAAGTCGCAAGCCGACCACCACCAGGACTTTCTCGTTGATATCGAGGCTGCCGATATCCAGTTCCTGACGGTTGTTCAGCTGGTAGGTACGGCTGTGGCGGTCGTAATAGACCGGGATATTCGCCTCGGAGATGGTATTGATGTAGCGGTAGGCGGTGCGCTCCGGCACCTGGCATACCTGTTGAATCGTCTTCAGCGAAACCGTCCGTCTCGAATAGAGCAGATTGATGAGTAAGAATAGCTTGTCCAGTTTTGACATGGCTCCTCCAGCTGCCGACCGTGTGGTGCGCATCCGTGGCCGTAACGACACAGTCGTCAGATCAGCGCCAGCATGGAAGCCCACATGATCTCCCAGGTGTCGACTGTCTCGGGCTCGGGTTCGTAGGCATTGAGCGTATCGCCACCGTCGGGCAGCGTATCATCCTCTATCGGCGGATCGACTTTGGCGCCATCGGCAAGTGAAGTTGCCGGCGTTGTAAAGACGCCAACAAAACCGCCAAGGATTGCGATCAGGGCATAGGTCAGGATGACAGAAGCGAGGGAACGTCTGAACCACATAACAACCTCCTGTGTGGCGCATTGATGAATGCTTTTGGTGTCACACAGGAGGTCTTTACAAACGATGTGCCGGTACGTGCGGAAACGACGAATTGCTTATAACAGCATACACCAGAACAGATTACCGCGCGCACCCGAGTGCCGCACGGTAATCGACTAGCCACTCAACCAGCCACCGAAGCAATCCGGTTTCTCCGCGAGTTGCTGTGGGACAAGTGCTTGGATACACCGGACAGCGGCTAGCCAAGTGGTCGAGTGGCTAGCCGAGTGAATTCACCGGGAACGTCGAATACCGTACTTGGTCATCTTGCGACGGAAGGTCGTGAGGGGAATCCCGGTCTCCCGGGCGGCCCGGCTGATGTTGCCGTTATGCTTGTCGAGCGCGGCCTGCATGCGTGCCGGTTCCGACACGGGCGGCCGGTCGCTGCTGCTGCCGCTGCTGCCGGACAGCGACTGGAGCGACGGCGGCAGATCAGCCACCGTCACAGATTGACCGGGCCGGAGGATGCAGCAGCGTTCGATGACATTCCCGAGTTCACGAACATTGCCCGGCCAGTCGTATTTGAGCAGGAGGTCGATGATAACCTCGGAGAAACGTGGCTGCTGATTCCGCCGGGGCGCATAGGCGTTGACGAAATGCTCGAGCAACGGCAGGATGTCCTCGCGACGGTCACGCAACGGCGGGACCTCAATCAAGAACGTGTTGATCCGCATTAGCAGATCGTGACGGAACTGTCGGTCGTCCACCATCCGGTTGAGATTGCGATTGGTGGCGCAGACAATCCGTACGTCGGTGTATATCGTTCGGGTGCTGCCGACCCGGTGGAATTCACCGGATTGGAGAATCCGCAGAAGCCTGGCTTGCATTTCGAGCGGCATGTCACCAATCTCATCGAGCATCAACGTGCCCCCATCGGCATCCTCGAAGTGGCCACTGCGGCCGTCGACACCGGTTACGGCCCGGGGCGCAACACCAAACAGCTCCGATTCAAGCAGGGACAGTGAAAAGGCCGAGCAGTTGAGCTTGCGCAGGGGGCGGTTGGCTCGCTGGCTCAGTCGGTGGACCAGCTCACACAGCAGTTCTTTGCCGGTACCACTCTCCCCCTGAATCAACACCGGGGCGGTGGTACGGGCCACGCGTTTCAGCTCATCGACGATCGCCAGCATCTTGGGGGACTGGGTAATGAGGTCAGTGGTCACGCCACTCTTGTGAAGATCCTCCGTCAACTGGCGGGTAGTGACGCCGGCCGTGTGGACCGTCTGGACCGTTTCAAGGATGACCGAGAGGAAGTTGCTCAGGGCGCGGACGAAAGTGAAGTCGGACTCGTCAAACAGCGCCGGGATGGTGTGGTGATCGAGGTAGAGAGCGCCGGTCAACTGGTCACCGGACCAGACCGGCACACACATGACCGACCGGATGTTGTGGGCAATGATACTCTTGTACTCTCGGGTGCGCTCGTCCTCGACCGCGTTTTCAATCACGAGGGCATCTTCCATTTGCGCGACGTGCTGCGGAATGGAGCGGCTGAAGTCAGTGATATCCCGCAAGGTGGCGAAGTCACAGTTGAGCGATGTCTTGACCCGGAAGGCGCTGGCATCGCTTTGTCGCAACAGCAGGACGCCGCGTTCGGCGCCGGTTTCGACGGCGGCAAAACGGACGACCTCGCGCAACGCTTCGTCGCGATCGGTGATTCGCTTGAGAATCTCGGACACACGCAGGACGGCGTCGAGTCGCCGCCCGGCGAACAGCTCGTGATCGGCCACCTCGTTGATTTCCGTCTGCAACTTTTCGAGCAGCAGGGTATTGCCCAGTCCCTCGGCCATCTGGCGCGCCTGGAGCAGAAACTTGTAGGCCAGGCGGATATCGGCAAGGCGGAAGTAAATCAGGCCAATGCGCCGACAAAGCACGAGGGCCAACAGGCGTCGCCCGTGCCGGGCGATAATCTGGTAGGCAGTCTTGAGGTCCGGGATGATCTCATGCAGCCGGTCCTCGCTTACGGTCGCCAGCGGCTGACAGAGTTTCGCCGCCTTGTACGCCGGGGATTCGCCCGCGTCGATCTGTCGCTGTATCGGCCGGACCAGCTCAATGGCTTGCGCGGCGACCGGGCGCGGCGCCAACGCCAACACATAGAGCAGATGCATCGCCGCCTCCACTCGCGAACCCGTCTCGACCAGTTGCCGCATATACTCGAGTTCAGCGTCCCAGTCCGGCACCTCGTCGTAGAGCATACGATCGACAAACCTCGCCGACTGCATTTCCAGTGCGAGGGTGTGGTTGTTGATGGATTCGCCGGTCGCTTTCACAAGGTCAGCGTAATGAGAGACCAGTCGACGGTTACCTCGGTGAAGGGCAATCTCGGCGAGTCGGCCGAGATCGCAGGTGACACCGTGATAATCCGAGGCCATTTCAGAAAGCTCGCGCGAGATCGGCGACGTTCGCTCAGCTTCCCGTATTCGGCCCGTTTCCACCAGCATCCACGCGCTGTTGCCGTAGTAGGTGTGTAGCGCTTGTGTATTGCCGCGGGCGCTGAGAGCGTCAAAGATGCAGTCAAGGTACTGGCGCGCTCGAACCATGTCACCCAGCCGGAAATATGCGTTTTGCAGTGTCGACAGGACCGAGTAGTAGTGGACGGCACCCAGGGCGGTAGTCTTCATGGTCAGGGCCCGCTCACCATAGCGGACAGCCTTGCGATATCGGCCATCGTGGTGAGCGATCATGGACAGGTTGATAAGGGCCAGATACTTGCCATACTCACTGCCCGAGCGGCGGGCGAAGCGGAGGGCAGTCAGATACTGCCGGCGCGCTTCGCGCCCTTCCCCACGCCGAAAGTGAAGGGTACCGAGACCGCTATGCAGTTTCATCTGCAGCTCGAGTTCACCCGCCTGTTCCGCCTCCGCCAGCAGGCGGTGGAATTCTCGTTCGGCTTCTTCCGGCTTGCCCAGGGCGGCATCAATCCACGCCCGCAGGCGCTCGAAGTCGAGCCGCCACGCCTGGTCAAGTTGAGGTGGAAAACTGTCCAGATAGTCCTGCAGTTGCTGTCTCGCGGCCGCACGCTCCTGCGTTATCACCATAACCCGAATGTAGGTTATGAAGTGGCCTGCATGCCGCTCGGTCTTTCTGTCAAGCAGCGCCAGGAGTTCGCGCAGATGCTCCCGGGCATCCGCCGAGCGGGTCAGCCACAGGGCCAGGTCAACCAGCGCTTCCAGCACGTCGGCCCGAATCTCCGGAGACAACAGTTCGGACCTACTCCATAATTCACTTATACGGAGGCGCCGGAGCAACAAATAGGCGTGGTAGGTTTGGCCGTCGGCCTGCAACGCCCGAGCCTGATGCAGAATGGGCGCAATATCTGAGACCTCACGTACCGGGCTGTCGAACCCGGGAATGTCGACCGCGCCCGCCTGCGTCAGGCGTTCATACACCGCAATCATCGTTTTATCCGGCGCCTGTACCCGCCACGAGTCAGCAAGGCGACGGACAGCGGAATCGGAGATCAACGCCCGAATCTGCCGGGCAAGCAGCTGTGGATGGGTCTGGAGCGCGTTGCCCAGGTCTTCGAGGACACCCGCCGGCACACCCAGAATGCGATTGTCTCGAACAAATCGGACGAAACTGCCCTCATCGGCCTGCAGCCGGTGCCTGGCCAGGTCGTAGCGGCTGAGCACAACTATCGTGAAGAGACGTTTATCGGCCCGGTCGGCATTGGCTTCGGAGATACACTGGTACTGGCGTGCCGCGCTGAGCAGATTCGACGGGCGATCACCGGGCACTTCCTGGATCAGATTCTCGACCAGTCTGGTCAAGCCGGTATGGTACGCCGCGCCGGGGGCGGTGGTGTCATCGGGCAGCGAATCGAAGTCCTGTAGGCACCTTTGCAGGAAGACACCAACCGAATAGTTGTCGGAGTGGATGAGAATACTTTCGCCGGCGATGATCTCGGGCGCTATATGCTGCGGCGTGCCAACTACACGGTGTTCGGTCGGCGCACCGGCTGACGTCAGGAAATCGAGATCGACCAGGCGGATGACCGGTCGTCCCCCCGGTGTCACGCGCACCAGGAAGTTGGACAGTTTCAAATCGCAGTGGACAAGGTCCTGGGCATGCAGGCAGTCGATCGCCGTGAAGATCTCCACCAGGCTCTGCGGATAATGGCGCCAGAAGTGCTCAGGGGTCACCGGGCTCCAGACCGACTGATCGAGGAACGGGTATTCGACCAGCATGAGCCCGCCCGCGTACGAACTCCGCCGCGCGGTGATGATGCAGGAGGTGCTCAGTCGTTCCTGAAACTGGACTGACTGATACAGGAGTTGACCGGCGACCGAATCACCAAGCGGGGAATCGGGGCGGGAGACTTTCAGAAAGCAGGTCTCGCCGCTGTCTTCGTTTATGGCCTGCCAGGCCTCGCTGATCGGAGTTGCCGACAGACGGTGGATTAGCTTATACGGCCCCAGAATGCTGCCTGCGTCCATACGTCCCACGTTCCGCGCCTAGATGGAGAGATTTCTGGTCGGACAATCCTGACAGGCCCCCCGTCCGAAGGCGTCAGTTGCCGCGGCAGGAGTGCCGCGACGACCGTACCGGCTCCCCGCGATTGCAGTGTTGCTCACAATGTAACTGATCAACTGGTGCGGGTCAACCTGCCGGACGCCGGGATTTGCCCCCTCCCCGCGCCGGTTCAGCCTTCACCCAATTGCACGCTAAGCCACGCCCGGGCCATCCGCCAGTCCCGCCGGACTGTCGCCACCGAGACTTTGAGTACTTCGGCTATCTCCTCATGGGTGAGGCCGGCGAAGAAGTGAAACTCGACGATTTTGCTCTGGCGTTCATCGTGTTCGCGGAGCTTGTCGAGAGCCCGGTCGAGCATGACCAGTTCTTCGGCGCGGGCATCACCGCGATTCATCAGCTCCTCGTTGAGCGTGACGATCGGCTGGCCGCCGCCGCGCTTCTCGGCCATCTTATTGCGGGCGTAGTCGATCAGGATACGGCGCATGGCCTGGGCGGCAATGGCCATGAAATGCGCCCGGTTCTGCCACGTGACCTGTCGCTGGTCGACCAGCTTGATGTATGCTTCGTGGACAATCGCGGTGGCGTTCAGGGTATGATCGGCCCGTTCCCCTTTGAGTTGCCACTGGGCCAGCTTGCGGAGTTCCCCATATACCAGCGGCAGCAGCTTGTCTACTGCTCGCTCGTTACCGTCCGAGATCTCATTGAGTAGTACCGTGATTTCCTGCACTGTCGGGCCTCGCAATGGTCATGGTGCACCAACCGCAGCCCTGTCGCCCGCGGCGTGTAAAGGACGATACCGGGAGGAAACCATGATAACAAGCTTTAACTTCTCAGCCAACGACCCGGGAGAATCATCCTCTGGGGATTTCGAGGTCGTTCATCAGCTTACTCAAATTGGAGCTGTCCATTTCGAGAATCCGCGCGGCGGCACTGACATTGTGGCCGGTTCGGGCAAGGGTCTCGATGATGACTTTGCGGCGGAAGGCACGGGTACGCTCGGCAAGACTGCCGGTGTGGGTGTCGGCCGAATCGGGCTGCGGTTGACTGTTCAGCGCCTTACTGACATCGTCGGCAACGATGACGCCGGACTCCACGAGCAGCGCCAGGCTCTCGACTGTTTGCTGGAGTTGCCTGACATTGCCGGGCCAGTCGTGGTCGATGAGGGCGGCCATAGCAGTATCATCGATCAGTTTGGGCGGCAGGTCACTCTTGTTGATACACGCCTGCAGGAAGTGGTCGGCCAGCAACGGGATATCCTCGCGTCGGTCCCGCAACGGCGGCAGCACAATCTCGACACCTTTGAGCCGGTAGTACAGATCCTCACGGAAGGCACCGGCCTCAACCAGGTCTTCGAGTCTACGATGAGTCGCGCAGACCACCCGGACATC
>WJMS01000220.1 GCA_014727815.1 candidate division GN15 bacterium
CAACTACCTGGTCAATGCCTTCCAGCACTGGTTGTTTGACTATGAACTGGTCGGGCAGTTCACCGATACGCTGGTACCGCTGCCGAGCTTCGAGTATATCCAGACGCAGGTTCTCGACTGCCAGGATGTCGTCCTCTACCTGGGCTTCTACGAAGACATCGGCGGAGAGTACTTGCCTATTGGCTGGCACTGGGTCACCACGGCAGGCGTGTGTACCACCGATCGACGAATCTGTATCTCCGACCCGTATCTCGATGCCCTGGAGGGTGAGCCACCGGCCGGTTCGGCGCACGCCCCCGGCGTGCACAACGACGCCAACAACATCAGTGGCCCCCACGGCCAGATCCAGCACGATCCATACAATGTGACTTCGGTGGCTCTGCCGGGATTCCCCGTTTCGGTCGAGACAATCAACTATCCGGTCAATCCGTCGCTGCTGGCCAACTTCACCGGCATGAATGCCTGGGAGGATTGGTGGCAGTACAATGGCGGACCGGTTACGACAATCATCCAGGCAGCCTACGTCATCTGTCCCGACACCACCACCGAACCGACTGACACCTGCGACTATTACAAGGCGCCGTACGAGGACTACGCGCCGTACGGCATGCCGGACTTCGATCAGAAACAGAACGGCTGGCAGGGCGGCCCGTTTAACGCCTGGTCGTTCTGCGGACCGGTGGCCCTGGCCAACTGCTTCTGGTGGTTTGACTCCAAGTACGAAACCGATCCACAAGCCCCGCCGACTATCAGCGACAACTACCCTCTTGTCGAACCGTACGGCGCCTGGGATGACCACGACCCCAATAACGTCATTCCGCTGGTCGATTCCCTGGCCCAGTACTCGCTCTGTTTGCCGGGCGGACCCGGGACGTTCATTGTCGACTTGGCCTTAGGTGCTGAGGCCTGGCTGACCAAGGTTGGCCTTCGCGATGATTACACCGTAACCCTGGTACCCGGACCGCCCATCGAACTGATCCGCGATGAAGTCATGCGGTCACAGGATGTAATCCTCCTGCTCGGGTTCTACGAGATCCTGCCGAGCGATGAGTGCCATCGTCTGGGCGGGCATTACGTGACAGTAGCGGGTGTCTGTACCGAGGACGATCGGATCTGCATCTCGGATCCGTATTTCGACGCCAATGAGGGAGAGCCGCCGGCCGGCTTCGCCCACGGTCCGGCTGTGCATAATGACGCGGCCAATATCTCCGGGCCGCACGGTCAGATCCAGCACGATGCTTACAACTTGATCACGAACCAGATCTGCCCCGGCCTGCCACCAATTGTCGAGGTGGTCGACTATCCGGATAATCCGGCGATTGTCGCTCCCTTCTTCCAGATCAATCCCGCAGAGTGGACCGAGCCGCCGATCGCTTTCCTCGATGACACGCTGTACACCATGATCGACTACGCCCTGATAATCTGCCCGGCCGATACCTGTGCCGGTCAGTTCCCGGGCGACGTTGACAACAACGGCGTGATCGATCTCAACGACGTCGACTATCTGGCCTCGTATATGGACTCGGGTGGTCCGGCGCCGCCGGTACCGGCCAACGCCGATCCTGATGGCGACTGTGATATCGATTACACTGATATCGCCTACATACAGGCCTACCTCGATGGCACCGGCCCGGCTCCGGTTGCCTGCACCTGTGTCGATCCACCGGTAACCTGCTGTAAGGGCTATACCGGGCATATCAACGACTCTGGGCCGAACATTGATTTGCCTGATGTTATCTACCTCGTTAACTACCTGTTCCTCGGGGGACCACCCCTCTGGTGTTACGAAGAGGGTAACGTCAACGGTGATGCCGCTGGGAATGTTGATCTCCCCGATGTCATCCATCTGGTGAACTACCTCTTCCTTGGCGGCCCACCGCTCGCACACTGTGAGTAACTCGCGGCAGATCAGGCCGATATGATTGCCGCTGTACGAGCCGCCCTCGCCTGCGCGAGGGCGGCTCTGTATATAACCACCCATCTAACAAGCTAGTACGACGACCCGTGCAAGCAGCACTGCATACACGGAATAGTCGGGTGCGCGGGCCATCGCCCGGACCGGATCTCACCGCCGCGGCAAGCATGCCTGGCCCGGTCCACACGGTAGTCTTTATCCTGATTGCCTAATGTCGCATAATGAGGCGATTATTCGACTTTTGGCATGCTTTTTTTGTTGGTCGTGAGGCGATCACCACTATATTATAGAGATAAGGCGATACATTTTACCACCTTAGCGATTGGCATCTACCGTGTATCGGATATCTACGGAGCGTACCTTACAACATAATCCACACAAGAAAGGCCCACTATGCGAAAAAGTTGGCTAATGACACTTTTCCTGGTCCTCTTCGCTGCCTCCTTCGTGTCGGCGGAACGAATTGAGCTGGGCTCGGGGGCCGACGATGTTGAGGTCATCGTCGAACAGTCCAACGACTCCCGGACGGTAGTCCGGTTTGAGGTCAATGGATTTGACCGGACAGAAAAAGCTATCAACGGTTCCGCATGGAACCTTGTTGACCTGGTTGGCGAAGGGGAACTTCGCACCGAAGGCGCGCCGGCTCTCCCCCGTGTCAGCCGGAGTATCATCATCCCTGATGACGCCCGGGTAGCCATCAGGGTTCTCGAAAGTGACTTCGTTGAGTTTGCCAACACGCCGGTCGCTCCTTCCAAAGGCAACTTGCTGCGGACGGTCAATCCCGACGACGTTCCCTTTACCTTTGGTCCGGAATACAACAAGATCGGCTACTTCCCGGAAACGCTGGCCTCGGTTCGAGACCCGTACATCCTCCGCGACTATCGCGGTACCGTAATCGATCTGCAGCCGTTCCAGTACGACCCGTCAACCCGGACCCTTCGGGTCTATACCTCGGTGACGGTTGAGGTGGTTTCCGAGGGCTCCGCGCAGGTCAACCGTTTGGACGAGCGGTCGGCCGCAGCCCTGACACCCGATTTCGAGCTGCTGTACAGCCGGCACTTCATCAACTACGACCGCCAGGCCAAATACACCCCGATCATGGAATCGGGCGACATGCTGATCATCACCTATGACAACTACCGTTCGGCGATGCAGCCGCTGGTCGACTGGAAGATCCAGAAGGGCATCAAGACGACCATGGTAGATGTCTCCGCGATCGGCAACAACGCCTCTGCGATCGAGACCTTCATCCAGAACTTCTACGACACCACCAACCTGGCCTGGGTGCTGCTGGTAGGCGACTACAACCATGTTGCCACCCCGCAGGCATCGGGCGGCGCCTCCGACCCCAGCTACGCCAAGACGGCCGGCGGCGACGACTACCCGGATCTGTTTATCGGCCGCTTCTCGGCCGAGAGCCTGGCCGACGTGGAAACGCAGGTGGTTCGCACAATCGACTACGAACTGAACCCGATGATAGACACGTGGCTGCACGAAGGCACCGGCATCGCTTCGACCGAGGGGCCGGGCCACTTCAACGAATATGACCATGAACATTCGGGATATATTCGCGACGACCTGCTGGCCTTCACCTACACCCACGTCGATGAGTTCTACGGCTACGCTGCTTCGGATGCCGATGTCAGCAATGCCCTGAACGCCGGCCGCAGTTTCATCAACTACACCGGCCACGGCAGCACCACTTCGTGGTCGACCACCGGCTTCAACAACTCCGATATCAACAACCTGACCAATGCCGGCCGCCTCCCGTTCATTATCAGCGTGGCGTGCGTCAACGGCAACTTCGACGGCTCCACCTGTTTCGGCGAAGTCTGGCTGCGGGCAACCGATGCCGGTGGCAACGCGACCGGCGCGATCGGCGCCTACATGTCATCGATCAATCAGTCCTGGGATCCGCCGATGGATGCACAGGATGAGAGCACCGACCTGCTGGTTGCCGAAGAAAAGACGACCTTCGGCGGCATCTGCTTCAACGGCTCCGCCAAGATGATCGATGTCAACGGCGCTGCCGGCGTTGAGATGTACGACACCTGGCACATTTTTGGTGATCCGTCGGTACAGCTTCGCACCGACATCCCGGCCACCCTGACCGTCACCCACGACCCGGTCCTGCTGATCAGCGATACCGAGATGAATGTCGTCGTGGATGGTGTCGAGGGCGCCCTGTGTGCCGTCTCCTACAACGGCCAGCTCTTTGGCGCAGCGTACACCGGAACTGATGGCTCGGCGGTGATTCCGTTTAACGACGCCCTTCCGGTCGGCGAGGACGTGACACTGACCGTGACGGCCTTTAACGGTCTCCCCTACGTCACCACCATGACCGTCATCACCCCGTCCGGTCCTTACGTCGTCTATGACAGCCATGAGAACAACGACATCAACGGCAACGGCAATGGTGTGGTTGAGGCCGGCGAATCGATCCTGACCGGTGTTCAGCTCGTCAATGTCGGCCCGGATGACGCGATTGGCGTCGCCGCCAATATCACCACGACCGACCCCTATGTGACGATTACCGACGGTACCGAGGAGTACGGCACGGTGACCGGCAACTATGGCACTGGTCTCGTCGTCGATGGCTTCGCGTTTGACATCGACGGAGACGCCCCCGACGGCCACCAGATCACTTTCGATCTCGAAGTCACCGGGACTGCGCGCGACACCTGGACCGGTACCTTCCGGGTGGCTGTCCATGCCCCGGTGCTGCAGCTGGTGCAGGTCGCCTTCGACGATGCCGGCGGCAACCAGAACGGCATTCTCGATCCGGGCGAATCGGCCAACCTGATTGTGACTATCGGCAACATCGGTACCGGCCAGGCCTTCAGCACCGAAGCCTACCTCTCGCCGAACGACAGTTACCTGATGGCCGACGACAACTACAGCTTCTTTGGCGTAGTCGATTCGCTCACCGGCACAGCCGGCAACAACAGCGATCCCTTCACCCTGACCGCGGACGAGACCTGTCCGATGGGTCATGAGGTGACGATGGACATCGACGTGACCGCCGGCGCCTACTCCATCACGCTGCAGTGTGACATCGTCGTTGGTGACCGAGTGGTTATTTTCGCCGATGATTTTTCCTACGATCAGGGTTGGACCGGCCTCGGCGGCCCGGCCGAATGGGAAATCGGGGTGCCCTCCGGTTCCGGTGGCGATCCGAGCAGCGACCACTCACCTTCCGCCGACAACCAGGTGCTCGGGAACGATCTCGGCACCGATGGCGAGTATGAGAACAATATCGGCACGACCCAGTGGGTGACCTCACCGATCATCGACTGCAGCGCCATGACCGGGACCATCATGAGCTTCTACCGCTGGCTCGGCGTTGAACGCAATATCTATGACCATGTCTATTTCGAAGTCTATGATGGTCAGGACTGGGTCCAGCTGTACGAAAACCCGAACAACACGGTCGAAGAAACCTCCTGGACTGAGGAGTTCTATGACCTGTCGACGTACGCCGACGGCAACCCGAGCTTCCAGATTCGCTTCGGCATGGGAACCACGGACGGGTCGGTGCGCTACTGCGGCTGGAATATCGATGATATCGAGATCAAGGCCTACGGTAATGCGGCCAGCCCGATCTGCGAGTTCGCCGATACGTCAATGACGGTGACCGTCGCGCCGAACAGTAGTGAAGTTCACTATGTGACGGTCAACAATGTTGGCGAAGGCGTTTTGCGACTGTCCTTTAGTTCGAACGAGACCTGGCTCGAGTGCTCCACCGAACCGCAGCTGGTTGATCCGGGCGCCTCACTTGACTTCCCCATCACGATCAACTGCACCGGTATGGAAAAGGGTGAGTACCAGGGCGCGCTGGCCTGGACCAGCAACGACATGATGCACCCGAGCGGCTCCATGCCGATCTACCTGACAGTCAGTTGCTGTGAGGGCCTGACCGGCAACGTTGACAATGACGCCCAGAACAACACCGACCTGGCTGACGTGATCTTTCTTA
>WJMS01000221.1 GCA_014727815.1 candidate division GN15 bacterium
CGCCGCCACGTCTCGGAGGCATAGTTCAGCATGACGCGGCTGTTATCGAGACCGAGGTAATGGTAGCCGCGACGGATTAACTCGCCGGCGTGGGGCGCCGGGCCGCAGCCTATCTCGAGGACGCGGTCGACCGGCACCGCCGAATAGCGGTCGATCGTTTCGGCCAGAAAGGTGGTCTCCCGTTCGATGTCGCGGAAGGCAAAGGCCGCTTGGTAGTATTGCGGATAATCGTACAACATCACTCTCACCCATTCACCTTCGATTAGTAACGGCAGATCGCCTTCAGCCATGCATGGGTGAGGGGGTGTTCACTTGCCGACGTCGAGACAATTGTATAAAATCTGACACCTATCGTCAGGGCTGTCCGGCGCCCGATCGAGCACCTGTCATTCAATTCGAAACCCGGGAGGTTCTCATGCCTGAGAAGTTTTCCTATGATTGGACACGGTTCGTGCTGCGCATCGAGTTGGCGGCCACGCCCGACGAGGTGTTTGGCGCCTGGACCGACACTGAGTTTCGCCGACCGAACGTGGTGAGTTTCACGTTCGGCAATCGCGGCGAGAAGATCCGGGTGCGAATCAGGAAGTCGCGGGTCGGGTCGATCGGTGAACCGGAGCAGTTCGACATGAATACGACCCCGAAGGAGAAGGTGCAGATGCACATGGGCTGCAGGACCGGCTGGGTCTTTTTCCTGGCCAATTCGAAAGCCTGGCTCGAACATGGGGTTGATTTGCGCAGTCATGACCCGAAGAAGTCGTACCGGCAGTCCGACATAAACAGCTAAGCCGTTCCGGCGGGGCCTATTAGGCAGGGCAATCGGCTGCAGATTTTTGATTTAACAATGTCGGGCGATTCGTTATATTGCCCGGAAACCTGAAACCGGGCAGGACCGGTTGGGTACGCGAGAGGGAAAGAGGTGCACGACGACGAGAAGCTCATAGCCAGCGCCCTGGCCGGTGACCAGAAAGCCTACACCGCCCTGGTAGAGCAGCATAAGACGGCTATCTTCCATATTATCAACAAGATAGTGCGCAACGACGAGGCCGCCAACGATCTCGTGCAGGAGACGTTTATGAAAGCGTTTTCGTCGCTGGCCAGCTATCGCTCCGAATACCGCTTCTCGACCTGGCTGTACAAAATCGCCGCCAACGCCTCGATTGACTATTTGCGGAAACGACGGATACAAGCGCTGTCCCTGGACCGTCCGATGGAAACCAAGGACGGCACGCTCGAGTTTGAGGTGCCCGACTATTCCTATCATCCCGAACGTGACCTGGTCAGGAAAGAACAGCGCTTCAGTATCGAGGAAGCGATCGATTCACTGCCGAAGAAATACCGCGAGGTAATCGTCTTCCGCCACAAGGAGGATAAATCGTACGAAGAAATCGCCGATTTACTGGATATACCGGTGGGCACGGTCAAAGCCCGGATATTTCGGGCTCGGGAGCTTCTCAAGAAGAAGCTGCGGCACCTGTAAGCCTACCGGTACTAGGATTGGTGAGAATGCGTTGTGCAAAACTGTTAGTGCTTCTGGGTGCGCTTGTCCTGTTGACAACCCTGTCGGTGCAGGCCAAGGAATACCGATTTACCCAGTCCTTCACTTTCGATCCCGACCAACCGGTTACCCTGGCGCTTACATTCGTCACCGGCAGCGTGACCGTGACCGGGGGGGACGGGGATGTTATCGCTATCGATGTCGAGAAGACGGTTGATGCGGTGGGGATGGACCAGGCGGCGGTGATCGCCGACCATATCAAGATCCGCTCCGAGGAGTCCGACGATCGGATCGAGTTGACCACCGCTTATCTCAAGCTCGAGGATTATGCGCCGAGCTTCTGGGACAAGCTGATCGGCGCTCCCGAGGACAAGGCGGCCGGCGAAGTGGCCTTTACGATCAGGGTGCCGGAGCAGACCTCGCTGGACGTGACCAGCACGACCGGACCGATTACGATCCGCAATCTCATCGGTGACGTGACGATCGCCGCCTCGGAAGGTGAGATCGAGTTGAATTCAATCGAGGGCGCAATCGAGATCGACAACGGCACCGGTTCCACGCACGGTGAGATGCTGTTCGGCCCGATGCAGATTCGTCAGCCGCTCGGCGAGGTCACCCTTCGCTGGGTCGAGGGGGATATCCGGCTCAAGTCGCTGTCGGCGGCAATCGATATCCAGCAGGAAGCCGGGGCGCTTGATATCGTCACGCGTACGGGGGCGGTCACGATACGCACCAATCTCGAAAGCCGGCGTGACTTTTTTGTAGAGACCCAGAGCGGCAATATCGAGTTTCTGGTGCCGCTGACTGCGTCCGGTCTGCTGCATATCTCATCGGATATGGGCGAGATCCAGACTGATGTGCCGATTTCGGTCGAGAAATACAGCCGGGAAGGGATAGTCGGCCGTTTCGGCCGCGGCGGGGTGAGGATAAACCTCGTCTCCGGGTCGGGCGATGTAACAGTCGCCCAGTTTTAGACGTATAGGGCGAAGCGGGAGGCAACGCCCGGGGTTGCATAGGACGTAACCATGTTGATACACTGTCTGCGCAGACTGAGCCGATTTCTTGCGGCCGCGGGAGTGGTCGCAAGCCTGGGCAGCGTGGCTGTCGCCGCGCCGCCGCCGGCGGACACTGTTGGCGACACCGCCACCGGTGTGTCGGTCGGCGCAGGTGACACGCTCGATCAGCCGGCCATATCAGCATCCGAATCCACCATATCCGAGACTACCGTTGAGCCATCGGTGGCGACCGCGCCCGATGAAATCGAATTTTCGGAGCCGGTTGAACCGACCGGTCCACGCCGGGCCGAGCCGGGAGAGATCCTCTTCAATGAAATCGAACTCTCGCCGCAGGGGGTGGTGGCGTACGATACGCTCGGCAATCGCTGGAGCTATGATTTCCAGACCGACCAGTTTATCGAGGGTACACTTCCGGGCGGCGAGCGTTCCCCGGCCGATGTGGTCCTGCCGGTCGAGGAGCGAGCGACCGAGCTGCTCGAGGTCCAGCCGTTTGCCTCCTATGTCAACGTGAGTTACGAAGATTACGTGCAGGGTGATGTCATCGCCACCGGTCGCGTGGTAGTGCAGGGCTGGGTGCAGGGCGATGTGCGCTCGTATAAGCGGGTGCTCGTGACGCCGAGTGGTCGGGTCGATGGCGATGTGTCGGCGCCGATTGTCGATATCGAAGAGGGTGGACTGGTGCTCGGGACCGTCTCGGAAACGAGTAACCCGATGGATGTCCTGCAGGTGTCGACCGTCGGGATCTGGGTTGTGGTCGGCATATTTGTTTTCTGGCTGATCTTCACATTTGTGCTGGTGTCGCTGGCGCCTAAGCAGCTGAAGAACATCCAGTCGTGTGTCGGACAGTACCAACTGAAAAGCTTCGCGCTGGGACTCTTGCTCCTGCTGTTGATGGGGCCGGCGATGGCGGTCTTTGCGGTCACCCTGATCGGTCTCGTGATCACGATTCTCATTCCGTTTGCGTACCTGATTGCCATGTCGCTGGGGGTGGTGACATTCGGCAACCGGGTGATCAATCGGCTTATGCTCAAATTGTTCGGACGGCGGCAGTCGCAGATGTTCCAGTCGCTGCTGGGTGTGATCGGTTTTGCAGGGATCTGGTTTTTGGTGGCCGTGTTGATGACCTCGACCGACCGGGTTGCCCATGGGTTTGGGGTGGCGCTGCTGGTCGTCACCATTCTGCTGAGCCTCTATCCGGTCTGCACCGGGCTTGGGGCGGCCTTTCTCACCCGGTTCGGCTTTCGGCCGTACGTCTCCTACCGCGACCGTCAGGCGCCGGCTGCCGACGACACCCCGGCGCCGCCACCGATTCCCAAGGCGCCGCCGGTGGTTGGTCCGCCGCCGACTCCACCACCCTCGCACCGTCCCGGATCATCGCCGCTATCTCCAGGCAACGATTGAGCCGGTTTTTCGTACAGAAGAGGGTGGGAGTAGCAAATCATTACCATATGAGGTGTACGTATGAAGCGCAGTAAGGTGTACTGGGCCGTACCGATTGCGGTGCTGGTGGTAATCGGGCTCGCCCTGGCGGGACCGATTGAGCGGGTGAAAGAGTCGATCGAGGCCGAGGGGGCCGAATCACTCATTATTGAATGTGACTTCGGGGCGGGTGAACTGTTTGTTCATCCCGATGATATCGACCAGGCGGCCATTCTGAATGTCACTTACGAGCCGGACAAAGTTGAGTATCTGGCGCAGTACGACGTGCGGGACGGAGTCGGTGAGCTGTTTCTGGAGAGCGAGATCCGCGGACGGAGTGTCGATGATCTCGAAAACACGTGGGACCTGACACTCGGCACCAGACGTCCGACCGAACTCTTTTTCGATATCGGCGCCTGCGAGGCTGATATGGACCTGGGCGGGATTCCCATCACCGAACTGGAAATGGATATCGGCGCCGCGTCGGGCTATATCGAGTTTTCCGAACCAAACCCGGAGCGTCTGCGCGAGATCAATATCGATGTCGGGGCATCGTCGGTGGAATTCCGTCGGCTGGGTAACGCCAATTTCGAGTACCTGAGTTTTGACGGCGGGGCGGCATCGATCGAGGTCGACCTGCGCGGCGAGTTCAAGGGAGAATCGATTGCCGACTTCGATATCGGTATGGGTTCGGCCGACATAGTGGTTCCCGACGGCGTGGCTATCCGGATTGAGTCCGACGACAGCGGCTGGTTTTCCTCGGTCGATTTCGACAACCTCGATGTCGACAAGGTTCGCTCGGGTGTCTGGGAATCGCCCGGGTTCGAGGATGCGAGCGACCGCCTGGTGATCCGGCTCGATGTCGGGATGGGATCGGTCGACATACGCTCGCGATAACCCCGTTACCACTGTAACGTCTGTGCCGCCCGGTGTAGTGCCGGGCGGCTTTTTGTTGGTCTTTGCCCCGGTTCAGCCGGTTCAATCCTTGCCGACATCTATCCTATACGCCTATACTTGCCAGGAAACCAGTGGTGACTCTCGGATCCGGGCTGCGAACCAAACGCCCGGCATGGCGTTATAAGTCCATGAGAATGATCTGCAAGGAGATGTAATGAAACGGATTTTACTGGTGATACTCGCCCTGGCGACATTCGGCGCCGTCGGCCGGGCCCACTCGCAAACCACCCAGGAACTGATCTATCGTGCCCGCGACAAGGTCTATCCGGCTCTCGTGCACATTCAGCCGGTCGTCAAGGATTACAACACCGGTGAATTGAAAAAGCAGGCCGTGGTGGGCTCGGGAGTGATCTTCCATCCCGACGGCTACGTGGTGACAAACTATCATGTCGCCGGTAAGGCCGCCCGGATCATCTGCACGCTCTGGGACAAAGAACAGGTGCAGGCCGAGTATATCGGCGGCGATCCGCCGACCGATATTGCGGTTATCAAACTCGACCTGAGCAATCACCCGGGTGAGATCGCCGTCGCCGAGTTCGGTAACTCGGCCGCGGTGCAGACCGGCGAGCAGGTGCTGGCAATGGGTTCGCCGCTGTCGCTGTCGCGATCGGTGTCGGCCGGGGTAGTGTCGACGAAGGATCGGTATTTCTCCTCCGATGTCCGCCTGCCGACGGGTGAACGCACCGGCCGCTACAATCTCTGGATCCAGACCGACGCCGCAATCAATCCGGGCAACTCCGGCGGACCGCTGGTCGATTTGCAGGGCAATGTGATCGGGATCAACTCCCGTGCGACGCTGTTCGCCAACAATATCGGCTTCGCGATTCCAATCAATATCGTCAAGCAGGTGACCGATGCGATACTCACCGATGGTGAGGTGCAGCGCAGCTGGATAGGTGTTCACTGCCAGGCCTTGCAGGAACTCGAGGACTTCTTCGGGACGGGCCGCAATCGCGGGGTGCTGGTATCCTCGATCGATCCGAATTCACCCGCCGAGGAGAGTTTCATGAAGGCCGGTGATATCATCCTGGCGATCGATGACGAACCGGTGTCGGCGCGCTTTCTCGAAGAACTGCCGGCGTTTTACAACCGGATCGCATCGCAGCCGCCCGGCAGCGATATTCGCCTGACCGTGCTGCGCGATGAGGAAGAGTATTCTTTTACAGTCACTACCCGCGAACTGGGTGACCTGCAGGGTGAAGATTTCGAAGTCACCGGCTGGGGCTTTACGGTTAAGGGGATTACCCGCCAGATGCAGATCGACAACCAGCTGCGCGATTCCTCCGGTGTCTTCGTGACCGGTGTGAAGCGGGTCGGGCCGGCCGATGTTGGCGGGCTTCGCTCCGGCGATGTTATTTCACAGGTCAACAAGGTGCCGGTGACTGACCTTGCCGACTTCATCCTGCGATACAACGAGCTTGCCGATACGCAGGAGAAGATACTGCTGACAACCCGTCGCGGCGGCGCCACCCGTCTGGTGGTGTTGAGTCTCGATACCGAAGAGGAGGTCAGGACCGATGGTTAAGCCTGTACGTTACTATTTACTGCTGTCGGCCCTGGCTATACTGTTGTCTCTGCCGGTGGGGCCGCGCACTGCCGCCGCTATTGCGCAGGATTTCGATTTTGGCCGGCTCGAGCAGGAGATCGAGAAATACACGCTCGTCATGGAGATGAAGATCGAGCTTTCGTTCGGCATGCAAAGCACGGAGCAGGAGCTTCGCATGATGGCGACCGTGGTCAGTGAGGATGGCCTGGTGATATTCGACGGCTCGATGCTCGAGTTGAGTGACCCGTTCAGTTCCTTCTCATCGTTTTCGGTGAAAAGTACACCCACGCGGCTGGAGTTTACAACTCTCGATGGTGAGCAGACCTACGAGGGTGAATACATCGGCACCGACCGGTACACCCGGATCGGGTTCGCGCGGATAGTCGACACCGCAGACACGGACTTCGACTACGTTGAATTCAGCGAGCCGGACCGGCTGTCGGTCGGGGACTGGGTCGCTTTGTACTTCCTATTGCCGGAGTATGTCTCGCCGCGACTGGCGGCTGATATCGGCATGGTCTCGACCATGGTCGAGATTCCGGAGGAGTTTCCGATGATTGTCGGATTCGGCCCGCACGAGATGACCTCGGTGTTGTTTGACCAGAACCTCCGGCCGCTCGGCGTGCTGGGCGTGCTTCCGGATCCTTCGGCGAGTTCGGCCGATGGTGGTGGGATGCATTCGATGGGCAACAACGACTTCCCGATGCTCGGCCTGATCGGCGCGGACAAGATCGGCGAGCTTATTGCCGACCCGCCGGTCAAGGGCCAGATCGTCCGCGGCTGGCTGGGGATCACGCTGCAGGCGCTTACGAGTGATATCCAGGAGTTTTTCGGGCTCGAAGCTGACGGCGGGATTATCGTCAATGAGGTTATGTCCGATTCACCCGCCGACAAGGCCGGCTTGAAAGTCGGCGACCTGATTGTCCAGGTGAACGGTCAGCCGATCGAGGTTGATACCGAAGAGAAGCTGCCGGTTTTCCAGCGGATGATCGCCGAGATGGGTCCGGATGCCCCGGTCGAATTTACAATTGTCCGACCGGGTGAAGAGGCGGTCGACACAACGACCGTCACTGCCGTGCTGGGCAAGGCGCCGATTGCGGCGACCGATGCCGAGGAGTATGAAAACGACAAGCTCGAGTTCAAGGTGCGCGATCTCGTCTTCACCGACTACATGCTGTACAATGTCGATGCCGAGACATTCACCGGCGTGGTCGTATCGGAACTCGAGCCGGGTGGCCTGGCGACGATCGGCGGGCTCAGGATCGGCGACGTCATTCAGCGCATCGGGCCGTATGAGATCAGTACGGTGGGGGATGCTGAAGAAGCGCTGGAGACGCTGCTGGCCGATGATCCAACGGAGATCGTTTTCTTCATCTGGCGCAACAACAAGACGATGTTCGTCAATGTGAAGACCGAATAAGACCGACGGCCTGTTCATGAGCATAACAAAGGGCGAGTGCGTGTCACTCGCCCTTTTCTTGTGTCACTATCGCGGGCAGCTCACTTCATCAGGATCATTTTCCGTGACTGCATAAACAGGTCGGTGTGCAGGCGATAGAAGTAGATGCCGGTGGCCACAGGATTACCGTCGGTATCGGCGCCGTTCCATTCGACCGTGTACGTCCCGGCCGGTCGCGTGTCATCGACCAGGGTGGTGACCCGTCGGCCGAGGATATTGAATATCTCCAGGGTGACCTCGGTCCGTACCGGCAGGGTGAAGCTGATCTGCGTGCTCGGGTTGAACGGGTTGGGGTAGTTCTGGTGCAGTGCGAATCGA
>WJMS01000222.1 GCA_014727815.1 candidate division GN15 bacterium
GCCATAGGTCGCGCCGCTGGAGGCATAGACGAGCGGCACCTGGTTTTCCATGGCGAAGCGAAGCAGGTACTTTGAAAACGTGTAATTGTTCGCCATCATGTAGCGACCGTCGGACTGCATCGTATCGGTGCAGGCGCCCTGATGCAGGATAGCGGTTACCGGCTGTTCGAAGAGGCCGGAACTGACCTCCTCGAGAAATTCCTCGGAGTCCATGTAATCGTGAATGGTGCAGTCGGACAGGTTGATAAACTTATCGCCATCGGTGAGATCATCAACCACGAGAATATCGCTGATGCTGCGGTTGTTCAGTTCCTTGACGATATGACTGCCGATAAAGCCGGCGCCGCCGGTGACAATGTACATGGCTCTCCCTTGTATCTCGTTGGACTGACTGTTCGGCTACATGTGGATCGAGTGCAGGAACTCCTCGACCTCGGGCAGGCCGCCCTGCAGCACGATGTAGCCGTTGTACGGTTCCCGCTCGGTGATTTCGCCGGCGATCGGGGTCAGCATAATCTCACGCACTTTGTCGAGATCATCGGTCTGCCCGAGCGCCCAGCCGAGTTTCACATAGGCTACTTCGGGTAGCATGTTCTCGGCCGGAATGATGCCCTTCGCCATCAGGTCGCGGCCGGTGTCGTACACGAACATATGGACGAAGCCCCAGAGCGTCTGCACCGTCATGTAGATCGCCACGCCCTTTTGCGTCGCCCGTTCGATCGCCGGATAGACCGGCTTGTTGACGTGGCCCAGGCCGGTGCCCGCGATGACGATGCCTTTGTAGCCGTTGTCCACCAGCGAATCGATGATGTCCCGCTGCATGTTGGGATAGTAATAGACCATCGCGACTCGCTCTTCGAACACCGGCGTGATCTTCACATCACGATCCTTGCGGCGGCGCTTGTAGTCCGGCTTGAGCGGTGTGATCTTTTCCTTGTCGACGGTCGCCAGCGGGATGTCACCGAGGGTACGGAAGGTCGACCGATAGGATGAGTGCATTTTGCGCACGCGGGTACCGCGGTGCAGCAACCCGTACTCATCGGAGGTCGGCCCGAACATGCACACCATCACCTCGGCAATGTCTGACTCTGCGGCGGTTTTGGTGGCGTGGATCAGATTCAGGGCGGCGTCGGACGAGGGCCGGTCGGAGGAGCGCTGCGAGCCGACCACGACGATCGGGACCGGCGGGTTTTGCACCATAAAGGCCAGCGCCGAGGCGGTGTGGTGCATGGTGTCGGTGCCGTGCCCGATAACGATGCCATCGATACCCTTTTCGATCTCTTCCCCAATCGCAACGGCGAGCTTTCGGTACTGCTGCGGTCCCATGTTTTCGCTGAAGACCGCAAAGAGCTTCTCGGTGGTCAGGTTGCAGATATCGGCCAGTTCAGGCACCGCGCCGTACAGCTCGCCGGGCGTGAAGGCCGGAATGACCGCCCCGGTGCGGTAGTCGAGTCGCGAAGCGATCGTGCCGCCGGTGCCGAGCAGCTTGACGTGCGGCAGGCCCTCGGTGACCGGGAATTCCTTCTCGGGAATCTTGTAGTTCGCCTGCTTGTAGCCCTGCTCGATGATGTCGTTGATGGTATCGACGGCTATCCCGATATTGTAACCGGTGGCCAGCTTCAGAACGATATGCTTGTCATCGTCATTCTCGGAGCGAGGCAGGATTATCCCGGTGAAGTCACCGCGGGTGGTCTTGATCTGTGATTCACTCCATACTCGCGCCTTGAATCTCTCCAGCGTTTCGAGCGCCGCGCCCTTGTAGCCTTCCATCGTCTCAGCCACGCCCGACCTCCTCATCGACGATCTCCCGAAGTTGTTTCAGGGGGATGTTACCAAGCGCCGTCGGCCGCAGCCGGCCAACCAGCCAATGTACCTCGGCATCGGGATCTTTGGTAGAACTTCGCACCACGAACGACTTGCGGAAGTCCGGAATGGCCTTGCGTATATCCTCGACCCCGGCCGGGGTGTAGCCGGATTGCTCCAGCAGCGAGTCGAACGACTCGTTGGGATACAGATACCACAGCGGCAGGAGGGCTTTCAGGATGTCGCGCTCCAGGCCCCGTTCGTCGACGAATGCAAACAGGTCGGGCAGTTGCCGATAGTTCGGTGCCGGTCGATCGGCGTAGACGCCGCGCACGTGGTTCAGGGTCTGGCTCAGCAAGACTGCAGTGTATTTCGGATCAATGGACGTTTTCCTGGCGATTGTCTCGATCTCGCCGACCAGATCATAGCGCAACAGGAAGGCATGGAGATGTTCCGGCACGCCCCAATCACGAAGCTGCAGCTGACGGTTGCTGACGTCAACGGCCAGGCCGGCGCGGATCTTCTCGATTTGCTCGCCGGTGATGGGGATCGGCGCCGAGTCGGTGTCGGGGTACATCCGGTCCGGTCCGGGAAGAACCCGCTCGAAGATGGTGGTACCATCGGGCAGTGACTTGCGAGTCTCATTGGGGACACCGGCGAAAGCGGCCTGGCAGCGCTCATCGATGACCACAAGGGCGGTTTCGATGTCGTCTTCGGGGCCCCAGAAGATCAACTGGCCGTCCTCGGGCGCCGCCGTCAGCAGGCCACGGATTGTTGTCCAGTCATCATCACTGATGATCGGATCAAGAGACTCGCTGTTGGTCATGTTGGGCTTCTCAAGGCAGGCGATGACTTTGAGCCGATCGGAGACTTCATCGGCAAAGCAGCGTCCGGGACCGGTGAAAAACGAGAGGCAATCGGCGAAGCCGGGCAGGTTGACGGCGACAATCCGCTGACCGGCGGCGAACGCCGCCTCGACCGGCGGGCAGTCGGTCCGGAGATCATCCGGCTTGATGTCGCGACTTGTGAGTTTCCATTCGGTCGGCGCGATGTCCCGTTCGCGGAGCCGGTCGGCTATCATAAGCAGGGCCGACTGGCGGAACGCCTCGTTGTGGGTCAGTTCCGGGATCCACTTGATGTGGGCGACGCCCTTGATTTCGACGCGGGTGCCGCCGGTGACGCTGACATTGACATCCTCGCGCGCAGCCCCAATCCCGGTCCGCACTTTGCCCGAGCTGCGAGCAAGAAAGCGCAGGTAGTGGGCCGCCTCAGCGGCCTCGTCCGGGGTGAGCATGTCCGGGTAGGTGACCGTTTCGATCAGCGGCATGCCCAGCCGGTCGGTGGTGTAGGTCCGGAAGTGACCAATATCGGAGACTTCGCGGCAGGAGTCTTCTTCCAAACTGATCTGGATAATCCGTACGGTCTTGTCTTTGATCGGGATGTCGCCCTCGATCCCGACAATCGCGGTCCGCTGGAAGCCGGTCGGGATACTGCCGTCGAGGTACTGCTTGCGGGTGATGTGCAGCTCCCCGACGACATTCGTCTTGAGCATCAGGGCGATTTCAATGGCGATATCGAGCGCCTGCTGGTTGATCCGGAACGGTGGGGTGTCATCGATATCGTACGTGCAGGCGGTTTCGTTCTTGATCCGGTAGATGATATTCTTGCGGGTCCGAAACTCCATCAGGGCGGTGCCGTCGTATTCACCGAGCTCCGACAGGGTCGGGCGCATGTGCCGGACCAGTTCGGCGTCGTAGTCATCCGGTTCCTGGTAGAACCCGGCCGGACAGTGACAGAAGAGCTTTTTCTCAGTGAGGAGCTGCTGGTGAATCTCCAGGCCGCACTTAAAACCGAGATCGGTGTAGGTTGCCTCGGTGGCGTCGGATCGGGGCAGGTAGCCGACCAACCGGCGGGTCTGTTCGTAGTTTTCGGCGGCGGAAATCCCGGCACTCCGGGCAGTCGGTCGTGACACGTGCGTCCCTTTCTTCCTGTCAATGTCGCAACGGGCGATAAAGTAACCGCTAACCATCGACTTTTCAAGCGATTTTGTTTGAAGCGAGAGGCCGGAAAGGGCTTGAGGGACCCGGGCTGATGGCGTACAATAGGCGTACCGGTCCATGATCCAAACCGGAACCATTTGGGTCCCGGCCGGTTGTAACTCAGGATAACAGGGACGCCAGAAGCGTCGATTTCACCAAGTATAAGGAACCAGGCACGATGTCGTTACAGGATGCGTATCGCGAACTGCTGGAGGGGATTGGGGAGGATATCAAGCGTGAAGGGCTCCGGGATACGCCCAAGCGGGCCGCCAAGGCGCTGGAGTTTCTCACCCATGGATATCAGGCCGACGTTGACGTAATCGTCAACAGCGCCGTCTTCGAGTCCGACACCTCCGAGATGGTCGTGGTCAAGGATATCGAGATGTACTCGATGTGCGAACACCACCTCCTGCCCTTCTTCGGCAAGGCGCATGTAGCGTATATTCCCGATGGCAAAGTGATCGGGTTGTCGAAGCTGGCGCGGATTGTCGATGTGTACGCGCGGCGGCTCCAGATCCAGGAGAACCTGACCAGGCAGATCGCCGACACGATTCAGAAATATACGAACGCAAAAGGTGTCGGTGTCGTTATAGAAGCACAACACCTGTGCATGATGATGCGCGGGGTCCAGAAACAGAACTCGGTTATGACCACGTCCTGCGTGCTGGGTGAAATCCACGAAGATCCGGCGACCCGCGCCGAGTTCTTCAGCCTCATCCGCGGTATCAGCCATCAGCGCGGCATGTAACGCGAATTACGGAGCGACATGTACCTGACGATCAGCAAACGATTCGAGTTTTCCGCATCGCACAGGTATTACGTCCCATCGTGGGACGAGGAAGCCAACCGGACGTTTTTCGCCCGGCGCACCGGCGGTCCCCACGGTTACGGCAATAACTTCACGCTCTTTGCGGTCTTCCATGGTGATATCGATCGTGACGACGGCATGGTAATCAATGTCACCACGATCAAACAGCGCGTGAATGAGATTCTGGCCGATCGCTACGACCACAAGTTCCTTAACGCCGACTCTCCCCCTTTTAACGAGATCCCGCCAACGCCGGAGAACATCGCCGCCGTACTGATGCGCGACCTGACACGGGCGTTCGATGGTGAGCGGGCCACGCCGGTCGTTTGCCACGTCATGGAGTCTCCGGAGACCGGCGCAACGGCCTATGCCGATGGCATGATCGAGCGGCACTACTGGCTGGAGTTTTCGGCGGCGCGAAAGACCATGTCACCGCACCTGTCGGATGAGGGAAATCGCAACCTGTTTGGCCCGGCGTTCGGGCTGCACGGTCACGGCTACCGGCTGCGGGTTACGCTTCGCGGCGAGGTCGATGGTACCTATGGCTTGATACGTCCGCCACATGATACCGACATGTACCTCGGCGCCATTCCGAAAGAGCTCGACCACCGCTACCTGAACGACGAAGTCGCCGGTATGAAGGACCGTCCCATGACCACCGAATGCCTGGCGCAGTATATCTTCGAGCAGCTCGAGCCACGCCTGCCGGTCAATCGGGTGCGGCTTCACGAGAACTCGTACTTCTTCGCGGAGTATCACGCCGGACGGAAGAGCTGTCTGGGCGTTGAAAGCCGTTTCCATGCCGCCCACCGGTTGCACAGCCCGGCGTTGGATGACGCCACCAATCGGGAGGTGTACGGCAAGTGCAACAATCCGGCCGGGCACGGTCACTTGTATCGACTGGAAACGACTATTGGCGGTGAGCTTGATGAGCGAAGCGGGACGCTGTACCCGCTCGACAGGGCCATAGGGTCGATTGACGACGTTCTCCAGCGCTGGGACTACAAGCACCTCGATGAAGATACTCAGGATTTCACCGACCGGCCGAGTACCGCCGAGAACATGATTGTCGCGCTGTGGCCGAGACTCCAGTCAGCACTGGACAATCGCGTCGTGCGCGCCAGGCTCTGGGAGACGCCCAACAATCGTTTCACACTTCGTGCCGACCGCAGCTGAAGTCACAATTCCGCACACTCGAGAGGGGATCATCATATGAATCGCATTCTCATAACCGGCGCCAGCCGGGGCATCGGACGGGCAACCGCGAACAAGCTGGCCGACAAGGGTCGGACCCTCTTCCTGCAAGGGCGGGACGAAGCCGCGCTGAAGAGAGTGGCTGAAGAGGTTGAACGCCGCGGCGCTTCGGCGACAGTCCTGGCTGCCGATCTTTCGGACACCCGGGCAATTGAACGGATGGTTGACTCGGTTGGCGAGGAATCAGTCGATGTGCTGATCAACAATGCCGGCCTGGCCATTGTCAAACCGGTCGATCAGATCACGATTGAGGAGTGGCAGGAGTCGTTGGCGGTAAACGTCACGGCGCCGTTTCTCCTGTCACAGCGTCTCTTGTCGAACATGAGCGAGGGTGCGGCGATTGTCAATCTCCTCTCGATTGCCGCCTCCAACGGTTTCCCAACCTGGTCGAGCTATTGCGCGACTAAATTCGCACTGGATGGCTTCTCGCGGGCGCTGCGCGAGGAGTTGCGATCGCGCGGTATTCGCGTTATCACGGTCTCCCCCTCGGCCACGAACACCGAGCTGTGGGACTCAGTCTCGGGTGATTTTGCTCGTGAGCGGATGCTTGATCCGGGTGAGGTCGCCGAGGCGATTGCGTTTGCCCTGTCCCGGCCGTCGTCGGTGCTCGTAGATACGATCAACGTGGGCAATATCGCCGGCACCCTCTAGCCCGACATAAAACAGCCTGAAACGACACGCGGCGGCCACCGGATGATGACCGCCGCGCTTTTGTATCTGGGATCGCGTTGAGCCTACGTGACTCGATCGATCTTGCTGGCGACCACGAAATCATTGATTGACAGGCCGCCTATTGCATGCGTCCACAGGGTGATTTTCACCTTGTTCCAGCTATGGATGTAGATATCGGGATGGTGTCCCTCTTCCTCGGCGATATCGCCAACCTTGTTGACCCATTCGAGCGCTTTTACGAAGTCCTTGAACTGGAATTCACGCTCGACATATTTGTCATCGCGAACCGACCAGTCGGGGACCTGTTCGAGATAGCCCTCGAATTGGTCGCGGGTCAGGGGATCAACACCGCCTTCACACGGTTCGCATTTCTGTTCGGTAAGTTTCTCCATATGCTCCTCGGTCAGACTTTCTTGAAGGGATTGTCCACCAACATAAGACCATCGGTGATCAGCTTGCGCAGGTGCCCTTCCTTTTCGGCCTTCTGCTCCAGGTAGGCCCGGGCATCGGCGGCCGTCTCCGGAAAGAGGTTGCGCGAACTGACGATTTCGAGAATCTCCATGGCGGCCAGCCAGTCTTTCGGGTGGTTTGTCTTCACGTCGTTGTACAGTGCAACGATAGAGTCATCCGATTTGTTCGACTCGCGGTAGTCGCGGATCTGGCGGTAGATCTCGTGGAGCTGTTTGGTTTTGTCATCGTATTCAGCCCGGACGGTCCGTTCCTTGGCGACCAGCGCCGGCTGTTCGTAGGCGTCCTTGTCGGCAGCGTTGCAGAAGACGGACACGATCTTCTCGCCCACCGCCATGTCATAGGTGCCCCAGGACGGGTCAAACAACACGGTATCACCGTTCTTAGCCGAACAGTCGGTGAAGACGAACAGCACGACTGTGCCGTCGGCACGTTCGATTCGCTCGAGCTGCCCTTCGACCGTAATGCCGCTTTCGAACTCCAGCGACACGCGCCTGCCGGTCTCGATACCCTGCGCCTTGAGGTCGCCATCGGACATCATCTCGATCGGCTGATCAACACCCTTAAGCTTGCCGACCGGCGAGCCGAAACCCTCGGCGTGGTAGTCCCTGCCGTGGCCCTTGAGCTGCTTGTGATCGACAGCCAGGGCGGTCGGGCCGGTGGTCTTGATATAGACCGGCTCGTTGTTCTTCCCGACCGTCACGCCGGTAAACACGCCCGAGACCTGCAGGCCGGACGAGTACACGGCAGTGGAGACGTTTTCGCACTCGATCGCCTTGTTGAGCCCTTCGACCCCGCCGACCCGGAAGGCCATCTGGTCGGCGAACTCCTCGAGCACCGTAATGAGGTGGTTGAAGTCGGGCGTGACAAACAGCTGCGGCTGCTGAGTGGTGATATCGAAAGCGTAGTCGGCCGTTTTGATGTTGTAGGGCAATTTTTTGACTTTGGGCGTGATACAGTTGGCCGACTCGCCGATCGATGACAGCAGGCCGGCGCCGTAAATCTTCGGATTATCCAGTTCACCAACGAGGCCATACTCCACTGTCCACCAGTGCAAACGACTCAGCAGCGCCATCTCGGACGGCTTGCCGAGGTTGTTTTGCTTGTATTCAACCGCCTTTTCGGCTTCCTCGACCTCTTTCGGATCCGGGTTGGGCAGTTCTTTGAGGATCGACAAGTGCCGGATAGCCTCGTACAGTTCAAAGTCCTTCTTCGACGACATCGCCTTGGCGCCGACCTCGCCGATGCGGCGCAGGTACTCGGCGTAATCCGGGTCGGCGATTATCGGGGCGTGGCCGGCCGCCTCATGAATGATATCCGGAGCCGGCGTGTAGTCGATATGGTTGATCTGGCGCATATCGGCCGCGATCACCAGGACCTTGTACGCCTGGTATTCCATGAAGGCCGCCGGCGGAATGAAACCATCGACCGTGACACAGGCCCAGTCGATCCTCTTGAGGATCTCATTCATCTCGTAGATGCTGGGGATCTTCTCGATGCCGATACCGGTCTTCTTGAGACCGTCAGTGTACGACTCGTGCGCATAATCCTTGAGAAAGGCGAAGTTCTGGCGCATGACATATCGCCAGACGGCATGATCGACCGGGGTGTACTTGTCGTACTGCTGATCGACAATGAACTGCTTGAGATGTCGCGGCAGTACTTTGAGGTTTTCGTTGTCGACGGCTTCCCAGATCGGGGTAAACTCTTCGGTAGCGGAGCCGGCGCCCGCGCGGTCCACCTCGGGCGCCCGGAAAAAGCCACCGGTACTGAATCTCGTCCCGCGCGTCATAAGATGACTCCTTGTATGTTCAGATACACGATTGGTCGCTGTTGTTGACTTGGCGGACCCGCCAAATCCATTTATTCAATATAGTGATACACCCGGTCCTCGGCAAGGGATTCATCCGCTTACGGTTCATTCAGTTCCGGCAGGTTCCGGAACGCCTCCAGCGACTCCGGATTGGCCAGGGCGTCGCGATTGCCGACATCCTGCCCGTGAAGTATCCGGGTCACCGCGATCTCGACTTTCTTGCCGTTGAGGGTGTGCGGTATTTCCCTGACTGCTATAATCTTAGCCGGAACATGTCGGGGTGTGCGCTGCTCGCGGATAGCGGCCCGGATACGTTCCCGGAGGTTGTCATCGAGTTCGACACCGTCCGCGGTCACCACGAACAGAATGACCCGGGTGTCGCCATTGAACGTTTGCCCTACCGCCATGCTGTCGACAATCTCCGGCAGGGCTTCCACCGGTCCGTAGATTTCGGCCGTGCCGATCCGTACCCCACCCGGATTGAGCGTCGCATCGGATCGGCCATGCACAATCACGCCGCCGCGTGGCGTGATCGTGATATAGTCGCCGTGGCGCCAGACACCCGGATAGGTATCGAAGTAGGCAGCGCGGTACTTCCGGTGATCGGGATCGTCCCAGAAAAAGACCGGGCGCGACGGAAACGGGGCCGTGCAGACCAACTCACCGACCTCGTACTCGACCGGTTCACCGCGATCGTTGTAAGTCTCTACCTTCATGCCCAGGCCGCGGCACTGGATTTCGCCGGGATAGACCGGCAGGATCGGGCAGCCGAGCATGAAGCAGGAAACGATATCGGTGCCGCCGGAAATCGAGGCGAGCTGGACATCCGGTTTGATATGTTCGTAGACGTATTCGAAGTTGGCGATCGACAGCGGCGCGCCGGTAGAGAGGATCGTGCGCAGCGATGACAGGTCGTGCGTCTCGCGTGGTTTTACCCGCCGATCTTCCAGGGCGCTCAGGTATTTCGGCGACGTGCCGAAGACCGTTATCCCTTCCCGGTCGACCGCATCCCAGAGGACGGACAGGTTCGGATGAGTTGGTGAGCCATCGTAGAGAAACAACGTGGCGCCGGCCTGTAGTCCGCCGACCAGCCAGTTCCACATCATCCAGCCACAGGTGGTGAAGTAGAAGACGACATCATCACGGGTGACATCGGTATGCAGTATGTGTTCTTTGGCGTGCTGCAACAGGGTTCCGCCGGCGCCGTGGACAATGCACTTCGGTTTGCCGGTGGTACCGGACGAATACATGATGTACACCGGGTGGTCGAACGGCAACTGCTCGAAGGTCAGTTCGCTCGGATCACCATCCAGCAAGTCATCCCAGGGCATCGCGCGCGGAAGGTCAAGCCTCGGCTGCTCGGTCAGATGACCGAATATCACCGCATGCTGAATTGACGGAATTGCATCGAGAACATGTGCCACGCGGTCGAGCGAGTCGATCGCTTTGCCGTTGTAGCGGTAACCGTCAGCGCTGAAAAGCACTTTCGGTTCGATCTGCCCGAACCGGTCGAGCACGCCCTGGAAGCCGAAATCGGGTGAGCAGGACGACCAGATAGCGCCGATTGCGGTTGTCGCCAGCATGGCAATAATCGCCTCGGGCGTGTTGGGCACGATCCCGGCCACACGGTCATCTTTCGTTACCCCGAGCCGTCGCAGACCGGCCGCGCAGGCAGCGACCGAATCGTATAGTTCGCGGTAACTGAGCCGCCGGGGCGAGCGGCCTTCGGCATGAGCAATCAGGGCCGGGCGACTGTCGCGGTAGCGCAGCAGGTTCTCGGCGAAATTGAGCCGGGCGCCCGGAAACCACTCGCTGTTCCAGATCTCGTCGCCGGTGCGGACGGTATCGGCGTCGCCCGATGTTATCAGGCCGGTGTATTCCCGGACAAACTGCCAGAAGGGCTCGATTTCTGTTATTGAGTAGTGATAGAGATCGTGGTAGCTGGAGAACGCCTGACCGGTCTTTTCAGCCAGCCGACGCATGAAGTCGGTCAGGTTGGCTTTGTCGATTTGCTCTTGCGATGGTGTCCAGAGCGGTTCACTCACGATCAACGTTCCCTGTGGGCTGGTTTGGACAGCGAACCCGTCTAATCCCGCCGGATCGACAGCAGGGCGCACCAGCCGAGCCAGACATCGCCCTGATCAAGCGCTGACCTGGCGGTACGGTGCGACAGGCGCTCACGCTCATCGGCATCCATATCGTCGCGCGCCAGTACGATCCGCAGCATGGTTTCGATATCGCCCAGCCGCTCCGAGCGATGGAAAGCCTCGATGGTTGTCTCATGCAGCCTGGCCGCCTGCAGTTGGCCGATCGATTCACCGATCGCCTCGGCCGCGGGTATCTCTTCTGAATTGGCCAGCTGGGCGAGATTATTGCCGGTCAGGATAGTCGACTTGCGAATGTGTTCGGGCAGGCCGTCGAAACCGATGCCCTGTCGGTCGACCGGCTTGGGGACTTCGAACATGGCCGACCCGCTCGCGCGGGTGTACCAGTTGGCGCTGTTGCGGCCGACCAGGTCGATATGGTCGGGGTCGATTACACCACCGACAAAAAGATCCTCGGCCACGTGAAACTTGACCACCTGGCAGATCGCCAGGTTGCCTGAACCCGGACCTTCGCCGAGCGAAACCATCTCCTTGAGGATGCACTCCATCTGGAACGGTGATTCTTTCACCCGGGGTGGTTTGACCATCTCGGAGGCTTCCGGGGTCAGACCGCTCTTGACGAACTCATCGACCTCCGGCGGATACTCGGTCGAAGCCAGCGAGATCTGCTGGACGATATCATAGGTCACCGCCTGGATGACACATTCTTTCGTCGCAGTCAAATTATAATAGGTATCCTTGCGGGTACCGTCACGGCCACGAGTTGACGGCGAGAACGCCACCGTCGGCGGATTGGCGCCAAAGGCGTTGAAGAACGAGAAGGGTGACAGGTTGACCACACCATCGTCGGAGACAGTCGAAACCAGGGCGATTGGCCTTGGGGCCACGCCACCAAGCAGCAACAGGTGCGCATCGCGGACCGACATGTCCTTCGGATCTAAATGCAGCATAACGGCACCCCCGACTTCGGCCGAGCAGGCAGTGTCCTACTGGACATTCTTCTTCCTGGCAAGAATGGAATAGTCCTTCGACGCTTTGACGATCTTGTTGGTCAGCACGCCGAGTCGCTCGATCTCGAGTTCTATCGTGTCGCCGTCCTCCAGCCAGACCGGGTCGTAACTCTCCCCCTTTTCCTCGGCTTCGCGGCGGCGGGTGCCGTTAAGCTCCAGATAGCAACCGGTACCGACTGTGCCCGAGCCGATCACATCGCCGGGAAAGATGTCGACACCGTAGGCGCAGCGTTCGATGATCTCGGCGAAGGTGTAGGTCATGTCTTTCATGTTGCCGTCGGAGATCAACTCGCCGTTGTGTTTGGCGGTCATGCGCAGATCGTATTGATTGCCGGCATCGGTCGTGACCAGTTTGTCGGTCAGTTCATCCGGCGTAACCATCCACGGCCCGATCGCAGTCGCAAAGTCCTTGCCCTTGGCCGGACCGAGATTGAGCTTCATCTCCTCCATCTGGAGCTGCCGGGCGGAGAAATCATTCATGATCGTGTAGCCGGCGACATAACTGTCGGCCTCGGCGGCCGCGACATTGCGGCCTTTCTTGCCGATCACGACCGCTGCCTCCAGTTCGAAGTCGAGTTTCAAGAGATGATCCGTTTCGACCAGACAGTCACCCTCACCGAGAATGCCGTTGTGGTTGGTGAAGTAGAAGATCGGGAACTGGTCGAACTCGGGGATCATGTCGACACCGCGATTGCGACGGGCGGCGGCGACGTGCTGCCGAAAGGCGTAGGCGTCGCGGCACGAGGTCGGATGCGGTACCGGCGCCAGCGGGGTAGAATCCTGTACGGTCAGGTCAACCGTCCCCTTCTTGATCTCTTCCTCCAGACGCCGCGCCTCATCCATCATCTTCTCGCCGCCCCAGAGCAACTCATTCATGGTCGACGGCAGGACGGTGTTCATCATGCGGGCGTTTTCCTGGAGATCGTAGATCTTGTCGTTTACGAACAGTCCCAGTCGTTCTTCGTCGGTTTTCGTCTTAAACGAAACGAATTTCATGTGTCTTCCTTTTCTCTCCTATTCCCGGACATGGTGACCTTCAGGGTTGAGCATTTCAGCATGCACCTGTTCGATCACCCGGATAGCGAACTCAGTTTCCTCCTCGGTGCCGGAGTTGATCCGGACACCGTTGGGCACGCCAAACGATGCCACCGGCCGCACGATCAAGCCGCGCGTGAGACAGGCCTCGTAGAAGTCGGCGGCTGTTTCTTCCGATGGCAGCAGCAGCATCATGAAATTGGCGTAGGTCTTGACATACGGGATTCCAAGCCGGTCGAGCGCCTTGGCAAACATGGCCAGCGAACGGCGATTGGTCTCCAGCGTGCGTTGCAGGAAAGCATCATCGTCAAGCGCGGCCACCGCCGCCGCCTGGGCGAAGCTATTGGGCTCGAACGGCAGTTTGACTTTGTACAGCTCCTGAATCAGGCGAGCCGGACCGACCGCAAAGCCGACCCGCAACCCGGCCAGCCCGTAGACTTTCGACAGCGTGCGGGTGACGATTATGTTGTCCTGCCGGTACGACAGGCCGTCGGGGTAGCCATCGAAATCGGCCGCGTAGGCGGCGTATGCCTCATCGAGCAGGACCAGGACACTATCGGGGACACGCTTGAGGAACGTCTCGAGTTCGCTGCGCGTGACCATTGACCCGGTCGGATTGTTGGGATTGGCGATATAGACGATGCGCGTGTCGGGCGAAAGAGCGTCGGCCAGTGCCTCCAGATCGTACCCGTAGTCTTTCATCGGCACCGTGCGAATCTTGCGGCCGAGCTTGTTCGTGTTGACGCGAATACCGATGAAGGTCCCTTCCGACGTCAGCACTTCGTCTCCCTCGACCGTGAAGGCATTGACGATATAGCCCAGCAGGGCGTCGGTGCCGTGGCCGAAGATGATCTCATCGGGCTGTCGATCCAGACGTTCGGCCACTTTGCCGACCAGCTCGGTCGCCCTGGGGTCAACATAGCGGTGCAGGTCGGTGGCGGCGCTTGACAGGGCTTCGACCGCTCGCGGCGAGGGGCCCAGCGGGTTTTCGTTCGAGGCGAGCTTGACGATGCGCGACAGCCCCTGCTCGCGGACCAGCTCGGAAATCGGCTTGCCGCTCTTGTATGGCTTCAGGGTCTGCAGATGTTTCGGTAACTTGATCATGGTGTCTCTCATTTCTCTGCGTCCGGCCGCAGCACGATCGGCCGGTATCATTCGCGTAACAGGCCAGTGGCACTAAAGTTCACGATGATACCGGGCGTCGTCAAGCGCAATCATAGACAACTTACTCCAGCCACGACCTGGCGTACTCCTTGTCCATCGTGTCGCGGGCGTTGGTGGTCGGAATCAGCGGCTGGTAGGTATCCACCATGATCGCGTATTCATCGGTGCCCTTGGCGCCGATCGAGGCTTCAGTCTTGCCCGGCTGCGGGCCGTGCGGCATACCGCCCGGATGCAGCGTGATCGAGCCTTCCTTGACACCCTTGCGCGACATGAAGTCGCCCTCGACATAGTAGAGCACCTCGTCGCTGTCGATATTCGAGTGGAAGTAGGGCGCCGGGATGGCGTCTTCGTGCCAGTCGAAGGGCCGCGGGTTGAAGTTGCACAGGATGAAATGCTGGGTCTTGAAGACCAGGTGCACCGGCGGCGGCAGGTGGATCCGGCCGACCTTCGGGTGAAAACTCTTGATGTTGAAGGCGAACGGATAGAGGAAACCGTCCCAGCCGGCGACGTCGTACGGGTGGTGCGGAACGATGTGTTCGAAGTACCGGTTGCCGGCTTTCAGGATGACCGTAAACTCGCCCTTTTCGTCGTGCGGTTCCATGTACTCCGGCGTCTTGAAATCACGCTCACAGTATGGGGCGTGCTCTTCCATCTGGCCGTAGTCGTTGCGGTAGTGGTTGGGGATCTCCCAGGCGGTGCTCGAGTCAACCACGAACAGCTTGTTGTCGCCGTCGTACGAATCGAACTTGAACTGGTGGGTCACCGCTCTCGGGATGATAAACTGGTCCCCGGCCTCGAAGGGTATCCGGCCGAACTCGCTCAAAAACGTACCGGACCCGTGATGCACGAAGACATACTCGGCGCCATAGGCGTTGCGATAGAACTCATCGGTGTCTTCCGTCACATGCGCGGTCGCAATACTGCAGTGCTGATTGCGCAGGAAGACATTGCGTGAGCGGATGAAATCGCCGGGGGTCTGCTTCTGATCGGTGTAAAAGTGCAGATACAGCACCGGCGCATCGGGCCAGTCGACCTTCTTGTGCAAATCGACCGGCCGGACCGACTTGACCGCGGTCGGCAGATGGTGGTGATACTTGTTGGAGTATATCCCGGAGAAGCCCTTGCTCGAAAACAGCTCCTCGCGATAAAGCGATTTGCCATCCTTCTTGTAGAAGGTCGTGTGCTTCACGCGCGGGATATCACCCACTTTATGGTAAAACGGCATGGTTTCCTATCCTTGCAAACTCAGGGTTACTTGATTGCTCCAATCAATCAGCACGGCGGCATGACCTCGGTCGGGTCGCGGTCGAGGTTGCCCCGAAGCTTCTGGTCGAGTTCGATCGACTCGAAGAGCGCCTGGAAATTGCCCTTGCCGAAACCCTGGGAATTGCCGTGGCGCTGGATGAACTCGAAGAAGAAGGTCGGGCGGTCGCTGGTCGGCTTGGTGAACAACTGCAGCAGGTAGCCGTCGCCCTCAGTGTCACACAGAATGCCGTGCTTCTGGAGATCGTCGATGTTCTCCTCGATCTGCACGTCATCGCGTTCGCGCAGCCGGTCGTAGTAGGTGTCCGGGACACTCAGGAACTCCACCCCGTTCTTGCGGAGGGAATCGATTGTGTGGATGATATCGTCGGTAGCGATGGCGATATGCTGTACGCCGGAACCGTGGTACTGCTCGATGTACTCCTCGATTTGCGATTTCTTCATCCCCTCAAACGGCTCGTTGATCGGGTTGCGGATCTTGGAATCACTCGTCCGCACGACCTTTGACAGCAGCGCCGAGTACTTGGTGCCGATATCGCCGGCCTTGAAGTCGACGAATGTCTCGAAGTCCATCGTCTTGTTGAAATAGTTCGCCCAGAGGTTCATTTCGTTTTCGCGGACGTTGCCGACGATGTGGTCGATCCCCTGGATGCCGGTGTCGATCGTGTCGATGTTGATCTTCTGGACCGGCTCGCAATACTTCGGCTTGAACAGGTAGTCGTAGTTGTCACGGTTGATGTAGACCAGTTCGGTATCGTCGTACAGACGAATTGCGGCCTGTTCGACATAGCCGTGGTCATCTTCGAGCTTGACCGGACGGTAGACCATGACGGCGCCGTTGCCGGTGGCGTACTTGAAGGCAGCCTCGACATCGTCAACCTCGATCGCCCAGCGCTTGACCCCGTCGCCATGCTGCTGAATAAACCCGTAGACATCGTAGCAGCTCGGCTGCACCGGCGAGGTGATGACAAACTTCAGGTTGTTCTTGGTCAGGTAGTAGGAGACCCGGTCACGCACGCCGGTCTCGGGGCCGAGGTAGGCGGTGATATTCATCGACAGCGCCCGGGCATACCAGTAGGCGGTCATTTTGGCCGAGCCGACGTAGAATTCGACGTAATCATATCCCCGAATGTTAAATCCGTTACTCATGGTGCTCTCCTCTATATCGTTTCACAGCATTCTCTTACCTGCATAACGCAAAATCGAGTCGATTGGTCCCCGATCAGCTTCACGAGAGTGAAAAAACGGCCCGTGAGCCCGGACCGTCAACCTGCGGAACATACTCGGCCATCGCCTTTAAGGCAACCGCTTTCGAACGGTTTTTCTCGGAAAATGACGCCTGCCGGCGGCTGATTCGGCCTCGCGCCACCACTACATCTCATTGCATGCCAACGAGTTAGGAGATTGGCGCGAAACTCGCCAAGCTCGCGATAATAGACTGACAAGGTAGAGATTAGCGGGGCGAGCGGAGAGGTCTATACACTTTAGAAAGTAACCGTAATCCCGAGCATTGAAGCCGCACTGCCGGCGTGCAATCTTCCATTTTGCTCAGTTGCATCACCGAAATGATAAAACAACTCGGCCACCATCCAGCCAACCAGAGCGCCGGCTATCACATCGGTTATGTAATGCTTGTAAGCATGAATCCGACTCCATCCAACATAGCTTGCCCAGCCAAACAGCAGGGTCGGCGGCAGCCATCGCCAGGAGCGATATTCATCGGTAGTCATTTCAGCACGCATGAGGGCGCGCAGATGCATGTTGGTGAAGGCCATGGCAAAGAAGGAACTCGAGGTGTGCCCGGAGACGAACGACTGGTGGGCATAGCGGTAGGTCGTGCCGGGTGGCATGAGCTCGGGCGCCAGCGCCGCCATGGGACGGCGGCGGCGGAAC
>WJMS01000025.1 GCA_014727815.1 candidate division GN15 bacterium
ACTCCCCCACCGCAGGTCCTCGCCAATCTCGCGCAATCCGATTGTAGCGTACTCCCATGATAACACTCTGGACAATCGCTATGCTTGTGGCCGGGACCTGCGCTCCAGCGCCCCGCGCACACTTTTACCACCAACCCACCGGTGAATGCCACCTCAACCCCCTTGGTACGCGACACCGCCACCCCACCGCTTGCGGTGCGCCCGGGACAACCATCACTTTCACTACTGAAAAACTGCCGATTAACTATGCAAAAAAACCGCTCAAAAAACTCAACTACTATTGACTCAACCACTTACCACGACTCAATCCGGAAAAAAACACCCGAAAAATAACAAAACGAACCCATTTCTTCGTAACTCACACGCCCGCACACTTGTACAACCAAAAACCTGTTTTGCGCCCTGTCAGCCGCCCGGCAAAATTCTCCGAACCCGGATGCTTCAAGTCCCGTTATACCAGTGTCGGATCCCTTCTACCCAAAAAGGAAATCACACGTGGAAACACCCGCGCCGTTTGTCCGCCGCAAGGGCCGTGGCCCGTCCGTCCTCTGCCTGCACTCGAGCACCAGCTCCTCCAACCAGTGGCAGCAGCTTATTGAACTGCTGACCGAGCGCTTCGAGGTCATCGCGCCCGACCTCTATGGCTACGGCAAGTCGCCCGGGTGGCCGGGCGACCGTCCGCTCTCCCTCGCCGACGAGGTCCGCTTCCTCGGCCCGGTGCTGCAGCAAATCGCCGGACCGTTCCACCTGATCGGCCATTCCTACGGCGCCGCGGTGGCGTTCAAAATGGCCCTGACCGTCCCCCACCGCATCCGCTCGGTCACCGTCTTCGAACCGGTCCTGTTCAACCTGCTGTTCAACCTCAAAGAGACGCAGGATGCCGCCAAGGAGGTCTGGGCGATTCGCGATGGTGTCCGCAAGCTGGTGCACGAGGGGCGCACCGACGAGGCCGGGCGGCGCTTTATCGACTACTGGTCCGGCGATGGTGTCTGGGACCACCTGCCCGACTGGCAGCGCGAGGCGATCGGCAAATGCATGGCCAAGGTTGTGTCGGATTTCGATGCCACCATCGGCAGCCCGACCCCGCTGGAGGCGTATCGCGATCTCAATATCCCGACCCTCTTCCTGTACGGGGTTGACTCGCCGGCGGCCACCCGCGAGATTGCCGGCTGGCTCGGCGGGCAGCTTCCGCGAGCCGAAGTGCGCGGCCTGCTGGGAATCGGGCACATGGGGCCGGTGACCCACGCCGAACCGATTGCCCGGTTGATTGCGCAGTTTATCGAACACCAGCCAACCGGTATTCTGGTGCATCAGTTGAAACGAAAAGTCACCGAATCCGCCGAGGAGACCTGACCATGCCCGATAAACCACTCCGCGAACACCTGATCGACCTGCTCACCGCCCGCAACGCCCATGTCACGTTCGACGACGTCATCGACAACTTCCCGAGCGAGCACTACAGCGCCCGTGTCGGCAGCATCGCCCACACCCCCTGGCAACTGCTCGAGCACATGCGGATCGCTCAGTGGGACATTCTCGAATTCAGCCGAAACGACAAACATGAGTCGCCCGCCTGGCCCGAGGGCTACTGGCCGGGCTCCGACACACCGAAGTCAGACAGTGCATGGGATGAGAGTGTCGCCGGATTCCGCGATGATCTCGAGCAGTTCGTGGCGCTGATCCGCGATGATGGCAACGACCTGTACGAGGCGTTTCCGCATGGCGATGGTCAGACCTTGCTTCGCGAGGCACTCGTGCTCGCCAAACACAACTCGTACCACCTCGGCCAGTTGATGATGATCCGCAAAGCGATGGAGAAGTAGTCGCGCCGACTCTGTTGCGTCCGCACGGTATCGGGGGATAGATGCTCCGCGGCCTAGTCCAGCGAGTGCTGCATCCAGACATTTGGTTCGATATAGAGACCCTCGTCGCGATGCCGGTCGATCCGGATCGGCACCAGCGCGAGCGGGATGACATACTCGCCGGAGTCCGGCAGGCGCATGCCGATCCAGTCTTCCCACTGGCCCACCGTCCCCTCGATACGCATCGACTCATGACAGACACCGAGCGTCCGGGCGCCCAGTCGTGCATGCACGCGCATCCAGGCGTCAAACGGCAGACCGTCGTCGTTGGTCCACTCGATATACCGCTCCATCGGTGTGAGCGGATAGAGGTGCTTCTGGTTCGGCCGCACCGGTGCATACAGCGATGCACAGTCCTGCTGCTTGCCGATCGCAATCATCGCCCGCACCGCCGCCCCGCTGAGGGCACGGCCGCGAAGGCCGGGGTCGACCACGATCTGCAACGCAAACTGGCAGTGACCATCGTGCGCACTCGCAGTGGACTTCTCGAACGCCTCGGTGAGAATCCAGTCGACACCGCCGTCGGGCAGGCTCGACACATCGTCGGCGCAGGCCAGCGGCACCGTGTTGCCCATCGCGAGCACGCGTTCGCTCTGGTCATCCATCAGGACAAACTGGTATTCGGGGAATTCTTCGTACAGTCGCATCCAGTATCGATTAACCAGCCGGTCGTGCATCATGAACTCCGGCCAGGCGGCATCGGCAAGATACTGGGCGGCGTCAACCAGGTCCGGCCGTTCGGCCAGCGTGATAATCGTGGTGGCGGTAGTCTCCATCGGAACAAGAAACGGTCCCGAACTGCCGAGGTCAAGCTCTGCTGTCACAAATATCGGCTATCGGCTACACCTTGAATTTCTGTTTCACCCGGTCGCCGCTGAGATGCTTGACCACATCGACCGCGTTACAGGAATTGTCACCGTAGTCAACCTCGACTGTCCCGATTTCCTTCGCGGCAGCCAGCGCCTGCGTATGCAACGCGGCCGAACGCATCCCAATCGCCATCAGCGCGTTGTTCATGGCGTCGCGAACGAAGTTCTCTTCGCCGGCAAGCTCGCTTCGGATCTGCTCGACCAGCGGAGCGAAGTAGCTGTCGGTCAGCTTCTTGTCTTTCGATGCCAGCGCATAGATCAGCATCCACGAGCAGCGCCGCTTGACATCATCGCGCTCATCGCGCCACTCATCGGCCAGCTCGCGTGCAAACGGCACCTTGCTGAGAAGGTTACTGACGTAAGCATGGGAGAGCATCCAGAAGTCGAGATCGACCACCTGCTCATCGACCTGCGCGCGCGTGACCAGCTTGGGCTCGTCGATGAGTATCGCCAGCGTCTTGCAGTCGATATTCGGTTCCTTCCACAACTCCAGCGCGAGATCGTGATCGCGGCCGACCTGCTTCGCAAGCTTCTTGAGCTGTGTCAGGCCAAGCCCGAACGAATCCCATTTGCCGCCGGTGAGGTTCTGTTTCTGCCAGTGATCGATACCCCGCTGATTGGCATTGGATCGGAGCAGAGCGATAGCTTCCGTTCTCGTCATGGTCGTCCTCTGTTTCGTTTTGAGCTACGTGACGCCTACTTCAGGAGCAGCATCTTGCGCGAGTGGGTGCGACCATCGACATGGAGGCGATAAAAGTACATGCCGCTCGCAACTGACTCACCGCCATGATCGCGGCCGTCCCATGCCACCGAATACTCGCCCGCCGCGAGTGTCTTATCCAGCAGAACAGCCACCCTGCGACCGAGCGTATTGTACACGCCGAGCGACACGTGCGCCTGCGCGGGAATGCTGAACTCGATAGTGGTCGTCGGATTAAACGGGTTGGGATAGTTCTGGGCGAGTTGCACCGTCCCGGGCAATGACAGGTCATCCTCGCCAACGTCGGTCGGCGTGCAGCCAACATCGTATGCGCCCATGGTCACGCCGCCATCACCGGCGCCCACGCACGGTGAACTGGCATCGAGCGTGAAGTTAAACGCGGCGGTGTCGCAGAAGAGGGGCGGTTCGCTGATATTCCCGTCCTGTCCCAGGTTGTCGGCAATACAGCCGGTGTAGTCAGCGTTATTGCCGTATACATTGCAGTAGTAAAGCCGGGCCGTGATCGAATCGGTGGTGGAGCAGAAGACGGCATCGCCACGGTTGTAAGCGATGATCGTGTTCTCAGGCGTGGTGAAGGTGTTGCCGATCGAGTGAATGCCGAAGGCATTGCCGTATATCGTGCACCGGTCAATTTGCAGGCTCTGTTCGCCGAAGACGATGCTGATGGCGCCGGTCTGGTTGCGTGCGAACAGACATTGCTCCAGCCGTCCGGAGCCACCGGCCACATCGAATGTCGCACCTTTGCCGAAGTTTTCATCGAACACGCAATCATAGAACTCGGCCAGGGCAACATCGGCCACCGCCGAGCCTCGTGAAAGTGATTGGTTGCCGGTGAAGCGGCAGTCGCGCACAACTGCCTTGCCGAGACCTTCGATCGCGCCGCCAAACGAGGCGACATTGTTACGGAAGGTGCAGTTGGTGATCCTCGGTCGACCCAGATCGCCACCGATCGCGCCGCCTCGTATGCCTGTATTGTCCTCGAAGGTGATGTTGCGCAGGGTCGGCGCCGCCCGCCGGATATAAATGGCGCCACCGCTGTCGGCGTAGCCATTGATGATCCGGAAACCATCGAGTACGGCCAGAGAATCCTCCTGCGACTCGAAAATGAACGCCCGGTGCAGATTGCCCAGGTCAGCCTGGCAGTCGATCGTCACCGGCTCGCTCGGATTGAAGGCCATGACCGCGATGCCTTTGCCGTTGAAGTTGATGTCGCGGTTGCCAAAGCCCGACAGCACCGGCGCATCAACCAGAATCGTATCACCGGTGGCTAGCGAATCGATCGCTTCCTGGATACTGAAAAACGTTGCCGACGGTACGATGACCGTACGTGCCGACAGGGTAGTCGTAATCAGCAATAACGCCAGAAGCACTATGAACAAGTGATTGATCTTCACGCAAATCTCCAGGTGTCACGGATAGCGGGCAGCAATGCCATAGTAATTTCAAGATACCATACTAACCGGTTTTGGCAATTGTATTTACGAAACGCAGAAGATGCGGGTTTCGTTCATTCGACAGATCGGCAGCACATAAACACCGGGAATCATCTTGGGAAAACCGCCCCGGGGGGCTATTTTACGCAAAAGCCACGCACGCGTCGTGCCGCGTCACGGCGCCAGACAGGTCAGGGATTGCCATGACACGACAGATAGCGATACTAGCCGGGCTGTTCGTACTACTCGCCGGCGGCGCCAACGCCCAGTTGCTCGATACTCCGCCCAGAATGCCCGACAAGCTCGACATTCAACACTCTAAGACGGCCGACGTTACCCTGGATACACTGCCGTTCTGGACCAGCGGCGAGAGCGGCGTCTATTCAACCGGGATGATCTGGCATGATGCCAACAACGACGGGTTTATCGATGTCTTTTTCTCAAACGGCAACGACATCGTGCTGGCCAGCAACTTCGTCTACCTGTCCGACCGCGGCACTCTGCCCGGTTCGGCATCGTGGTATAGCGCCAATGAGGATTATTCCGGCCACTGTGCGGTGGGGGATATCGATGATGACGGCTATGTCGATTTCGCGGTGTCGAACTTCCTCGGACCCGATGGGTTCAGTCAGCCCAACCTGCTCAACATGTACCTGAACAACAACGGGCTGCCATACGCCAGCCCGAACTGGTATTCCGATGATTCAGTATACTCCTTTTCGTGTGCCCTCGGTGACGCTGACGGTGACGGCGATCTCGACCTGGCCGTGGCGACCGGCGAGTCGTACGGTGATGTCTCCATCACCGATCGAATCTACTTCAATGTAAACGGCTCACTGGAGACCATGCCCGGCTGGCAGAGCGCGTCGGCGACACAGGCGATGGATGTCACATGGGGGGATGTCGACAACGACGGCGACCTCGACCTGGCGTTTTGCTACGATGATCGCCCTGAAGCGGTTTATCTCAACACCGGCAGTGGTCTCGCCACGACACCCGCGTGGCAGGCATCGATAAGCCATTCGGCCAACACGATCCTGTTCGGCGATGTCAACGGCGATGGCTGGCTCGATCTGCTGGTCGCCTACAACGATCAACTTGGCGGCGATGGTCTCTTTGCGGTCTATTTCAACAATGGTTCCGGAACCCTTGCTACGACCGCCGGGTGGACGTCGGCGACGGGCGGTTATGGCTCCGGCATCTCGCTGTATGATATCGACAACGACGGTGACCGGGATCTGGCGGCCGGCCGCTGGTGGGACGCGCCCCGAGTGTACGAAAACACCGGCACGACCTTTACGCCCTCGCCGGTCTGGCGGGCGGATATTGCAACAGTCGTGGAAGAGCTGGCCTGGGTCGATATCGATGCCTCCGGCGTGGAATGGCGAGCCGACACGATTGCGGTCGGTGATGGCCGGACGCTGTTCTACACTTCGTATGATCCGCTCTATGCGATCGACTCGGTGGTGGTCGATGGCACCCCGCTGGAGCATGCCGATTTCTGCTACGATCTCATTTCCGGCTGGGTCTCGCTGGGTGTGACGCCGACCGCCGAAGTGATTCTCCACTACAAGTACTCATTCACCAATGACCTGACAGTCGCCAACTGGGATATCGAAAACCAGGCCTACGGCAACGAGCGCCGTCCCTATGTCATCTTCGCGGCCGATACGGCGATCGGCTTTGCGCCGCTGACGGTCCAGTTCACCGACAGTTCGGCGGGCGCTTCGGACTGGCTTTACCGGTTCGGTGATGGTGACAGCGCGGCCGAGCCGAATCCACTGCACACGTATGACACACCGGGGATATTCGATGTCTACCAGGAAAACATCTCGGCAAGCGGCTGGCACAACCACACCGAGCAGGATATGATCGCGGTGCTGGCCGACACACTGAGATTCGGGACCGACACCGTTGCTGCCGGCGAGCAGGCGCTTGTCCCGATTTATCTGACCAACTCGCAGCCGATGACCGAACTGACCGTGCCGGTGCGGATCGCTGACAGCCCAATCGATCTGAGTTTCGAAGCAGTCGAGCTGGGTGCCCGGACGGCCGGATTCGACCCACCGACCTTCTTGAGCTACCAGTATACCGCCGGGCAGTACCGCATCACGCTGCGCCTGACGGCCGACCCGGGCTCGCCGCTGGAGCCGGGCGCCGGCGAGATCCTGCGGCTGGTGTTCAATACCTCGGGACCGATCGACCCTGGAGATTTCAACGTTGTTGATACCTTCACCCACAGCAGCTATGACCTGGAGCAGAAGTCGACTGCGATGACATACCAGCCCAGAGTGACCTCGGGCGGCATCGAGGGAGCGGCCGGGGCGCCCTGTTGTGTTGGTCAGACCGGCAATATCAATGACGACCCGATGGGGAATGTCGACCTGCCCGATGTCATCTACCTCGTTAACGCCCTTTTCCTCGGCGGACCGGCCATACCGTGCCCGGCGGCGGCCAATGTCAATGGTGACGCCGGTTGTGCGATCGATTTGCCCGATGTCATATATCTGGTGAATTCGCTCTTCCTGGGCGGGCCCGCCCCGGCTGCCTGTAACCCGGAGTGTGAATGAACAAGCCTGAGATCGCCCACTTTGACGCGTCCGCCGAGTTCTACACCGAGGAACGCTGCTACATCATCGAGTTTCTCAACGAGGGCAGCGAGGGGGTTTCGATCGCCCGAGCCCGGGTCGAACCGGGCGTAACCACGGCCTGGCATCGGCTGGCCGCCACGGTCGAGCGGTATGTGATCGAGGCCGGTCGGGGTCGGGTTGAGGTCGGCCAGCTGCCGCCGACCGAAGTCGGTCCGGGCGACACGGTAGTTATCCCGGCCGGCGAACGCCAGCGGATCACCAACACCGGTACCGACGATCTGCTCTTCCTCTGTATCTGCTCCCCGGGTTTCCGCGCCACGAACTATGAGAGCCTGGAATAGGCCGGACCAAAATCACGTCCACGACCACAAGAATTTTCTTGCAGCGCAGTTTACCCGCACGTACCATCGGCCGAGACTAGTCGTAACCGAGTTGCCTCGACCGAAAGGTGCCGCACCATGTTTCAGGATGGCCTGTTGATGTTGGTGATTCTGAACCCGTTCGCGCAGATGGTCTATCTGGGCGAACTGATGAACGAGACCGATGTTCGGACATTCGTCAAGATCTTCGTCCAGGCAACAGTCCTGACGACGATCATCTGTCTCATCTTCGCCGAGTCGGGTGAGTTCATCCTCTACGATGTTTTCCAGGTTCGCTTCAGTACGATGCGGATCTTCGGCGGTTTGATCGTTTTCTCGCTGGCGTTTGTGTACATCG
>WJMS01000223.1 GCA_014727815.1 candidate division GN15 bacterium
GATGGAGTCAGTTATGGCGACGCCAACAGTCTACAAGAATTTCATAAACGGTGAATGGGTGGAATCCAAGTCGGGCGCCACGTTCGAAAACCGTAACCCCGCCGACACCAACGAGGTGCTTGGCGTCTTTCAGCAGTCGACGGCTGAAGATGTCGACACCGCTATCAGCGCTGCCGCCGAGGCCTACAAGAAGTGGCGTCTCATGCCGGCTCCCAAGCGCGGCGAGATACTCTTCAAGGTCGCCGACCGCCTCCTGCGCGAAAAAGAATCACTGTCGCAGGACATGACCAAAGAAATGGGTAAGGTCATCGCCGAGACACGCGGCGACACCCAGGAAGCGATCGATATGACCTTCTACATGGCCGGTGAAGGTCGCCGTCAGTTCGGTTTCACCACGCCCTCCGAGATGATGAACAAGTTCAACATGACGATCCGTCAGCCGCTCGGCGTGTGCGGTTTCATCACGCCGTGGAACTTCCCGATGGCGATTCCGTCGTGGAAGATGATGCCCGCCCTGATCTGCGGCAACACGGTCGTGATCAAGCCGGCCACCGACACGCCGCTGTCCGTGGTCAACCTGGTGAAGATCTGTCACGAGGAAGGTATCCCGCCGGGTGTCGTCAACCTGGTGACCGGCTCCGGTTCCAAGGTCGGCCAGCCGTTGATCCAGGATGATCGCGTGAAGGTTGTCTCCTTCACCGGTTCAACCGAAGTCGGCCGGAAGGTGGCCGAGTCGTGCGCGCCGAAATTCAAGCATTCCTGCCTGGAGATGGGCGGCAAGAACGTCCAGATCGTGATGGACGACGCCAATCTCGATCTGGCGGTCGATGGCGCTATCTGGGGCGCGTTTGGCACCACCGGTCAGCGCTGCACCGCGACCAGCCGGTTGATCGTCCACAAGGATGTTTACAAGAAGATGGTCGACAAGATGGTTGACGCCGCCAACAAACTGAAAGTCGGCAACGGCCTCGACGCCTCGACCCAGATGGGTCCGTGCATCAACCAGGGCCAGCTCGACACCGTCCTGAGCTATATCGAAATCGGCAAGAAGGAGGGCGCGAAGCTGATGTGTGGCGGTGAGCAGCTCACCGGCGGCGACTACGACAAGGGCTGTTTCGCCAAGCCGACGATCTTCTCCGATGTCACCCAGGAGATGCGCATCTGGAAGGAAGAGATCTTCGGCCCGGTCCTTTCGATTGCGCCGTTTGATACGTTCGAGCAGGCCATCGAGATGGCCAACGACACCGAGTACGGTCTGTCCGGCTCGATCTACACGCAGGATGTCAACCGGGCGTACACGGCCATGCGCGATGTCAATGTCGGTATCTTCTACGTGAACGCCCCGACCATCGGCGCCGAGACGCACCTGCCGTTTGGCGGCACCAAGAACACCGGTAACGGTCACCGCGAGGCGGCCACTGCGACCCTGGAAGTGTACAGCGAGTGGAAGTCGGTCTATGTCGACTTCTCCGGCACGATCCAGCGCGCGCAGATCGACAACCAGTAAGGATGGAGGGCGCTTCGACGCCCCTGCCAATGGCGAAGTGCAAGTTCATAATCAGGCATGCGCAGGCGGGTGTTGACCGAACCGGCGACTTCCGCCTGCTCTATCTGATACTCTTCATGTGGCTGGCATCGTCCATTTAGACGGCCGGATGATCCGTTGGTATCGAGTACCGAATCGACATGAACGAATGCAAACCGGAAAGGATCAGATAGATGGCTGCCAAAAAGAAGATCATTATCATGGGCGCCGCCGGGCGCGACTTCCACAACTTCAACGTCCTCTACCGTGACAATAAAGACGTCGAGGTGGTGGCGTTCACGGCGACGCAGATTCCCGATATCGAAGGCCGCAAGTACCCCGCCAGCCTGGCCGGCAAGCAGTACCCGAAGGGTATCCCGATTCACCCCGAGGAAGAACTGCTCGACCTGATCAAGAAGCACCAGATCGACGAGGTCGTTTTTTCTTACTCCGACGTGCCGTACCAGTACGTCATGGAGAAAGCCGCCTACGTCATGGCGGCCGGCGCCCGGTTCTCGATGGAAGGCGGCGAGCCGACCATGATCAAGTCGTCCAAGCCGGTGGTGGCGGTCTGCGCCATCCGCACCGGCTGCGGCAAGTCCCAGACCACCCGCCGGGTGGCCCAGGCGCTGCAGGAGATGGGCAAGAAGGTCGTCGCGATCCGTCACCCCATGCCGTACGGTGATCTGGTCAAACAGAAAGTCCAGCGGTTCGCCGAACTGGCCGACCTCGACAAGCACAAGTGCACGATCGAGGAGCGCGAAGAGTACGAGCCGCATATTACCCGTGGTGTGGTCGTCTACGCCGGTGTCGACTACGAAGCGATTATCCGCGAGGCCGAGAAAGAAGCCGACGTTATCCTGTGGGACGGCGGCAACAACGACATGGCTTTCTACAAACCGGACGTGCAGATCACGGTCGTTGACCCGCACCGTCCCGGTCACGAGCTCGCGTACTATCCCGGACAGAACAACCTGTTGCTGGCCGATGTCATCGTGATCAACAAAATCGACAGCGCCGATCCCGACGATGTCGCCGAGGTGCGCGCCAATATCGCGGCGTACAATCCGGATGCGGTGGTGGTCGATGCCGCTTCGCCGCTCGAGGTCGAGAACTACGAGGCGATCCGAGGCAAGAACGTCCTGGTCGTCGAGGATGGTCCGACCCTGACGCACGGCGAGATGGAATACGGCGCCGGCGTCGTGGCCGCGATCAAGTACGGTGCGGCCGACCTGGTCGACCCGCGGCCGTACACGGTCAAGTCGATCACCGAGACGTTCAAGAAGTATCCCGGCATCGGCACGTTGCTGCCGGCCATGGGCTACGGCGATAAGCAGGTGAAAGACCTCGAGACCACCATCAACAAGGTCAAGTGCGATACGGTGGTGATTGCCACCCCGATCGACCTGACCCGGATTGTGAAGATCCGCAAGCCTACGGCGCGGGTGCACTACAATCTCCAGGAGATCGGCACGCCCGATCTGGCCACCGTGCTGGAGGGCTTTTTCTCCGGCAAAAAGGCCAAGGCCAAAACGGCTCGGAAAAAGAAATAGGACCGAGCGCATCGGGCAGGCGAACACCACGCCTGCCCGTCGCTTTTGCAGGAAGACAGCACAACGCGCATGACTGCACTGGACAAACAGAAGACGGCGGTGGTTGCTCTTGGCGGCAATGCCATCACGTTGCCCGGCCAGGAAGACAACATCGCCAACCAGTTCGCCAATACGCGCAACTCGCTGGCGGGGATTATCGAGCTGGCCCGTGCGGGCTACAACCTGGTGGTGACGCACGGCAACGGCCCGCAGGTCGGCAACGCCCTGCTGCGTGTCGAACTGGCCCGCGGCCGGGCTCCGGAACTGCCGCTGGGCGTGCTGGTCGCCGACACCGAAGGCGGTATGGGCTACATGATCGAGCAGTCGCTGCAAAACAAACTGCGCGCCGAGGGTATCGATCGTCCGGTGGTCACGCTCATCACGCAGATGCTGGTCAATCGCGATGACCCGGCGATCCTCAACCCGACCAAGTATGTCGGCCAGTTCTACAACGAGGTTGAAGCGACCGTCTTCTCCGAAACACGCGGCTGGCAGATGAAACAGGACGCCAACCGCGGCTGGCGACGGGTGGTGCCCTCGCCGGCGCCGTACAAGGCGGTGGCCGGGGACACGATCAAGAAGCTCGTCGCCGACGGCACCGTCGTTATCGCCGCCGGTGGCGGTGGCATTCCGGTGTATGTCGATGACAAAGGCGATTACGAGGGTATTGACGCCGTGATCGACAAGGACCTCGCCTCGGCCGTCATCGGCAATGAAATCGGCGCCGGGATTCTCTCGATACTGACTTCGGTCGACAAGGTCGCCCTCAATTTCGGGCAGCCCGACCAGGTTGAACTCGATGAAATCACGGTGTCACAGCTCAAGGAACATGTCACGGCCGGGCATTTTCCACCGGGGTCGATGGGCCCCAAAATTCAGGCGGCCATTACGTTTATCGAAAACGGCGGGGAACTGGTCACCATTACGTCCTTTGCCAACGCCGCCCAGGCGGTCTTCGGCAAGGCGGGCACCAGGATTATCCCGGGTTAGGTATGTGCCAATTGTCGCGGGAAACGGTTGAACAAATACTCGATCAGGGGCGGATCTACGAAGTTGGTGGGGCCGTCCGCGACCGTTTCCTCGAAAACCGCGAGGTCAAGGACCGCGACTACCTCGTCACCGGCATCCCGTACGACCAGCTCAGCACTATCCTCGGTCGTTTCGGCCGGGTCGATCTGGTCGGCCGCTCGTTTGGCGTGATCAAGTTCACCCAGGCGCGCCACGGCCGGCCGTATACGTTTGATATCGCCCTGCCCCGCAAAGAGTACTCGACCGGCAGCGGTCACAAGGACTTCCATGTCGCATTCGATCCGTCGCTGAGCGTCGAGGATGATCTCGTCCGACGCGACTTCACCATCAACGCCATGGCCATCGCGCTCGACAGCGAAGAAGTGATCGACCCGCTCGACGGTATGGTCGATCTCAAAAACCGGCAGCTACGCATGACCTCGAAAGCGTCGTTCCTGGAAGATCCGCTGCGCATGCTTCGCGCCGTCCAGTTTTCGGCCCGCTTTGACTTCGAAATCGAACCGGAAACGCTGCAGGCCATGCACGATCACCATGAGTTGATACGCACCGTCTCGGCCGAACGAATCGCTGAGGAGCTGAACAAACTGCTCGAGAAAGCCGAGAAGCCATCCGATGGCTTCCGCCTGATGCAGCGGACCGGTCTGCTGGCGGACATTCTGCCTGAACTCGAGGAGTGCGTCGGGGTCGATCAACCGGGTGGGTATCACAAGTACGATGTCTTCGAGCACACGCTCCACGTTATCGATGCCGGCCCGATGAACCTGCGGGTTCGCATGGCGGCTCTCTTCCACGACATCAACAAGCCGCAGCACAAGCGCGTGACCGACACCGGCGCC
>WJMS01000224.1 GCA_014727815.1 candidate division GN15 bacterium
GTGCGCAGCGGGTGTTCCTCCTGCTGATACACCCGGCCGCGGGACTCGGCAGCGAGGGCGGCATAGCCGGCGAGCACGTCGCGCTCGCGCGCTTCGATCGCCTGTCGATCAGTCAAAGGTCTCATCGGTAGCATCGCTCAGTTTCGGTCCGCCGCCGGTTCCGAGGGTCACGGTAAACGACAGGCCAAGGGTGGGATGGTAGGACGCGGCATAGCTGAACACGTGGCGACCGAAGCGAAACTCGATGCCAACGCCATACTCGACCGGGTTGGTCCCGACACCCCAGGTGAACGAAGTCGACTCGGCCAGGGCGATACGCTGTCCGAGCGCCAATTGGACCTCCTCGGTCTCTTCCCAGGTGATTCGTCCGGTAAACGAGAAGGAGCGGTGACCGAGGAGTTCGAGATAGGTCGCATAGATCGGGTTGCGCGGCACGGCGCCGTTGTACAAAGTCGGTTTGTTCAGATTGTCGGCGCTGAAGCCGACCGAAAAACGATCGCTGCGATAGCCGGCGCCAAAGCCGAAGGCATGCGAGCGAAGTTGATGGTAGTCACCGGTAATATCGACCTGCTCGCCGGACATGCTCGCCCCGAGTGAAAAGTGTCGGTAGTAATACGCGATCGAGAATTTGACCAACTGTTCGCGATACAAATCGGCGCTGCCCTGCTGCGCCAGTCCGAGCGCTGCGGTAACCGGGCCGTAGCGGTACGCGCCGGCAATGAAGAACTGGTCGAAGTCGCTGAGTTCATACTGGCGGGTGAAGCCGGCTTCGATGTCCCAGCGACGGTCGGGCATCGAACCGGTCGGCAGTTGCAACAGTTCGCTGGGAGTGGAATAGTGAAACGTCACCGTACGGGCCTGGCCGAGATCACGCGAGGTGGTGAAATCGAGTGCCCCGGCATGACCGACACAGAGCAGGCAGATCGCGAGCATGGTGAGCAGGACGTTTCGCATCGTCATCGCGCCACCACCACTGTCTTCTTGACCGACTCGACGCCTTCGGCCTCGACATACAGAATGTACATGCCGATCGGCAGCCGGGCGCCGGTGTCGGTGCGACCGTCCCAAAGATACTCCGGTCGCAGGTCGGCCGCGCCATCTTCGAATGAGCGAACTTCGCGGCCCCGCTGATCATAGATCCGGATCGTGTAGGCGGTATTGGCCGGGCCACTCACCCGGATGGACAACTCATCCTCAATACCGTCACCGTCCGGTGAAACCACCTGCGGCTCGACAGTCACCGACAGGCCCGACGATATCGGGGCAAAACGGATGTCGTTGGAGTCGCCGGGAGTGCCGCCACCGTCGCTGGAGCGGCCCCATCGCTCGATCTCGTTTTGATCGATCCCGTATGCCCAGGTGTGGTTGTCATCGTACGTTTCGTTGTACGCGAAGGAATCGGCGACAAAGCCAAACGGATCGACCAGTCGCACGATGTCACTACCGTTGTTCAGGGTTTGCCAGCCCGGTATGCTCATGATCGTTTCGCTGAACGAGGGATAGTCCTGTGCAAAGGCGGCTTCGTTGTCGGTGAGAATCGGATACGCGCCGGGCATGACGAGCTGAGAAGTCTCAGTGATTGTTTCGAGTCCAAGCGCATCGCCCAGCTGCCAGCCGGCAAGATCGTGCGGCAGGTCGCTTCGCACAAACAGTTCGACCCATTCGGCGCTCGCCGTGCCCTGGGGATTGGCGAGAAACTCCGAAAGCCGAATTGGCGGGAAGTCTACGCCCACCGCGACAGCATCGCGGCGGTTGTTGCGCACCCGGTCATCGTCGGGCAGGACCGCGCCGATCGTGTCGTAGATACCGGGCAGGTCGAGGTCGTAGACGATCGGCAGGGAGAAACCGGTGTCCAGTTGTGTGATGGCAAATGACTCGAGCAGGGCCGAGGTATTAGCCGTGTCGGCCTGGTCGACCTGGAACAGTCGCAGCGTGTCCTCCTCGATCAGTTCGACGCCGCGATTGGTGACGATGATCAAGGCCCGCGCGCCGGTCTCGGTGGGAACGATTAGCAGGGTATCGACCGAGAGATCGCGTCCGACCGGGATCTGCGAGTTGACGCGACCGGGCGTAGCCCCGTCGGGATCGCGCGACTGGCGCACGCCCGAGGTATCGTAGGCAAAGCGCTCCCAGCTCACGCCATCGAGGCCGGCTGCCGTCCAGGTAAGATCATCGCGGGAACCGTTGGGGCGGACAGCGCTGATGGTACCGGAGTCGTTACTCAGGGAAAAGGAACTGCTGGGCTGGACGATGTTGTATTGTTCCTTGTCGGTGTCACCCCAGATCCCGGAGGCGTCGCCGTAGACTTGCTCATAGTCGAAGAAATCGCGGCAGACGACAAGGTAGCCGTCGGCCGGTATGGTCTGCGGCGCTGCGAAGCTAATGATGGAACCATCGGCGACGATTGTATAGAGCGCCAGCGACACATCGGTGGTAGGTGAATCGTTGTACAGTTCAAACCACTCGGCGGCGGTCTGGCCGCCGGGTTCGTTCGACATTACCTCGCTGACGCGCACCACGGCTTCTGCCCGCATGGAGAGCAGAACAAGCGCCAGCAGCATTGTTGCCATCAGATGTCTCACAGGCCGGCGGTTACCTCCACTGAGAATTCGGTGTCGTGGTGGGAGTGATCGGCCCGCCGGTATCGGTGCGAGAGCTTGCAGGCGATTTCGGTGTTCCCGTAGATCGTACAGGTGTGTCGTATGTAACCATACCAGTAGTCCAGTCGTCCTTTGCGTATCCGCCCGGCGTGAGCCCAGAGTTCGAGTGCGCCGCTGTTGTCGAATTCGCGGCGCAGCCGCAAAAATGCCGAGACGTAATCTTCACTCTCTCCTCTCGTCACGTCACCGCGCGGGCGGGTGTAGGCAATATATGTTCTTATACGCCACAGGTCAGGGGCAAATCTCTGTTCGAGTCTCAGGCGATGGCGGCCGGTGGCGGTTTCGGGTGGACGGTCATCCTGTTCGTAGCCGTATTCCAACCGCGCCGACCACGGCTCGGTCAGGCGGACATCGAAGGCGCTGAGGAACTCCGTCTCGGCGCTGTCGGTCCCCTGCTCGGCCCACTGCAGGGCATTGATGAGTTTGCCGCGCGGGGTTACATCCACCGCCGTCCGCAGCAGCAGCCCGGATTGTCGGGAGCGCCGGTCGCTGTACTCATAGTCGATATCGTCAAGAACGACCTTTCGGTACAGTCCGCCGGATTTGCTGCCGGAGAGCAAGCCGCAGTAATGTTCGCCGTAATGCCAGCCGGCGGCGCGTATTCCGGCGCGCTCGAAACGGTGACGCCATTCGAGGACGGCGGCGGCATCGGGGGCGGGCTGCCACTGTCGCGCAAACTCTGCAGCCACGGCGCCGTTGCGGTAACGATAACGGGTGAAGAGTGAGGACTTGTGGTCGTTAGCCGCCTCTCCGCCATCGCGTCGGCTGAGTCGCGAGAAGACATTGATAAGACCGAGCGCAACACGGCCAAACCGACGGTCGAACTGGAGGCCGGCGGTGGCCAGGCGGTAGATGTTGTCGCGCTGGTGAGAAGCAACGGCACGCAGGTCGAACCGCGCAAGATCAAGGTGGGCCAGCAGGCCGTTAAAGCCGCCGTGGTCGGGATAGAGGAAGGACTCTCGGTCGAGTTGGGTCGACGCGTCGAGCCGTTTGCCGGAATAGCCGAGGACCGCCCCCAGGCCGAAGCGTTCGACAAACGAGCCGAGGACGATCCTCTTGACGACGCCACTGTCCGGGGCGAACGTCAGGGAACGGGTGACAAAGCGTTCCCGGCCGGTGTACTCGCGATTGATACGCATCGACAGGTTGACCGATCGGCTGACGTCGGCAGTGAAAGAGGTGCGGTAGCGGCTGCGGCCGTCTTCTTCGAGTTGTTGGCCCTGGTGCAGCCGGACGATCAGGCGGGGTTCGGTTCGGGGTGTCTCGATGAAGGCGTCGCGCTGCTCGGTTTCGAGGTCGCTCGGGACCTGCAGCGGGGCGTAGTCGAAGTGGGAGAGGTTGGGGATGTTGTCGAAGAGGAAGGTGGTGGACGTATCTATGCCGGTCCGGGAGATCTCGAGCAGGCGCAGGTAGCGCGCGAATTCAAGCTCCCCCATCTCGAACGCCCGGTGAATCTCGTCTTCGGAGGGAAACACCAGGGTCGATATACTTTGCCCGGACGCGGATGATGTCAGAACACAGCAGGTCAGCCAGCACGCTACCAGGCTGACAGGAATCCGCTTCAAGTCAGCTTATATTTACTCAGCTTCCGATAAAGGGTTCGTTCGCCGATACCCAGACGTCGGGCGGTCTCCTTGCGATTGCCGCCGGTGGCGGCCAGCGTCTGTTCGATCAGCTTTCGCTCCATATCTTCCATCTTGAGATTGGCTTGAGTAGCATCCTGCATGCCGCCGATTGGCTGCTCCTGGGGCTCGTCGGGCAGGTGCGAGGTTATCAGATCGCGCAGCATGCGGATTTCATTGCCGAGCTGCAGGATGGCGCGGTAGATCAACTCCTGCCCGGCCTCCTCGACCGTGCGCCCGGTCGAGACCGGGAGGTTGGTCGATGAGGCGTGTTGCTCGGCGATGAACCGCTCGACATCGGCGGTCTCGACGAGGCCATCGGGTTTGAGCGCGGCCATGCGAGTCACGAAATTACGTAACTGGCGGACATTGCCGGGCCAGTCGTAGCGGGTGAGCAGGTTCAGCGCTGAATCCGTGTAGTTGGGTTCGCTGCCGGAATTCCAGAAGTGGTGCAGCAGCGGCTGGATATCCTGCGAGCGTTCGAGCAGGGCCGGCAGGAATAGTTTGACGACGCCGATGCGGAAGTACAAATCGTCGCGGAACTGGCGTTCGTTGATCGCTTCGGTCAGGTCGCGATTGGTGGCGGCGACCACACGGACATCGACTCTGCGCGGGCTCGAGGAACCGACCGGGTAGTAGGTTCCGTCTTCGAGGACACGCAGCAATTTGACCTGCATGTTGGGGGTGGTTTCGCCGATTTCGTCGAGAAAGATCGTGCCGCCATCGGCCTTGTGGAAGAGTCCTTCCCGCTTGGCGACCGAGCCGGTGAAAGCGCCGCGTTCGTGACCGAAGAGTTCCGATTCGAGAATGCCCTCGGCGAGGGCGCCGCAATTGATGGCGACAAACGGTTTGTCGGCGCGGTCGGAGTCCTTGTGGATAGCCCGCGCGGCGAGTTCCTTGCCGGCGCCGGAGGGACCGACAATCAGCACGGACACATCGGTCGGGGCGATGCGCTGGATCGTCCGGGCGACACCGCGCAGTTGCGGGGATCGGCCGACCAGCCCGTAGTCCTCGAGGAGCTGCTTGTCCCCGAGGATGTTGCTGATTTTGTCGCGGACGCCTTCCTGGCCGTACTCGATGGCGATATGCCCGTCGACATACGGTTCGGTTTCGTCGGGGTGCCGGTCGCGCTCCGAGAAACGCCAGATATCGATCAGCGGGTTGTAGCGACGGATGCGGGTGGCGACAGCCTGGGTGAGGTCGTTGCGATCCTGATCGACCAGAAGCAGGTCGATACGTGTTTCCTTGACCAGCCGGTAGAGTTCGGCCAGTTCGGTAATGACCGTGCCGAGCGCGTGCCAGTCGATTGCTTCGGCGCGCGGGTGCTGCGGTGTGATGAGAACGACTACCCGGGAATTCATCGGTTTCGGGTTCCTGTATCCTCTCTGCCTGGTTACCGACGTTTGTGTTTTTTCTTCTTCTTCGCTTTGGCCCTGGCTTTGTCTTTGCTCTTGCCTTTGTCTTTGCCCTTGCCTTTGGGCTTGCCTTTCGTTTTGCGATCGAGCGTGGCGAGAGCTTTGCCCCGTTTGCCCATCGGCTTGCCCGAATGTTTGCCCGGAGGCTTCTTGGCCGGCTTGCGAGCCTCTTCGGGCAGGAAGAGATCGATCTCGCCCGCGATCGTGTCGACCGACAGAACCCCGACCCGGACAGCATCGCCGAGCCGGAAGGTGCGGCCCTTGCGGCGGCCGATCAGGCGGTAGTTGCCTTCCTCGTAGCGATAGAAATCGTCGTCCATGGTCGACATCTTGACGAGACCTTCGACACCGAGGTTGTCGAGACGCACGAAAAAGCCGTAGGAGGTGACACCGGATATGACCCCCTGGTACTCTTCGCCGAGACGGTTGGCCATGTAGGCGACCTGTTTGACTTTGACCGCCTGTCGTTCGGCGGCCTCGGCCTGGCGTTCGGTTTCGGAGCAGTGGTCGCCGACGTGATCGATGACATTGATCACACGCTTGGTGAAAGCGGCGTTGAACTTCTTCTTGCGCAGTGTTCGAAGCAGGCGGTGCACGAGCAGGTCGGGATAGCGACGAATCGGCGACGTGAAATGCGTGTAGTGTGTGAAGGCGAGGCCGAAGTGGCCGATGTTGTCGCGCTGGTAGACGGCCTTCTTCATCGAGCGAAGCATCAGTTCGTTGATGAAGTCGGCTTCGGGGGCGTCTTTGATGTCATCGAGAAAGCGCGAGAAATCTTTCGGACGCATCGTCTTCGACACGACAAAGTTGTAGCCGAGCCGCTTCATCATGTAGGCAAAGGCCTCGAGCTTCTCGAGGTCAGGTTTGTCGTGCACGCGATAGAGGAAGGGCCGTCCCTGCCGAAAGACCTCCCGGGCGACCGCCTTGTTGGCGGCGAGCATGAACTCCTCGACCAGGCGGTGCGATTCGAGCCGGATCTTGTGGCCGAGTTCGAGCACCTCGCCTTTCTGGTTGAGGATGATCTTCGCCTCGGGCAGATCGAAATCGAGCGATCCCTCGGCCATGCGTCGTCTGGTCAGCAGTTGAGCGAGTTCGCGGGCGGCAGTGAGATTGTCGGCCACCCGTTTGACCCGCTCGGGGACTTTGCCGCCGTCGAAAAACGCCTGTACCTCTTCATAGCTGAGCTTCGCTTTCGACTTGATCACGGTGTCGGCGAAGCTCCATTTGGTCATCTTGCCCTTTTTGTCGAACTCCATGAAGGCCGAATGCGACAGTCGCTTGCGGTTCGGCTTGAGCGAGCAGACATCGTTGGAAAGATTCTCCGGAAGCATCGGGATAACCATCCCCGGCAGATAGACCGAGTTGCCGCGCTCAAACGCTTCGTCATCGAGCGGTGAACCGGGTTCCACGAAGAAGGAGACATCGGCAATGTGTACACCCAGCTTGTAGCCGGTGTTTGTCTTTTCGACCGAGACCGCGTCATCGTGATCCTTGGCATCGGACGGATCGATCGTATAGATACACTCCTGCGAGAGATCGAGTCGCCCGGCCATTTCATCTTTGGTCAGTTTGGCGGCGGCCCGCTCGGCAGCATCGAGCACCTCCGGCGGAAACTCCTCGGGGAGGTTGAAGCTCTTGATGACGGCGCGCATGTCGACCCCCGGCTGGCCGGGATAGCCGAGGCGTTCGATAACTTTGCCTTCGGGATTGAGCCAGGGATGGTCCCAGGCGGTGAGCACCGCCACGACTTTCTCACCGTCTTTGGCTTTCTTCGACTCGCTTGCAGGGATATAGATATCGCGGTGGATGCGCGGGTTGTCGGGCACGACAAAATGGAAGCTGCGGCCGGTGCGAAAGACACCCACGATATTGCGGTCGGCCCGATCGAGCACACGGATGACCGAGCCGGCCTCGCGGCCAAAATGCTTGCCGGTCAGACGGACCATCACCCGGTCGCCATCGAGGGCCGTGTGCAGTTCGTTTTGCGGGATCAGCAGATCCTCGGCCTCGCCCGATCGTTCGAGGTAGCCGACACCTTTGCGATTTATCGAGATATTGCCGGTCAGGACATTCAGGTCTTTGGCCAGTCCGATCCGGCCGCCCTTGAGTTTGACCAGTTCGCCGGAGTCGATGAGATCTTTGACGAGTTTTCGGAAGTTGGTGTAGCTGCTGTCATCGACCCCGAATGCCTTCGCTAACTCTTTCATTCGCAATGGCCTATCGGCATCGACCCGGAAGAAATCGAGTATTTGTTCTTTATCCATATGGGGAAAGATACAGGTGTGAGACGTACGCGTCAATCACTATTGGCAGACCCACGCCAAAATGGCAGGTGTTTAATGTCCGATTTTGACGTGTGAGTGACGTCCCGGCGACAATCAAAAAGGCCCGCCGTGTGGCGGGCCCTCTGGAGGAAGCAATAGAAACGGGCCAATCAGGATCAGGACTCGTCCATCATACCGTGACGCCAGCCCTTCCCCATGCCGCGTTGGCCGCTACCATCGCCTCGATGCATCATGCCTTTCATGCGCTGTTTCATCATGTCTCTGATTTGTTCGCGCTGCTCTTCGGTGAGCACGTCGCGGACGGCCGTGTGATGGCGGTAGCGCATCTTCTTCAGTTCACCCTCGAGTCGAGTGACTTGGTCGATCGCGGCGTTCACCTCGCCGTCGCCCGCCTGCTCGGCCATGAGCGCGCGCAGCTGGACCCGGGCCTTCTTGACCTCAGCTTCCTTGTCGATCTTCTCGGTCTGGAAGTCCGTCAGCATGCCCTTGAGCTGGTTCTGCTGCGGCTCGGTCAGTTCGAGTTCATCGGCCATCATCAGCACACGCTGCACGCCCGGCATACCCATGCGCCCCATCGGCATGTCACCGTGTCCCATCATCCGGCCCATGCGGTGATGGTCACAGTCCATCCGACCGTGACCCGGCTGCGCCAGGACCGCCATGGCCGGCACCAGCAGCGCAATCAGTACGAGTGTTGTCATGCGTTTCATTGTCATGTGTCCTTTCATTTCACTTCTCTATTCGCGATGATCATCGATTGTCCTGAGGTGATTGGTTGGGCCCACGGCGATTCTGAAAGCCGCGCACCCGTTCGAGCAGTTCGTACTCGAAGCGATCGTGGAAAATGACCAGCTTGCCCAGCTGGGCGGGGGTCAGAATGTCCTTTACGTCATCAACAAAGCCATCGAAGTGTTCGATCCGCGCTTCCATTTTGGCTCGAACGGAATCGATCAGGGCCATGATTGCGGCATCATCGGGAGTCTCCTGCGTCACCAGCTCGGCCAATTGCTGGACATGGGTTTTGCGTTCGGCCTCGAGCGAATCCTCGGCCGCCCGAAGATCCTTGAAGCGGGTCAGGAAGGCGATTTCCTGATCATCCTCGAGATCGAGAAACTCCAGCAGCTTGAGCAGGCGGAACTGCTCGAGATGTTTACGCATGCCGGGTCCGCCGTGGCCTTTGCCGTGATGGCCGGGCGAAAAGACCGGCGTGTCGGCCTGCGCCAGCAACGGCGCCATATGCGGTGCAGCGGCGGCTGTCATGGAACCGCTGACCAGGAGCGCAACGGCAATCAGTATCGCTAGTGCATATCGCATCAGAGCAAATCTCCCACATCAAAGCTTGCTTCCAGATATTCCAGTTCTTCCTCGGTCAAATCACCGAGAAGACGTTCGGTGGATTCAAAACCGTGTTCGCTGACTGCCTCGCGCAAGAGCACCTGAACATCGCCGTCATCGAGCGCATACAGTTCCTGTTCGTAAGCGGTGACCCGGGCCATCAGCGCCGAGGTGTCCACAGCGGTTGACTGTGTCACGGCCGTATCGTTGAAATCTACCATGCCGGTCTTCAGGGCGACTATCGTCCCCCCTACGACCAGCACCAGGGCCGCCGCAGTAGCCAGCAGTTGTTTCCAGACCGGGGTCGGCCGCACCGCGGTTGACTTCTCGCGAGCGTCGATAGCGTCATTGACTCGCGCCAGCAGGGCCTCGGTCTCAGCTTCGGTCGGGAAAAAGTCGGTGTCGTCGCCGAGGTGATCGCGAAAGTCATCCAGCCGGTCGTTGTCTTCGTTGTGTTTGTCGTGTGGATCCATCACTGCCACCCCTTCTCCTTCGCGTAGCTTCTCAGTTTACCCACGGCCTCGCGATAGTTCGTCTTGACAGTGCCAGGCGCAGTGCCGGTGATCTCGGCAATCTCCGGAAACGAAAGTTGCCGGTAGAAACGCAGGTTGAACACGAGGCGTTGTTTTTCGGGCAGGGTAGCCATGAACGCCAGGACCCCTGCCCGAAGGTTGCGGGTATGAAGCGTACGGTCGGGGAGGTCGGTCTTGTCGCCCGCAGTTGACTCGACGATCTCATCGGTCAGCGGGTATTCCTTGCGTGTACTCAGGAAATTCAGGGTCTTGTTGGTGGCGATCCGAAAAAGCCAGTTATCGAAGCTGGCGTCGCCGCGGAAGCCGGACAGGTTTTCCCACGCCGCCAGGAGACTTTCCTGGGCCAGGTCCATCGCGGTGTCACGATCTCCGGTCATCCGATATGTCAGCGCCACGAGTGGTTTCATAACCTGTCTGGCCAGGCCGTTAAACGCCCGGCGGTCTCCCTGTTGGGCCAGTTTGACCAGTTTGGCCTGGTCGGCTTTGGTTCCGGTTGCCATCCTTCGTTCAGTTTCCGGAGATAAGACAGGTTATCCGGTTAATGGATTAATGCCGGGATCGAATTAGCCATAAAAAAAAGCCGGAGTCACTCCGGCTTGTACCGTGCTCTTGGGCCTGTCAGTCCTTACGGGAGCGCTCCAGCACCTTCGTGTAGCTGGGCAGGTCTTCCAGCACCCGGCCGGTGCCGCGAACCACGCAGGTAAGGGGATCATCGGCGACATTGACCGGGAGATTGGTTTCGGCGCGGAGGCGTTTGTCCAGCCCGCGCAGCAGCGCGCCGCCGCCGGTAAGGATGATACCGCGCTCGAGGATATCCGAGGCAAGCTCGGGCGGGGTTTGTTCGAGCGCCTGGCGGACGGCCTCGACGATGATATCGAGCGTTTCCGAGAGGGCCTCGCGGACCTGGGCCGAGGAGATCTTGAGGTTCTTCGGGACACCGGCCACGAGGTCGCGGCCCTTGATCTCCATCGACAGCTCTTTATCCATCTGGTAGGCTGAGCCGATCCGGATTTTGATATCCTCGGCGGTCAGCTCACCGATCAGCAGGTTGTAGTTCTTCTTGAAATAGTTGATGATCGCATCGTTGAATTCATCGCCGGCGACACGGATCGAGGTGTCGTTGACGATACCGTTGAGGGCGATGACGGCGATTTCGGAGGTGCCGCCGCCGATATCGATAATCATGATACCGGTCGGTTGATCGACCGCCAGGCCGACCCCGATCGCCGCAGCCATCGGCTCGGCCAGCAGATAGACCTCGCGGGCGCCGGCGTTTTCGGCCGAGTCGCGAACAGCGCGCTTTTCAACCTCGGTGATTCCCGAGGGGACGGAGATGACCACGCGGGGTTTCATGAGGTATTTGTGTTTGACCACGCGGCGGATGAAGTCTGCGATCAGGCGTTCGGACATCTCGAAATCGGCGATCACGCCGTCTTTGAGCGGACGGATCGCCTCGATTCCCCCCGGCGTACGGCCGGTCATCTCTTTGGCCGCCGACCCAATCGCCAGAATCTTCCCCGAAGTTTTTTCGACCGCCACGACTGACGGTTCGTTGAGGACGATGCCCTGATTACGGACGTAGACGAGAGTGTTTGCGGTGCCGAGATCTATGCCAACATCATTGGACAGCATGTCAAAGAATCCCAACGTACTTCCCTTTACGTTCGAGTCCTGTTCCTGGTGCCGTGCGACCGGCTCTACGGCTAGTATCGATCCATCTTCGGATTAGTTTAGCGACAGCTAACCCAAAGAGCAATAAAAATTTGGGATTGTCGGTCCGATTTGGGCGGATATCCCCCCGCCGGCGTGTATCGGGGACGTGTGAGAACGATCAAACGCTGGACCGGCGCCGACTCACTCGGCCGCGGCCAGCCCGATTTCTTCGATCACCTCGCGCGAGACCTCTTCGATCGCCCGGTGCGTGACGTCGATCGTACGCCAGCCGGCCTTGCCGAACAGGTAGCGGCAGAAACGCACTTCCTCGCGGACCCGGCGCAGGTCGAAATAGGATTCGAGGTCTTCGTAAAAGCCGGCCCGGGCAATATGTTTCGAACGCTCTTCGCGGACGCGCGCGAGCACCTCCGGTTTCATCGTGAGACCGAACACTCGCTGTTTGTCGACATCGGCAACGGTGCGAAGCAGGTTATGCTCGAGCGTGACATCGGGTACGATTGGGATATTGGCCACGCGCAGACCGTGGTTGCAGGAGAGGTACATGCTGATCGGTGTCTTGCAGGTGCGGGACAGGCCGAGCAGGACCACATCGGCATCAGCGACACTCATGCCGCGACCATCGTCATGTTCCACCGTGTAGCTGATGGCGTCGATCTTGGAGTAGTAGCGATCGTCGATGATCTGCAGGATGCCCGGTTCGAAGTCGGGATGGACACCGAGGAATTTCGACATGGTGGTGATCATCGGTTCGAGCACGTTGAGATGCAGGATACTGCGTTCGCGCAGCTGGGCCTGCAGGTACTGGCTGCAGCGCTGCGAGATGATCGAGAAGATGACAAGGTAGTCGTTCTGGATTTCGTCCAGGATGCGATCGACAGTAGCGCGGTCGCGTACTTCGGTGTAGATATCGACCAGGTTGAAGTCGACATGTTTGCGCTGGTACTGCACGAGCACGGCATCCATGAGACGCTTGGCGGTGCGACCGGTGCCGTCGGAAATGATAACGATGTTCTTGGTATCGTCCATGGGGATAATATGGGGCATGGTTGAGATGGTGGCAAGTGTTGTGGGGGGCTGGCCGATGTCATCAAGTGGACAGTTATGGGACGGAATGCCGTGCGTGGCGTACCTCCCCGTTCGCCACGCGACTGCGCCGATACGAGAAACTCCCCACCACATTCACAACAACACCGACGATGAATGCGAAACGATCTTCTCTATTGACGATAGCCGGCAAGCAGACATTGCACATTTACTACAAGGAGCATGGCGATGCGACCGATAAAACCGCCTGTCGAAAATCGTAACCGACCGCGCAAACGGCACATACGAGAATTAACGATCGAAAAAAACACCCCAAAAATGACAAAACGAACCTATTTCGCTGTAAGCGATTGAGAGTGAGTCTTGTACCACGAAAAGAGACTTCTCTGGAGATGAAGCACATGCCTGTGGCAGGGGTGAAGACAAACCTTCTTGCGGCTCTTGCAGCAGGTGTGAAGCTTCGTCATGCTTCGACTGTCTCAGCATGACGGTGGGGTATGTTCTGTCGGATGCTTCCAAGTCGGCGGGCCGAAGGCGCGCGACGAGGTACATCCGACAGTTTCTTCGCTCGATCGGGGACCGTCAGATGTCGTCCTGCGGACTAGCATCTGACGGAACGGGCACGTACGCCAACCACCACCAAAGTCGCGCCCAAGGGCAGTGTCTGCCCGCGACTGCTCCTCTCCTTTAGCCGAGCAGGGTCAGGAAGACGCCGGCGGCCACAGCCGAGCCGATCACACCCGCCACGTTCGGGCCCATCGCCGACATCAGCGGATTCACGCGACCATCGGTCTGGTCATGCACAAACTGCTGCACGACCCGGGCGGCCATCGGCACCGCCGACACCCCCGCAGCGCCGATACACGGGTTGATCTTGTTGCGCAGGAACAGATTCAGGACTTTGGCCAGGACCAGTCCCCCGGCGGTCGAGAACGAAAAGGCGACCGCGCCGAGCACGAGGATCAACAGCGTCTGCCAGGTCAGGAAGTGGGCGGCATCCATGGTGGCGCCGACCGCGATTCCGAGAAAGATCGTCACGATATCGACCAGCGACCCACCTGCGGTCTTGCGCAGCCGTTCGGTCACGCCGCATTCGCGAAGCAGGTTACCGAACATCAGCATACCGATCAGCGGCGCACTCGAGGGGACGCCGAGCGAGGCAACCAGGCCGGTGACGATTGGAAACAGGATGGCGGTCGTGCGCGAAACCGGCCGTGCCTGCGGCATGTCGATCGCCCGTTCGCCTTTGGTCGTGAGCATGCGGATGATCGGCGGCTGGATGATCGGCACGAGCGACATGTAGCTGTAGGCCGCCACCGCGATCGGTCCGAGCAGGTGCGGCGCGAGCTGGCTGGCCAGAAAAATCGACGTTGGCCCGTCGGCGCCGCCGATAATCCCGATTGCGGCAGCCTCCTTCGGCGTGAAACCCATCAGGTAGGCCGCGCCCAGGGCGGCGATGAAAATACCCAGCTGTGCGGCGGCGCCGAGCAGGAAGGTCAACGGCCGTCCCAGCAGCGGGCGGAAGTCGGTCAGGACACCGACACCGAGGAAGATGATCGGCGGGAGCAGTTCGGTCTTGATGCCGGCATCGTAGATGAGTGCGATAATGCCCTCACCGTACGAACCCATCTCGGCCAGCGGGAGGTTGGCCAGGAGGGTGCCGAACCCGATCGGGATCAGCAGGAGCGGTTCGTACTTCTTGACGATCGCCAGGGAAATGAGTGTTCCCCCGACGAGGAACATGACCACGTTGCCGATTCCGAGACCGGCGAAGCCTGACTGCCTGAGTAGTTCCGTCAGCGTATCCATCGACCGGCCGGCTAGCTCAGCGTGATGATCGGTTTGGAGGAGTCGATCTCGTCGCCGATTTCGACATTCACCGTCGCCACGGTCCCATCCTGTGGCGCTTTGATGTCATGCCGTGCTTTCATCGCCTCGACCGCGGCCACCGCCTGCCCTTTGGAAACGCGGTCACCGACCTTGACCAGGACATCGACCACTTCGACCGAGCCGCCAAACGACGAATACACACCGGTGCCGTTGGCCGATGCGGCCGGGACGGTTGCGGTCTGGGCCGGCGCCGTGGCGGTAGCGGTGGCAGCGGCCGGCGAGCCGCCGTTGCCGGGTTCGACCGTGATCATGAAGGTCCGCGTCCGGCCTTCCTCCTGCACCGTACAGCGGGAGGTCACCGGGCTGGCGATGGCGCCCGCGGCCGGCGCAGTTGCCGCCGCTTCGGGTTTCGCCTTGGTGGTTTCGACCGGCTGGTCTTTTTTCTTGAACGGGATATCGATCTTGGGCTTGCCGGTCAGCAGCCGAATACCCTCGTTGAGCTCCATCTTCTTGCCGGGGACCATGGCCGCGAGGACCAGGAAGATGTTCTTGTCGGTCACCGGCAGGTCGCGTTCTTCGAGCGCTTTGCGGGCCGGTTCGATATTCTTGGGCGCCGCCTCGAGCGGGTCACCGGTAAACGGTTCCAGTTCGAGCTGCTCCGAGGCGATCTTGACGACCTCGGGGTCCGGCGGCAGCGGGGTTTTGCCGAAATAGCCGAGTACGGCCTTGCCGTAACCGGCATCGATCTTCTTCCATCGCCCATAGAGCACGTTGTTGAACGCCTGCAGCCAGTACTGCTGGGAGCCGGGCGTGACCGAGGTCCAGGCGCCGCCGGCCTCGACGACCACCGGGAATTCAGCGAGCACATCGCCGTACTTGTCGAGCACACCGGCCTTGACCATCATATGGACATTCGGGCCGATCGCCCCGCCCGGCATCGGGAAACCGATCACACGGGCGTCGGCGGTAGTCGTAGTCGGATTGAAATCGTAGTTGTGCATCAGCTCCGAAAGCATGCCTTCGATTTCACCCATCTTGTTGTCATCGATATCGAGCGAGTAGCCGGTGCCTTTAAGGGCATGCGCCATCGAGCGCACATCCGGCTGCACCGTCCCGGAAGCCATCGGCCGGACCGACAGGTCGATACCATCAACACCCGCCTCGATCCCGGCCATATAGCAGGCGACCGCCATGCTGGCCGTGTCGTGGGTGTGCAGCCAGAGGATCATATCTTTCGGCATGATCTTCTTGAGGCCTTTGGCGGCGTCGTAGATTGTCCTCGGATCGGTCGTGCCGGAGGCGTCTTTGAGGCAGATCGAGTCGATGTGGATGCCGCTGTCGAGGAGTTTCTTGCCGATGTTGATATAGAACTCGGCGGTGTGCACCTTGTCGGACTTGAACGGCAGTCCCATCAGGGCGATACAGACCTGGTGATGCATACCGGCATCGACAATCGGCTTGCCGGTTTTGACGAGGTTATCGACATCGTTCATGTAGTCGAAATTGCGGTCCCAGGTGGTCCCGTACTGCTGCATGAGCTTGCCCTGCAGTTCGAGCGCCTCGATCGACTGGGTAGTCAGGGTCACCCCCGAGACGGAGCGGGTGAGGATCTGCAGGTCGACATCGGGGCCGACCGCATCGCGAATCTTCTGCATTGTCTCAAAGGGATCTTCGCCGAGATAGAAATACGGCGCCTGGTAGCGGGCGCCGCCGCCGAACTCAAAATGACGAACGCCGGCGCGAGCCGACGCTTCCATGGCGGGGAGGAAATCCTGCAGCCGGACTTTACCGCCGAACGAACTTTGCAGGCCATCCCGGAAGGGAGTAAACATCACCCGTATTTTCTTGGAGGTTTCCGTATATATCATGGTATCTCCTCAATCCGCGTAACCTTGGTACCGGGGTATAGAGACTGGTAGGTTGATGCGATCGCAGCGTAGATCGCCTGGTCCGAACCGGACCGCCGTTCGGGGAAGATTGCCACGATGGCGCGCATGATCAGGGCGAGGATCGACAGGAGGATGAAAACGGCGGCGAAAGCCACCAGGCAGACAGTTATGAGTTCTATCGATCCCACGGTGCGGCTCTCCTGTGATGTCGGTCGTCACCGGTGATGTCGTCTGGTGCGGCACGCCGGCGGGCACGACAGGTCGTCAACAGCGGTCACAATTACCATGTCAAATAACAACTTAGGGACGTGGACTGTCAAGTCCAAATCCCTCCCGGAGGGTGCTTCAGTGGTTCCCGGCCTTTTGGTTAATCGGGCCGGCTGAGACTCTCGGAGATTGCACCGGGTGAAAAGCCGCCTGCAATATAGATAGATAGCTCCATTATTATAGAGTGTCGGCATCCACGAAGATGACACTCGGACAGGACTCCACAAGCGAAGAAAAAAAACCGGCCCAGGCGGGGGCGCCTGTGCCGGCTAATCGAACAATCCATCGCGGATCGCAGTCCTGCAATCAGGTCATGATGATTGTTCCGGAGAGGTGTCCTCCCTCATGCACCTCGCATTTCGTTCAGTTGGGCATCGACCACCGCAATCGCGGTCATATCGACTATCTCATTCACTTCCTGGGTTCGCAGCAGGATATGGACCGGTTTGGAGAAGCCCATCAGGATCGGTCCGACGGCGGTCATCTCACCCAGTTCCTTGAGCAGCTTGTAGGAGATATGGCCGGCGTTGAGCGACGGGAAGATGAAGACGTTGGCCGCGTCCTTCAGGCTCGAGAACGGGAAGTACTGCTCCCGGTAGTCGGCGTTGAGGGCGGTATCGGCCTGCATCTCGCCGTCGATAATCAGGTTTGGTTTGCGCTCTTTCACCAATTGCGTTGCCCGCGCAACCTTCTTGGCCTGGTCCGAGGGCGCCGAGCCGAAGTTGGAGAATGACAGCATGGCTATGCGCGGTTCGATATTGAAGGCCTTGGCGACATGTGAGGCGCCTATCGCAATCTGCGCCATCTCTTCGGCGGTCGGATTGATATTCACGGCGGTGTCCGCAAACATATACAGCTTGTCCTTCCGGACCATCGCGGTCAGCGCCGAGGCCCGATTGACTCGCTCGTTCAGCGGAATCAGTTCCATGGCCGGGCGAATCGCGGTCGGGTAGTCGTTGCGCACACCCGACAAGACGGCATCACAGTCTCCCGCGACCAGCATTACCATGCCGAAGTACGACGGATGCTGGATGGTCCAGCGAGCCTTTTCCATATCCATGCCGTGGCGGGCGCGTTTCTGGAAGTAGAGGTTGGCATAGGTGTCGAACTTGTCGGAGTTAACCGGATCGACGATTTCGATGCCGGTCAGGTCGACTTCGAACTTGTCAGCGACTCCCCTGACCTCGTCCGGGTTGCCCAGTACGACCGGCGCCGCGACACCTTCTGACTGCACGATATGAGCGGCGCGCAGGACGCGTACGGAGGTACCGTCGCAATAGACCACGCGTTTCGGCTTCTTCTTGGCCTTGTCATGGATGATATTCATGAAGACACGGCCCTTGCCGATACGCTTGTCCAGTTCGGCCTTGTACTCCTCGATGTCGCGCGGATGCTGGGCCACGCCGGTGTCCATGGCGGCCCGGGCCACGGCGGCCGACTCCCACTTGAGCACGCGCGGGTCGAACGGTTTGGGAATGATATACTCGCGTCCGAACTTGAAGTGGTCGACACCGTAGGCGCGAGCAACTTCGTCCGGGACATCTTCCTTGGCCAGGTTGGCCAGGGCTTTCACCGCAGCAATTTTCATCTCTTCGTTGATGGCGGTAGCATGGACATCGAGGGCGCCGCGGAAAATAAACGGGAAGCCAAGGACGTTATTGACCTGGTTGGGATAGTCGGAGCGGCCGGTGGCCATGATGATATCCTTGCGGGCCGCGATCGCTTCGGGATAGGTGATTTCCGGATCGGGGTTGGCCATCGCAAAGATGATCGGATCCTTGGCCATCGACTTGACCATCTCCGCGGTCACCGTGTTGGCGACCGAGACACCGACGAAAACATCGGCGTCTTTGAGGGCGTCGGCCAATGTATGCGCATCGGTCTTGCGGACGAACTCCTGTTTGTACTTGTTGAAGTTGTCGCCGCGCCCTTCGTACATGACGCCCTTGGAATCGGTCATCAGGACGTTTTCCGGCTTGACGCCGAGTGAGATATACAGCTTGGCGCAGGCGATCCCGGCCGCGCCGGCGCCGGCATAAACGACCTTGATCTTGCTGATGTCTTTCTTCACCAGTTCGAGCGCGTTGAGCAGCGCGGCGGCCGAGATGATGGCGGTGCCGTGCTGGTCATCGTGGAAGACGGGGATGTTGGTTGTCTCCTTGAGGGTTTCCTCGATGTAGAAGCACTCGGGCGCTTTAATGTCCTCGAGGTTGATGCCGCCGAAGGTCGGTTCCAGCAACTGGCAGCACTTGATAATCTCGTCGGGGTCTTCGGTGTTCAGTTCGATATCGAAGACATCGACATCGGCAAAGCGTTTGAACAGGACGCCTTTGCCTTCCATGACCGGCTTTCCGGCGGCGGCGCCGATATTGCCGAGGCCCAAGACGGCGGTGCCGTTGGAGACGACCGCGACCAGGTTGCCCTTGGCCGTGTACTTGTAGACATCGCCGGGATTTTCGGCGATTTCAAGGCATGGCTGGGCCACGCCGGGGGTGTAGGCGAGCGAGAGATCGCGCTGGGTCATACACGGTTTGGTGGGATTTATCTCAACCTTGCCGGGTTTCCCCTGACGGTGGTACTCGAGCGCCTGCTGTTTGGTAATCATGGTACCTAAACTCCTCAGGAAAAGAGCAACTACCAGCCCTCGGGCTGGTGACAAATTTCACAAACTGGTGCATAATATCGATTAAAACGGGGTAGTCAAGGGGTTTTGCTCCGAATGCCGCCGATCCTCTCCCCTATCGACGAACCGGCCAAAAAGAAAGCGCGTTCATGTGGCTGGCATGAACGCGCTTTGGTGGACTAAGCGGAAACGTCTTAGCTAAAACTCGGCTTTGACCTTGACCTTCTTCTTGTCGTCTTTGCGGTTCGGTTTCCACTTTTCGAGATAGAGCGCGGCGCTGTCGCGGCACTCCCGGTCGCCGTCGTTGAGCAGGCGCTCGAGCGTTTCGGGGGTGGTGTTCTTGTGGAAACAGACAAGCCGGCGAAGTTCCGGCATTTCGTGCTGCGAGATGCGGTCAAGGGTTACGGCGCTGGTGTTCTGATTGAAGCAGAGGGCAACCTTCGGAGCCCAGTCGGTCAACCGTTCGCACCAGTCCAGCACCATCGGATCATCAAATTCTGCGATATCGTCACAATCAAATTCGCCCTTGAGATAGCGCTCTTCGACGTCCTCAAAGGAACGGAAAACCCATTGCTTTTTTGCGGCCATCGCCATCCTCCTTACGCAGGGTCGGGACATACTTACTCTTGAGGTTAGTATCGGCGTTAGCCGAGCGGCACTTTACCGTCACGGCGCTCTGGGAAGCGATGATATTGGGAGAGAATCGATTAGGTTAGGCTGCGCAGATTCTGAACAGGAGCGGATTTACCACTGGACGCGATAGGTCCGTTGGCCGCCCCGCGGTGTGCCGCCCCGGCCGGTTATCTTGACGGCCAGCCAGAGCAGCGCCCAGCCGAAGACAAAACCGCCGATATGGGCGAGGTAGGCGACGCCGGACTGGTCGCCAATCAGCACCATCAGCAATTGATAGACAAACCAGATCCCGAGGACAACCTTGGCCGGCAGGACAATGAACTGGATGAAAAAGAAAAAGAGCAGGCAGGTAATCTCGGCCCTTGGGTGCAGAACGAGATAGGCGCCCATGACGCCGGAGATCGCTCCGGAGGCGCCGACCAGCGGCACCCGGGAATCCATGTTCGGCAGGGTGTACAGCGCCACCGCGACCAGGCCGGCGAAGAGATAGAAGAGGCTGAATTTCACCGGCCCGAAGTAATCTTCGATGTTGTTGCCGTAGATCCACAAGAAGAGCATGTTGCCGATCAGGTGCATCCAGCCGCCGTGGAGAAACATCGAGGTTATCGGGGTCAGCAGATACCAGCCGGGGAGCTGGACGTTGGGGGGGGCATCGAGATAGAGCGCCGGGGTGAAGCCGAATTCGGCGATGAAGACCCGGAAGCCCTGCAGTCCCTGTACCTGGGAGTAGAGAAAGATGAGCGTGTTGATGATGATCAGGGCGACCGTGACGTACGGTGTACGGATAGTCGGTTGATCATCGCGGATCGGAAACAGCACCCGGCGGCCTCATCGTTCAGGTTACGTGACCGTAGGACGGTCAGTTTCGGCTCTTATCTCTAACATAGAATTGCAGATATTGTTCAGCGGTGTTGCCGGCGCGGTCGGTCACCTTGATGGCCAGGTGATGATTGCCGTCTTCGAGACGTTCCAGCGGCCGGGTCTTGCATTCTTCGGATTCCGGATCGTACTCGGGAATGAGCCATTCGCCGTTGAGCCTGATATCGATCGCTCGATCATCCTCGATTCCCGAGAGATTGTCGGCGAGCGAGAATTTAATCAGGGGCCGCGGGTTGTAGTAGGTCATGCCGGCCCGAATGTTGATGTGCGAGATGGCCGGCGGAGTGAGGTCATAGACGGCCGCGAAGCGGCCACCGCCGCGCGAGGAGGCCGACACCAGTCGTCGCTCGTCATCCCATTCGCTGTCGGTCAGCCAGACCCATTCGTTTTCTTCCTGGTCCCACCAGCAGAGACCGCTCTTGTGATTGACCTGGTTGATGGCGCGGATGCCGATCGAGGCTTCGAAATCGCGCCGGGTAAGAAAAGCCTCGGGATAGATCTCATACAGGTCCGAGTTGAGGTCGCCCATTCGGGTCGTGTCAACCTTGCGCAGGGCGACATAGCGCGGCTCGTAGAAATCATCCGCCTCGAAGTGCACCTGCATGAGGGTATCGACGGTAATCATCTCCGCGGGCTCATCGCCGACCAGGCGGATCATCACATCGGCAAAGACACCCGCGTTGGTGTTGGGATTGGTGCTCAGGGCGGCCCGGAGTTCGTCGACACGGGCATATCTCGGATCGGGCGGAATGAAAAAGACGTATTTGAACGGCGAAAGAAAACGGGCCGGGGACTCGACACCGAGCAGGGAATCCTGGTGGTACAGCTCAAGTCGCGCATCGCCGGCGCGCTGGGTACGGGAATGGACGTATACAAGCAAGCCGTCCTCGACGACAACCGGTTCGATGCCGAGTTTGTTGTAGTCGAAAGCTGCCAGGCCATGGAACGGCTCGTCGGGAATGGCAACGCCTTCGGCGGTGACGGCCACGCAGCGCAGGATAGTCTGGGCGAGTCGTTTGGGACTGGTGAAGGAGAACGGGACGCCGCCGGTCAGCAGCCGGTCGGCATCGAGCGTGTCAACGGCAATCCACTCACTCCGATCGAACATCTCGATTCGAACTTCCTTCACGGCGAGTTCGCGAATAGCCGGGGTAGCGCTCAGCCGTGCCTCGATAGTATTGCGGTCGGTCGCGGCCACGGAGTCGACCCGGCAGACGTTTTCGGGTGGTCCCCAGACAAAGTCGAAGTTCAATTCGGAGCGATTGCCGAAGCAGTCTTCGCCGACAATGCGGGCCCGGTGCAGGCCGGGCGACAGGTTGTCGCTATCGCCGACGAGGCCTCTGGTCCCGACGATAGGTCGGCTGCCGAGGAACTCGTTGCCGACTTCTTCGTACAGGCGCCGCACCCGTCGACTGTCATTGGCCGCCTCAACGTTATCGAACTCGAGATCCGACATCGGCCCGTGCCGGAAATAGAGCGAATCTAGCGAGATCTCGTAGTACGGGCGATCATCGATGTACAGTCGCAGCGAGTAAATAGACTGGCGCATGCCGCCGGGACGCATCTGGTCGTACGAATCGACCATCACCCCAAACGGCGAGTCGAAATAGAGCTTTTCGTCGATACGGTATTTTCCCGGGCCGGCGCCTTTGGTGACCGGGAGAAAGAGCTTTCGGGTGCCGTCGGCGAAGACCGAGCGACGGTCGGCCATGACGAGACCGAGCCGTTCGAAGGTCGGTCGGGTCTTATCGTTCAGGGTGAAACCGTTCAGGAGCGGATTGACCGGGACATTGTTGGCGGTGCGCTTTTCGAAATGCAGGTGCGGCGCCCCTGCCCCGGTCTTGCCGGTGGCGCCGATCTGTTCGCCTTTTTCGATCCGAAGTGAGTCCGGCGGCAGGGTGAGATCGACGTAGTACCGCTGGGCGGCTACCTGGGCCTGCTTGACGGTAGCGTCGATTTTCGGCGCGAAGCCATTGAGATGGGCAAAGACGTAGATGTAGCCATCGTCGCCTTTCAGATACAGCACTTTGCCGTAGCCCTCGTAGGAGGTGCGCAGGCGCCAGACGGAGCCGGCGACGGGAGCGTAGAGGTCTTTGCCGACGGCGCCGCCGGTGCGCAGGTCGATGCCGGCGTGGAAGCGCCGGGCGCGATAGTCGCCGAAGCCGGAGGACACGTCGATACGCGTTTTCAGCGGCCAGTCAAGTGTTGCCGCCCAACCGGTTACGGCAGCCAGGGCAAGCAGCGCTAAGCAGGCGCGAGTAGTGGTCGATATCTTCTTCATAGGCAGTTGGTACGGGTCGATCCTTGTACGTTCCGGTTGCAAGAATGTGCCCAAATAACGGTGTCGGTGTATAATTTGCAAGACCGGATTGTTGCCAATCCGTCGCTTTTCATTATATTGCGTGGCTTGCTGCCGCAACCTGGCGGCACAGGCCATCCGTCAAAGAGACCATACTGGCAAGGAGATAGTCCGAATGTTTGAAGCGCTTCGTAGAATGATCTTCCCGATCATTATCGTAACCCTGCTCGTCTTCGTGGCGATGATTGTGCTCGAATGGGGCTTGAGTTTCAGCAGCTCCGCGCAATACGGCAACCCCAATTACGTTGCAGTCATCAACGGCGAAGAAGTCTCATGGCAGAGCTTCCATGCCGTCTACAATCAGCTGTATCGACAGGAATCGCAGCAGCGTGAGGGCGATGTACCGGAACAGGTGGCGCGCGAACTGGAAGACCAGGCGTTCAATCAGTTGCTGCACGACCACCTGCTGATGCAACAGGTAGAACAGAAGAACATCAGTGTAACCGATGAAGAGATTTACTCATATCTCAAGCTGACGCCGCCGCAGTATGTGCGGCAGATCCCGGAATTCCATACCGATGGTCAATTCGACCCGAACAAGTACTATCAGTTCATGGCCAATCCGGAGTCGACTCCGTTCTGGCTCCAGGTCGAGCCGATGGCGCGGCAGGACCTGCTCAAGCTGAAGGTCCAGGAGATGGTGATCCAGGCGGCAATGGTAACCGAGGATGAAGTCCGGCAGGCATTCGTGGCGGACAACGAGACGGTCACGCTCGGTGTCGCCAATGTGCCGTACAACTCGATGATGCAGCCGCCGCCGGAGTTGACCGAGGAAGAGTTGCGGGCCTACTACGACGAGCATATCGATGACTTCACGGTTGGCGAACAGGCGGTTTTGAAGGTGGCAATGATCGAAAAGACCGCATCGGAAGCTGATGTGGAATCGGCCCGGCTGGAGATTCAGGACATTTATGATTCGTTGATGGCTGGTGGCGATTTTGCCGAGATGGCCGAGGCGCGATCGGAAGATCCGCAGTCGGCGGTCAACGGTGGTGATCTGGGCTGGTTCCCGCAGGGCCAGATGGTGCCGGAGTTCGACGAGCGCGCCTTCTCGATGGAAGAGGGCGAGATCTCCGAGCCGTTCCGCACGTCGTTCGGCTGGCACATCATCAAGCATCATGGTTATCGCACCCAGAGCCAGTCGGCCCAGACCGAGTCGATCGACGTTCGCCAGGCTCATGTTTCGCATATCCTGCTGCGCGTGCAGCCATCGGCAGAAACACTCGACAAGGCATTTGCCGACTTGACCGAATTCAGAACGCTGGCCGAGACCGAGGGTTTTGATGTCGCGGCGGAAGCGACCGGGATCGAAGTCAAGGAGACGCGGCCGTTTGTCGAGGGTCAGGCAGCCGACCTGCTCGGTCCCGATCCGGATGCCAATTCCTTTGCCTTCAACAATGAGCCGGGGACGATTTCGGGCGTTCGTGAGAACCGGTCAGTCTACTATGTGGCCCAGGTCAAGGAGCACTTGCCGGCCGGCGCCACACCGTTTGCAGAGGCCCGCGGTCAGGTTGAAGCCGAACTGACGCGGGAAATCGTCCGGGAACGGTGCTGGGACAAAGCGAACGAGGTGTACGAGCTGGTCGAGGGGGGCGCAACGTTGAAGGAGGCAGCCAGCAATGCCGGCGCAACCTACAAGCAGACCTCGTCGATCACGCGCAACGGCTATATCGAAGGAGTCGGCCGGCAGCCGGAGGTAATCGGCGCGGCCTTTGCCCTGACGTCGACCGGTGATGTTTCGGAGCCGATTGAGTGGTCGGGCGGCGGTACGGTGCTGGAGTTGCTCAAGCGCGAGGCCCCTGATCTAACGCTGTTCAACGAAAAGAAAGACTCGATCTATACGGCGGTGAAGACGGCCAA
>WJMS01000225.1 GCA_014727815.1 candidate division GN15 bacterium
GGAAGACTTCGGGTGATGATGGAACCGTTTGCAGCGAAACGGCCGGCTGATACCGACGAGTCCGTCTACGACTTCGCTTCTCGGCGGATCGGTCGCGAGGCAGCTGACTACCTGGTCCAGCCGATGGTCTCCGGTGTCTATGGTGGCGTGGCCGAGCGCCTGTCGCTTCGCGCCTGTTTCCCGATCATGGCCGAGATGGAAGCACAGTACGGGTCGCTGGTCAAGGCGATGATTGCGAAGAAGAAGCAGGCCAGGGCGGCCGGAAAGAAGTCCGGTGGCCCGAGCGGTCCCGGCGGCTGGTTGACCTCATTCCGAGGTGGCTTGTACCGCCTCATTGAGCGTTTCAACGAACGCTATGGCGAGTTCATTCGCACCGAGCAAGCGGTAGCGCAGATCACTCGCGAAAACGAGCAGTATTCCGTGCAGGTGACCGATGGTGAGGCGCTGCAAGCGAAACACGTGGTGCTCGCCCTGCCGGCGTATGCCACCGCGCCGATTGTCGCTCCCCTGTCAACCGAGCTGGCTCACTCGTTCAGCGCTATCCCGTACGCGCCGATCGCCGTTGTTTGCAGCGGTTATCCGAAAAGTGCGGTCACACGCGAGCTTGACGGTTTTGGTTTTCTGGTTCCGCGCAAGGAACAGATGACCATCCTCGGTTCAATCTGGACCTCATCGATATTCACCGAGCGCGCCCCGGCCAATGCAGTGCAGTTTCGCACGATGGTGGGTGGTGATGGAGACCACGACTCGGTCAATCTCTCCGATGACGACTTGCTGGCCCGCGTCAACCGCGATCTCGACCGTATTGTCGGCCTGCGCGGAGATCCGTCGCTGGTCAAGATCTATCGCTGGAGCCACGGTATCCCGCAGTTCAGGATCGGTCATGGCGACGTTATGAACCGAATCGAAAGCCAGCTGACCGAACTCGGCAACCTGTACATCGCCGGCAACGCCTACTATGGTATCGGCCTTAACGACTGTGTAAAGCAGGCGTGGCGCGTGGCCCAGGCGATTTCATAGAGCGAATCACCACGCCGCATACTGCGTAATTGATTTACGCGATCTCTACGCATTATCCCCACCAGCCTCGTCGCAACATCTCGCATTCTTTCGTGTTCTAGCGGTTGAGTCCTGTGACACAAATTGATATGGACTCGTGCCAGAACTATCTGCAAACGCCACGACCGAGTCTCTCCCGTCGCACCGCACCGTTTCCCGGCTGTCAGCCCATTGCCCGGTCATCAATGCATGTGGTCTCGGTCATGGAGGAGATGATGATTAGAGATATGAAGCGACACCGCATCTTACTGTCGTTGACATCGCTGCTGGTCATTCTGCTGATCAGTATACCGCAAACCACCAGTGCCCAGTATTTCGGCCGGAACAAAGTACAATACGAAGATTTCGACTTTCAGGTCATTGAGAGCGAGCATTTCCGGGTGCACAACTATACCTCGGAGTTTGATGCCGCCGATGACATGACGCGCATGGCCGAGCGATGGTACTACCGCTTCGCCTCACTGTTCGATCACCAATTGAAAAGCGGCCAGCCGCTTATCCTGTATGCCAATCACGCCGATTTCCAGCAGACCAATGTAATCAGTGGTCTCATCAGCCAGGGGACCGGCGGGGTGACCGAAGGGCTTATGAACCGGGTCGTACTCCCGATGACCGCCATGTATGCCGAGGACAACCACGTGCTCGGCCATGAACTGGTGCACGCTTTCCAGTACAGCCTGATCGACAAGTACGGGCAGAACCGCTTTGCCGCCAACCAGATTCCGCTGTGGTTTGTCGAGGGCATGGCCGAGTATCTTTCGGTCGGGCGCAACTACCCGCTCACCGACATGTGGCTGCGCGATGCCGTGCTGCATGACGATGTCCCGTCTATCTCGGATATGACCGGCAGCTACGAGTATTTCCCGTACCGCTGGGGACATGCCTTCTGGATCTACGTCACCAGTCGCTGGGGGGATCAGGCGGTGCCGATCCTGACGCGAAGCGTGGTTCGCGGGCAGTTCAACAAGGCCCTGGAGGGAGCGCTCGAGATTGACCTCGACTCACTCTCGACCGCCTGGCAAGCCTCGATTCGCGCCACCTACAGCCCGGCGCTCGAGGGTCGGGTCGAGCCGGAACGTGTCGGCGATTCGATTATCACCGGTGAAGACCAGACCAACCTGGGACCGTCGGTAAGCCCTGACGGTCAGTATGTCGCCGTCGTCTCTCGCCAGGATCTGTTTAGCCTGAGTCTCTACCTGGTCGACACCGAAACCGGTGAAACTGTCGATGAACTGGTGGAGACCAATACCGACGCGCACTTTGATGCGCTGCGCTTCATGAACTCGTCCGGCGCCTGGTCACCCGATGGCGATCGCTTTGCCTTTGTGGTCTTCAAGGATGGCGACAACCAGATTGCCGTGCTCGATATCGAGTCACGCGACATTATCTCGACAAGCGACATCACCGCAACCGACGGCATCACCTCGCTGGCCTGGTCGCCGACCGACAATCGGCTTGTCTTTGTCGGTAACCACGGCGGTGTCAGTGACCTGTTCCTGTATGACCTCGACTCAAGATCGGTCGAGCAGCTTACCGACGACAAATATGCCGAACTGCAGCCATCGTGGTCACCCGACGGCAGCACGATTGCTTTCGCCACCGACCGTGGCCCGGGGACCAACCTGGAGACTCTGACGTTCGGTCCGACCCGGCTCGGTTTGCTCGACATACGCAGCGGTGATATCGAACTGGTTGCGATCCGTGACGATGTCACGCACATCAATCCCAACTATTCTCCGGATGGCGGCAGCATCTATTGTATTGCCAATCCGGAAGCGGTCCCGAACATCTACCGCTACGAACTCGGCAGCGGCGCCTTCTATCAGGTGACGGATGTCGCCACCGGTATCAGCGGCCTGACCACGCATTCCCCGGCGCTGTCAGTCGCCCGAAACAACGGTCGGTTGGTCTTCACCGTGTTCAACAACCGGAGTCACGAACTCTATTCGCTCGACGCCGAGGCTGCCCGGGGCACACCGGTCGAACCGACCAGTGGCCCGGAAAAGCCCTCGGTCACACTTGCGCCGGCGACTTTCGAAGGCACCGTCTCGGAGTATCTCGCTTCGGAGCAGGCCGGCCTGCCGGCCACCGAAACCTATCGCGAAACCGGCTATGATCCATCGCTGAGTCTTCTGTATGTCGGTCAGCCGCAGATCGGGGTGTCGGTCGATCGCTACGGCACCTCGTTTGGTGGCGGCGCCAGTTTCCTGTTCAGCGACCTGCTGGGCAACCGCCTGCTCGGCGTGGTTGCGCAGGTGAACGGGGGGATCAAGGACCTCGGCGGCCAGGTCTTTTATCAGAATCGCAACGACCGCATCAACTGGGGTGTCGCCGGTGGCCACATACCGTACCGCTCGGTCGCCATCTTCAGCGGGCTCGACACGGTGACGGTCAACGGTGACACGGTGATCGCCCGCACCCAGGAGTTGATTCGCGAACGGGTCTACGAAGATCAGGTCATGCTCATGGCCGACTATCCGCTGTCGACCAACCGCCGCTTCGAGGCCTCGGCCAGTTTCACCCGATTGAGTTTTGATGCCGAGTCGGAGCGCATTACGTATATCGGCAATACGATTATCGATGAAAGCGAGCAGGACCTCGAGGCCCGTGAGGGGCTCAATCTCGCGCAAGCGGCGCTGGCCTATGTTGGTGACTACTCCTACTTCGGGTTCACCTCACCGATCAGCGGCCGTCGCTTCCGACTTGAAGCGGAACCGACGTTCGGGTCACTGGACTTCCTGACCGTACTCGCCGACTATCGCCACTATTTCTTCGCCAACCCGGTGACAATTGCCTTTCGCGGTTTGCACTACGGTCGCTATCTGGGCGACTCGGAAAGTGATCGTCTCTCGCAACTCTATCTGGGTGGCGAGACACTCGTGCGCGGCTATTCGGTCGGTTCGATCGAAGTCAGCGAATGCACCGAGGCCGACCGTCCCGGCGCCTGTCCCGAGTATGACCGGCTGGTCGGCAGTCGCCTGGGTGTGTTTAACGCCGAGTTGCGCTTCCCGCTCTTTGGTACCGATCAATACGGCCTGGTCAACTTCTCGTACCTGCCGACCGAACTGCTGGCCTTTTTCGACACCGGGGTCGCCTGGACCAAGACCGACAGCCCGGAACTCAAGTGGGCCGAGAAGTCCGAAGACCGCGTTCCGGTCTTCAGCGCCGGTGTCGCCACGCGCGTCAATCTCTTCGGCTATATTGTCGGCCAGGTCTATCTTGCCTTTCCATTCCAGCGGCCCGCGCAAACCACCTCGTGGGGCTTTTTGATCTCACCGGGCTGGTAACGCGAACTGAGTAGACGATGACACATGGACGCCGACGCACAAGGAGGCAAACACGCTATGTTACATGATATCACAACAATCAATCACCTGCGAGTTGAAGACAGTGAGGGCGAGGCCGGGTCGGTCGCCGATCTGCTGATCGACGACGGCTCCTGGACAGTTCGCTACGTTGTCATCGATATCGGCAGCTGGCTCACCGGCCGCAAAATCCTGGTGCCGCCGGTGGTGGTCGGCAAGCCGGATTGGTCGCGCAGCTTTCTGCCGATGTCGGTATCGCGCGAACGAATCGAGCAGAGTCCCGAGATCGATCTGGATCAGCCGGTCTCGCGCCAGCAGGAAGAACGCCTGCACGCACACTTCGCCTGGCAGCCGTACTGGGCCGGTGAGCCCTCACGCGGCGAATTCCAGACCGAAATGCCGCTCGCGGAGGATACCGGCGATGACCACCAGGATGAATCTGTTCCGATGGGCGATCCCGCAGGCGACCCGGACCTGCGCAGCTATCAGGAAATGGTCGGCTATCGCGTGCAGGCCAACGATGGCCCGGTGGGCGGCGTGTCGGGGATTATCATGGATGACGAAACCTGGACGATTCGCTATGTCATCGTTGATGCCGACGAGATAGCGCCCGGTCGCAAGCTCTTGCTCGCCGTCGACTGGATCGACCGCGTCAGTTGGGACCAGGCCTCGCTCTATGTCGACATGCGGCAAGAGACGATCAAGGAAAGCCCTGCCTACGATCCCTCGGTGCCGGTCAACGAACCGTACGAGGAAGCCCTCCATGCCTACTATCAGCAGGGAGGGCCGAAGCGATAGTCCGTTCGCGGGCTGGTCTCGCAAGGAGGGTTGTGTATGCCTGAGTTACCCGATGTCGAAGTGTTCGGACGATATATCGACAGCACCGCGCTGAATAAGAAGATCGCGCACGTGGAAATCAGCGATGCCGATGTGCTCGATAGGGTCAGCAAACGCAGTCTGCAGCAGCAACTGCACGGACAGCGGTTGCAGCGTACGCATCGTCACGGCAAAAACCTGTTTGTCGCCTTCGCAAAGGACCGCTTGCTCCGGCTGCATTTCGGCATGACCGCGTTTCCGAGTTACTACAAGGATGAGGCAGACACGCCCGACTACACCCGGGTGCGTCTCGAATTCACCAACGGCTACTCGCTTGCCTACAGCAGCAAACGCAAGCTGGGTCGGGTGGGGATCGTACGGAACCTGGATGAGTTTATCGAGCGGGAGCAACTGGGACCGGACCCGTTGTCCGATCAATTCGATTTCGAACTGTTTCGTGAGCGCCTGGGCAGCCGTCGCGGCTCGGCCAAGGCAGCCCTGATGAATCAGGCGGCGATTGCGGGTATCGGCAATGTCTACTCCGACGAGATCCTGTATCACTGCGATATTCAGCCCGAATCGAATATCGCCCGAGTGATCGAGCAGAAAGGCAAACGCCTTTACTCGGTGATGAACCGGGTGCTGGACAAGACGATCGAGGCCGGCGCCGAGCCCGAGCGCTTTCCTCGCTCTTACCTGACTCGTCGGCGGGAGGCCGGCGCCGCTTGCGGCCGCTGTTCGGGGACAATCCGGAAACACACGGTCTCGGGTCGGTCGGCCTATTTCTGCAACAAGCATCAGAAACGCCTGAGTTGAATCACTCCGGCATCCGTTGTCATCGGGTGAAATGCATCCCGGGACGAACAATTGGAGACAATCGGTGTTGTAATAAGACCAGCAAGAATGCTTCATGGGATCCGTGCCGGAGTCGGTACCGGCGTCCCACCACGAACCATAACCGCATCGCGAGCTGCCGGAGCAATGGTCAGGCAGTAATCTCGTCCAACCGTCGGGTTGGCTTTCCGCATGGCAGGAACTCCGGCGTGCACGGGGTTTTGGGCGCTGCAACAAGGAGGGTCGCTATGCACCTCGAAACATTTCTCGAACATGTCCAGGTCAAGGGTGGCTTCCGGGACAAACAGACCGCCATGGCGGCGACTCGGGCGACGCTCGAGACCTTATCCGAGCGGCTGGCGGCCGGTATCGCCGGAAGCGTCGCCGATCCGCTGCCCAGCGAGGTCAACCGCATGCTGCGCGCTCACGAAGACGCGGTGGAAGAGTTCGCAGTGGAGGAGTTCTTTCGGCGTGTCAGTCGCCGCGAGAAGGTGGCGCTCTCCGATGCCGTGCTGCATGCCCAGATCGTCATGGATGTGCTGCGACTGGCCCTGAACGAAGAACAGATGAACTATGTCCGAGAGCAGCTACCGGAGGAGTTTCAGCAACTGTTCACGCAGCCGTCGCCGACCAACGCGTCGGACGACAAGAAGTGAGCGGACCCAGGCGGTTCTGCTGCGTCCGAAAAGACCGCGCGAAGTCAGATGGGACAGAGATAACAAGGAGGATTGAATATGCCACAGAGTAAAGCCGAAGCGATATGGGAAGGAACCCTGAAGGACGGTAACGGTAACGTCAACACCCAGAGTGGTCGTTGCAGTGAACCGTACACGTTCGAATCGCGCTTCAAGAACGGCGAGGGGACGAGCCCTGAAGAACTTATCGGCGCCGCCCACGCCGGGTGTGTGTCAATGGCCCTGTCGCACGCGTTGGCCGAGGAGGGCTACGAGCCGAAGCGGGTGCATACCAAAGCCAACGTGACCCTGGAAGAGAAGGCCGACGGGTTTAAGATAACCGCGATCGATCTCGAAACCGAAGCGACCGTGCCGGATCTCGAGGTCGAGGAATTCCAGAAGTTCGCCGAAACGGCCAAGACGACCTGTCCGGTCTCACAGGCGTTGACCGGCACGACTATCAATATGAACGCCCGTCTGACCCGATAACCACAAAGGAGCAGCCATGAAAACCAAAGATGTCCTGACCAACAAAGTGACCATTGCCTCTGCGATCGGCTCGGCCGTCGTCGCCGGCGCCGCGATTCTGATCTATCGCTATCGCAACGGGGCAACCGAATAAGCGCAGAACGACCGAGTGCGCGGGCGCGCGGGTCTGATTCCCGGCGCCCGCCGATCGGTGTGGTGCGCTCCGTTTCGGAGGTATACGCGTGTCTCGTCAGGGCAGCCTGCATGTCGGCACCTCCGGTTGGAACTACAAACACTGGCGCGGCCCGTTTTACCCCGATGATCTCTCCAGCAAGAGATGGCTGGAATACTACGTCGACCGGTTCTCGTCGGTCGAAATCAACAACTCCTTTTACAACCTCCCGGAAACGAAGACACTGGAGGCATGGAACGCCACCACGCCCAAGTCGTTTTTGTTCACCGCCAAGGTCAGTCGCTACCTGACCCACATGAAGAAGCTCAAGGACCCCGCTGAGCCACTACGTCGATTCCTCGATCGTATGCAGGCGCTTGAAAGCAAACTCGGCCCGATCCTATTCCAACTCCCCCCACGATGGAAATGCAATCCCGACCGACTGGCCGGCGTGCTTGAACGACTACCAAGCGACCGTCCGGCGGCGTTTGAGTTTCGCGATGAGAGCTGGTGGTGCGATGCGGTTTACGCCTTGCTGCGGCAGCACAACGCTGCGCTGTGCATCTTCGATCTTGCCGGGACGACGTCACCGAAAGAGATTACCGCCGACTTCACTTACTTGCGCCTGCACGGCCCCGGTGACAAGTATCAGGGGCAGTATGGCAAGCGGGGCCTCTCCGGCTGGGCCGGCGCGATAAGCAACTGGCGCACGAGCGGCGTGGACTGCTACTGCTATTTCGATAATGACGACAGCGGCTATGCCGCCATGGATGCCCTGGCCCTTCAGGAGATGCTGACGTAGCTTGGTCGTTCAGCGACGGATCAGCACACTGACGGTTGCCAGCAGCAGCAGCGCAATTGCCCCGCCCGAGAAGAAGACCCCCTCCAGACCCCACAGCGAGAAGAGCGCGGCCAGGATAACCGGTCCGAGCGTTTGCCCGGTGCGCAGCACCATGGCATTGGTCGACATAAACGCCGCCCGGTATTCCATCGGCGCGAGTCCCGCCAGCAACGCCTGCAGGTTGGGGATATTCAGTCCCTGTGCGGCGCCGAAAATCATCGCCGGAAAGACCAGCATCCAAATCTCCGGCATCAGCGGCATCGCCCCGAGCGCGACGACATACAGCAGCGCGCCGACCTGCAGCAGCCGTTCCGGCCCGAAACGTCGGCCCAGGCGACCGAGCTGCGATGAAGTCAGCGCGGTCGTTGCCGACATGCTCGACATCAAAAGCCCGATCGTCACCGGTGAACCGTCAAACCGGTTTTTGATGAGAAAGGGGAAAAACGTCAGGTAGCTGCCGTAGAGAATGACAAACGTCAACAGGCTGCCGATAAAAATCCCGGCAATTCGTGAGTTCATGGCCCGCCGGACACCGGTGAAATAGCTGCGCAATTCCTCCGGGTTTTCCGGTTCCGGGTTTTTCAGGCGGAACAGCACGGCCATTGCGATGGGAATCGCTATCAACGGCAGCGCAAATGGATAATACCACGCCAGGCTGGCCAGGGCGCCGCCGATCAGCGGATAACTCGCTGTCCCGACCGACAGCACGCTGGCGTTGTAGCCCATGGCCGTGCGACGGTCGTGGCCGGTGTACAAGTCACCGATAATCGTCGTGTTCAGCGACATGATCGACGCCGCCCCGATCCCCTGAAAGAAGCGAAACAGCACCAGCAAGTTGAAGTCGCGCATCAGGCTGCACGCACTCCCGGCCAGACCAAACAGCAACAGCGACGGCACCAGGATGCGTTTGCGGCCGAAGCGGTCGGCCAGAACACCGAATATCGGCGTCAGGACGATCCCCGGCAGGGTAAATACGGTGATCAACAGGCTGATCGATTGTACGGAAACATCGAGTTCTTCGGCAATGCGGGGAAAGGCGGGTGTGATACTGGAGACACCGAGCACGGCCATCAGGGTGACACTGAAGAGAATACGCAGGTTACCGTCGACAACGGATGTCTTATCCAGGTCGAGATCCGGCACTGCCGCCTGCCGTTTGTCACCATCCGGTTTGTTCATGACCATACTTCGCTCAGCCGTTGATATGATATGGCTTCGCTTCGCTCAAGAACAGCATTAAACGGAGGATGTTCGCCGGTACGCAGGGCAAAGCCGGAGATGGAACGGGCAGCAGTCGATTCAGGGGAAGAAGTACTTGTTACTTTTCAGATGGCGGCAGGCCTTCCGGGCAGTCGTACTCCAACTCCGGGTCGTCGTCACCACCCCACGGGTGCTCGGCCCGGATTGACCGCAAATTGACGGAAACCGATATGTACGACGTTCGTACCATGACCAGTATCACTACGAAAAACCAACGGGGCAGGTTTCTGTATATCTCCCCCGATGCCGTATCCGAGTCAACCCGGAGGTCACATGCGACACGCCATTACGGCCGCCTGCTGCCTGGCTGTGCTGCTCGTCTTTTCTGCCACTTCAGCCAAGGCTCAGGCCGGTAACCTGACTGTTCTCGATACCCTCGAAACCCCGGCCGCCAATCGCCTGGCCCAGTGGATCATCGTCCTGAATTCCGGTGATGCTGAGCGATGGAAAGCGTATGCTGACCGCGATGTCAACCCGACTGCCGATTCCGCAGAAAGCGCCCAACAGCGCTTCGGCGCCTTCCAGATGCTCCACGCTGAGATCGGCGGTGCGACACCGCTGGTCGTGGAAGAATCGGAGCCCTACCGGTGCCGGGCGATCCTGCAGGCGCACAATCCGATGGCGCCTGATGAGTTCTTCGCCTTTGGCATCACCGTCGACTCAACACCGCCACACCAGACTCTGCGATTGAGCATGATGCCGGCGCGCGACCCGAATCTCGAGATTCCCGAAGGACCACTCAACCCTGAGCAGATCGCCGAACTTATCGACACGTATGTCAGGCAGCAGGCGGCCGATGATCGCTTTTCCGGCGCTGTCCTTCTGGCCAAAGACGGTAACGTAATCTACGAAAGCGCTTTCGGGGAGGCTTCCAAGCGGTATCACGTGGCGAACAAGATCGACACCAAATTCAATCTCGGCTCCATGAACAAGATGTTCACCGGTGTGGCGGTATGCCAGCTGGCCGAGCAGGGGAAACTGAAGTTTACCGATACGGTCGGCGACTTCCTGCCCGAATACCCCAATGAACAAGTCCGCACGTCGGTAACGATCCACCAACTGCTTACTCACACCTCCGGGCTGGACAGTTACTGGGAAGAGATCTTCGACACCAAGTACTGGAAGATACGCACGGTGCAGGAGATCGCCGACCTGTTTGCCGAGAAACCGCTGCTGTTTGCACCCGGCGAGCGATTCCGGTACAGCAACTCGGGACCGATCGTCCTCGGTCTTATCATAGAAGCAATCACCGGCCAGAGCTACTACGAGTACATCCGCGAGCATGTCACCGGACCGGCCGGTATGATCAACACCGACTGCTATGCGATCGACCACCCGGTCGAGAACCTCGCGATCGGCTATACGCATATGAACTACGACGGACAGCCGGTACGCGACCAGTGGTTCAATAACCTCTTTCATCACTCGGTCATGGGCGGCCCGGCCGGGGGTGGCTATTCGACAGTCGGTGACCTGTTGCGCTTCCACCGGGCCCTGGCCGACAATACCCTGCTGTCACCCGCCTATACCGACACCCTGCTGGCAGGGAAGGTCGACATGGGCGAGGACATGCAGTACGCCTACCTGTTCAGCGATCGCAATAACAACGGCCACCGGGTCGTCGGGCACAACGGCGGCGCTCCCGGAATCAGTGCGATCCTGCGCATGTACCGGGACGATGGCTACACGGTGGCGGTGCTGGCCAACTACGATCGCTCGGCCGGCCAGGTAGCGCGGTTTGTCGAAGATCTCATCGTGCGGTAGCTTCTATTCGGCACCGATGCCGGTCTGACACAATTATTTCTTGGCGCTCGGCCGGTTTCGTGCGTTTATTAATCGGGACGGCCGTACTCACCGATATGTCCATGGGGGATATATCCACTGCCCCGGTCGCGCGGCGCCAATGAACCATCGCCCGATCAGACAACTCGTTGTTTCTCTGCTGGTTATCGTCACAGCGCTGCTGCCGGCGCAGCTTTCCGGACAGACCACCGGCGCCGATGCGCAAGAAACCCGGCACGCCCGACTCACCGGCCGGGTCACCAGTGCCGAGACCGGCCGACCACTGCCCGGCGCCTCGGTGACACTCGAGAATACGCGGCGATCCGTCACCACCGATTCCACCGGTCTCTTTCAATTCGACCGCATACCGGTCGGCGAGCATACGCTCACGGTTACGCATGTTGGTTTCCAGTCAAAGAGTATCACGCACATGATCACTTTCGTGGGGAGGCAATCGGTTAACCTGTCGCTCGCTCCCCAGCCGATCCGCCTCAAAGACATGACTGTCACGCCCGGACGCTTCACGATTATGGAAGCCGGCCCGGCCCTGCCGCAGACCCTGACCCGCCGGGATATCGAGACAATCCCGCAGTTTGGCGAGGATGTCTACCGGGCGGTCACCCGCCTGCCGGGAATCGGTTCCAATGACTACTCGGCCCGCTTCACCGTACGCGGGGGAGAGCACGACCAGGTCTTGGTGCTGCTCGATGGCCTCGAGTTGTACGAGCCGTTCCATCTCAAAGATGTCGATGGCGGCGCGCTGAGCGTGATCGATGTTGCCGCAATCGAAGGGATCGACTTGATCACCGGCGGCTTTGCGGCGCAATATGGCGACCGCATGTCGGGCGTCTTCAATATCCGCACCCGTACGGTTCCGCGCGACCGCCGTCGCGCCGAAGCCGGTCTGAGCTTCTCGACCATCCGGGCGATGTCCGAAGGAACATTCGACGACAACCGCGGCGCCTGGCTGTTCTCCGGGCGGCGCGGCTATGTCGACCTGGTTACCGGGATGACCGATGACTACCAGGAGATCAAGCCGCGCTACTATGACCTGCTCGGCAAAGTGACCTATCGTCTCGGCGACAGTCACATCCTTTCGGCCCATGTGCTGCACGCCGATGACGACCTCGACTACTTCCATGATTTCGACGAAGCACTGACCGCCTACACCAGCAGCTACGGCTGGTGGCGGCTGCACTCGGGGTTGCACGCCAACCTGACTGTCGAGACAATCGCCTCGCTCGGGTCGATCAACCACACCCGCTCCGGCACCGGCTACTCCGAAAGCAGCCATTCCTACCAGTACACCGTCAACGACAGCCGCGACATGGATTTCGCCGGTATCAAGCAGGACTGGGAATGGGTGCCGGGTGAACGCCTGCTGTTTCGCTGGGGAGTCGACTATCGCAACGAACAGGCGACCTACGACTACGTCAGCGAGCAGCGCAACCGCTATCTCGGCCGGACTTCGGGATTCTTCTACACCATCGAGGATATCGATGCGCAGTTCGGTGTTGCGGGGGAGACATTCGGCAGTTTTCTATCGGCCCGCGTGCGTCCCTTGAAATCGATCACAACCGAACTGGGAGTGCGCTACGACCGCGTATCATACACCGATGATCGCCTGGTCAGCCCGCGCGCCAGTTTGGTCTGGGCGATGACCGCCACCACCAACCTTCGGCTGGGCTGGGGGAAGTACTACCAGTCGCAGGAGATGTATGAACTCGATGTTCCCGACGGTGATGAACACTTTCACCCGGCCGAGCTGGCCGAGCACTATGTGATCGGGCTCGAACAGCAGATCCAACCGGGCTTCGACTTCCGGATCGAGGCGTATTACAAAGACCTGTCGAGCCTGGCGCCGGATTATCGCAACTGGCTGTACCCGCTGCAGGTCTTTCCCGAAGCGCATCTCGACCGGGTGCAGATCGATCGCACCGGCGGGGTGGCTAAGGGGATCGAACTCTACGCCAAACATGACACCGACAGCCGCTTCGCCTGGTGGGCGTCGTACTCGCTTGCCTGGTCGAACGAGCACGCCGAGAGTTTCCGCTACGATGGCGCCGCGGTCCCGGTCAACGACAACGTCCCGGCCGTCTACGACCAGCGCCACACCCTCTATTTCGACATGAGCTACCGCCCGAACGCATCGTGGCAGCTCAACCTCGCCTGGCAATACCGCACCGGCTGGCCGTACACCGAGGCCGAAATCGTCACCGACGGCAACTACTACTACATCTCCGCGGGCGATCTCAACGGCGAACGCTATCCCGCGTATCACCGGCTCGACCTTCGCCTCAACCGCTATTTCGAAACCTCGCACGGTCGTGTGTCGTTGTTCGTGGAATTGATCAATCTGTATGACCGCGACAACATCCGCACCTACGAATACTCATTTGTCGCCAACAGCCACGACGATGGTTACCATCTGATCCGTGACGAGTGGCACTGGTTCGGCATACTCCCATCGATAGGTATAAGCTGGCAGGTGGACTGGTAGGGACGGTACAGCGGAGTGCCATGGCACGTCAGCACCAGTCGTGTGACCTTGCTGGCAAAACTGACCTACCGACTTTCCGGGACCAACTGAAAGTTCACCCCGGTTATCTCGTCACTTCCCGTTACGTGTCTGCTCTTTGTACTGAAGTCATCTTTGAGACAATAGATCGTCCAGTCGGCATCGCCCCAACTGTAGACGTGATAGCTGCCGGATGAATCGGTCAGATCTCCCGCACTTACTTGAGTGGTGTCATCGATATAAAGCGCGGCGCCCACTATGGGAATGCCCGATACGGAGTCGGTGACGGTCCCGCGAACGCTCGTGACAGTATCGTCGGTATGTTCAACCGTACCACAGCCGATTGCACAAACGACCACCGATACGAGCAGCAAGTGTCGACCGATGTGCCATTCAACTTTCATACGCCTCCTCATGCACTGAATTCGGTTGATAGTGGGTCAGCTCCGGTCGCGGATACATGTCTCACCGGTTCTTCTAAGTTTTCGGGAGCGACCGGAGATGTCAGCACCGCTTGCATGACAGGGAACACTGAGGCATTCGATTTGCGAACCTGCAAGCGGAGCTGACCTACAGTACGCTGCCTACTCTTCGTACAACTCGAAATCAACTCCCACCATGCGCCCGTCTTCCGTTATGCGTCTGCTCTGCGTGCGATAACCGTCCGCAAGGCAGTAGATCGTTCGATCGGCGATGCCAAACCAGCCGGTGCGAGAGAATCCGGTCGAATCCGTGATATAGACCGGTTCGCCGCCGATGGTATCGGTCTCAAAGATCTCCGCGCCCTCTATCGGCAATCCCGTAAGGGAATCGAGGACTGTACCGTAAGCGCCGGTGACGGCGTCACCATTCTCATGTTCACAAGCAGGTATGAAGATCAGTAACGGCAGTGTGAGCAAGAACGCCTTGGCGAATTGTAGGTGGTTCAATGGCTCTCTCCCCAGCAAGAATCACTTCGACTCTAACGCAAAGTCCACCCCCGTTCGGACTCCCTCACCGGGCACGTGTCTGCTCTTAGTCTCATACCCTTGCGCGATACAATGTATGGTTGCGTCAGGCCCTCCCACCCAGCCTATGACATAGAATCCCGTGGAGTCCGTAATATAGGATGGCTCCACATTGAGCGTATCGCCGAAATAGTCCTCCGCACCCTGCAGGGAATCGCCGGTAAGCGAATCCGTGATGGTCCCTCTAACCTCGTGGTACGGATCAGCCGTGTCATCCACGCAACCGAAAGCGCAAAGTGAGACCAACGCGGCAAACGCTATGACGGTCACCCTGGGAATCTGTAGGTAGTCCAAAATTACTCCCCCGCTCTTGTGAGTGCGGTTACTGTGGTCGAGGCGTCGAAACGATGCCTCTATGCCAATGAACGAGTCTACCTCAGCATCTGTCCAGTGAAATCTGTATGCTTCATTGGCTTTGCTATCACCCCAATCGCCCGACACGCAACCGTACACCAGGACCGTCACATGTCACTCGTCGGTCCGCCATTGGCGACGCGACTCGTTAGCATCTGACGGAACATCGTACGACTGATGAGTCACCTGACACCCCGCAAACCGTTGTCTCCGTTGTGTCGGATGCTTCCGAGCACGTTCGCACCCGCGAACGGACGAGGTACATCCGATACGCAAAACAAAAGCCCGGACACGCGTACCGTATCCGGGCTTTTTCATTGACTATCAATCACTCCCTACGCCGCGACTTCTTCTTCCAGACGGTAGCGCTTGTAGATTCGCGCGTAGAGACTCTCTTTCGACATCAACTCATCATGCGTGCCGGTCTCCACGATTGTGCCCTCTTCGAGCACGTAGATCATGTCGGCCCGCTCGAGAGTGTCGGGACGGTGCGTGATCAGGATCGCCGTCAACTCCGGCATCACCTCGTGCAGCCGATCCCACAGCGCCGCCTCGGTGCGCGAGTCGAGCGCCGAGGTACAGTCGTCGAGAATCAGGATTTTCGGCTTGCCGACCAGCGCGCGCGCCAGGGCCAGCCGCTGTTTCTGCCCGCCCGAGATCGACATCCCGCGCGTCCCGATCATCGTATCCATCCCGTTCGGGAAGTGCCTCACCTCGTCGGCCAACTGGGCGACATCAACCGCCCAGTTCAACAGCTCTTCCGAGATATCTTCA
>WJMS01000226.1 GCA_014727815.1 candidate division GN15 bacterium
CATATCGATGCCTCGTCGCGGCTACAGACGGTTCGCCGCGAGGACAACGCCCTGCTGTACGATCTGCTTCAGGCGTTTGAGCAAAAGACCGGCGTGCCGGTACTGCTGAACACATCGTTTAATCTTCGCGGCCACCCGATCGTCCATACGCCCGAGCAGGCCTTCGCGACCTTCGTCTCGGGCGGTATTGACGTGCTTGTGCTGGGCCGGTATCTTATTGACAAGCGGACGATTCCGGACGAACTGACGGAACGGTTCCGCTTCGAGAAGGCGTATGACTAGGTGGTTGCGCCGGCAGAGTTTGGTGTCGAGGGTGGGAGGTCCGTCAGGCCACACCTATCTTCGGCGGCCAGGACCTGAATGAAGCATCGAGCGCGGAGTTTCTTTACGAGGCACGGGCGCTCGCACAGCGGCAAGTAAAGGAAGTGGCGATGCCCAGAAGGATGCGACGGTTACGGGTGTTTTCCGAGATGTGGTATTTCCTGAAGACATCCAAGCGATGGTGGCTTGGGCCGATCTTCGTGTTTTTGCTGCTGTTGTCGCTGCTGGTGGTGTTTACCGAATCCTCGGCACTGGCGCCGTTTATTTATTCGCTGTTCTAGACAAAGTCTACCGCCGGTGCCTGCGCCGTCAGCACTGCAATGGCATTGAGCACGACCCCAATCGTGAACACGACCATTCCTGCCAGATACCAGCGGCAGCCCGACAACTCCTGTGAATTCCATGAGACCTCCCCGATAGAGCTTGAGAGATTCCTCCGTCAATCCTGCCGCAGCAGTTCGAGTATGGCCTCGGCCGCCACGGCATGGCCGCGCGCGTTGAAGTGGATCGGGTCCATCGCGGCGTTGTCAAATAGGCCGTCATGCCGGTCGAAACGCAAGGCGATATCGACCAGCTCGGCCCGGGTGTCACGGGCGACCCGGCGGATGATCTCGTTGTAGCGGTAGTGGAAGTTGTGCAGCGGGGAGCGCATCCCGGGCGCGTAATAGGTCTCCAGCGCGGGGATCGGCGAGGTCAGGAAGATCACCCGCATGTGGTTGGCCTGACCGATCGCGCTGATCTCCTGGAGGTTCTGGTAGAAATCATCCGGCCCCACCCGATAGACAATACTGTCGCGCTGGTAGAGAGAATCCGGATCCGGCTCGACGGCCGAGAGCAGCAGTTTTTTGTAGAGGCGGTATGATTCCAGCCGGGCCAGCGCGTTTTGCATATCCAGCAGCCACGGCGGCGGGAACTCCTGGTTTTTGTCGGCGATGCCGTTGGCGGCCGCCCAGTGATCGTTCCAGGCGAAGAGAACCAGCAGGATTTCCGGTTCCAGCCGGATAAGTTCATCCTGCAGGAAGCGCTTACCCTGCAGCGAGGTGTAGCCGGGAATGGCGGCGTTGATGACTTCGTACCGGCCATCGAAAGCCGTCTCGATTCGGCGGATGTAGATACTATCCTCGGTCACGCCCCAGCCGAAGGTGCACGAGTTGCCGATTGCCAGAATCCGCGGCCTCATTTTCGGCCGGGTGATCTCCGGTCCACGCATGCCGTCGCTGTTGATCCGGTAGGTCTTGCCCTCGAAGAACTCCGAGGTGATAGTCTGGTCGGGGCGGAAACGCCAGAAAAGGCGGTGGTCCTTCTCGAAGACATCGGGATAGTCCAGCGCCCGGTTGAGCACGAAGAAGCGGTTCTGGAAGGTGGTGTCGAACTCGACCAGTCGCACAACCGCTTCGATCATGACCACGAACAGAATCAGCGCAACCAGGCCGCCGAGCAATCGTATGCCTAGTGAATAGCGTTGTGTCGCCATGGTATGAATATAGAGCCGGACAACGGGGACTGTCAGCAATTGTTTGCGGGACGGTGAACACGACAGTTGCCAAATTCGACCGATTGCATGATATTTCAGCCGGCCAGTGTCGGCTCTCGAACTACGGGGAACAACCATGTCTACAGATCACGAATCCAGACCAACCGAAGAACAACCGGCTGCCGGTGAGACGGTCGCGGCGCCGTCGCCGCTGGGCCCGGTATCATTGGGCGAGCGAATATCATCGATTGATGTCCTGCGCGGTTTCGCGCTGCTCGGTATCCTGATGATCAACAAGGATCTCTTTGCGTATTCATCGAGTGTGATCCACGACCCGACGGTCCAGGGTGGTTTTGAGGGGCTCGATTTCGCAATCTGGCGGGTCGGTTATGTCTTTTTCCAGATGAAATTCATGGCGCTGTTTTCCATGTTGTTCGGGGCGGGATTGATCCTGATGTGGCAGCGCGCGGGTGAGGACAACCCGTCGTTCCGGGGCACTTACTACCGTCGCCTGGGCTGGCTTCTGTTATTCGGCCTGCTCCACGCCTACCTGCTCTGGTACGGTGACATTCTCTTCTCGTATGCGGTGTGCGGGATGGTGGTTTATCTGTTCCGCCGGAAGAAGGCGCGCACGCAGATTATTCTCGGATTGATCGTGGTCCTGTTCTCGCTCGTGCCGATGTTCGGCATGGGGGCGATGATGAACTGGATGCAGACGACGGCCGAGTCGGCCCAGACGGCAATCGACGAGGGCCGCACGCCGACCGATCTGGAGGCATCGATGCTCGAGGCGTGGAATGAAACGAAGGTAGGCTTCAGTCCACCGCCGGAGAAGATCGCCGAGGAGACGGAGGCGATGCGTTCGGATTTCTGGACGATTTTCACGCACCAGGCGCCGACCACGATTCAGATGCAAACGTTCGTGATGTTGCTGTTTGTGTTCTGGCGTGTGGCCGGTTTGATGCTGATCGGTATGGGCTTGATGAAACTCGGGGTACTGGCGGCGCAGCGTTCGACCGGGTTTTATGTCTGGTGCATGGTGATCGGCTATGGCATTGGCCTGCCGATATCCTGGTACGGCAGCGAACAGATGGTGGCCAGTGATTTCAGCGTGGTAGCGTCGTACACCGGCGCAAACTACTATGACTACGTCTTCGGTCTGTTCGTGGTACTCGGCCATATCGGCCTGATCATGCTCATCTGCAAGCTGGGTGTGCTGCAGTGGCTGCAGCGACGGTTTGCCGCGGTCGGGCGGATGGCGCTGACCAACTACCTGATGCAGACTCTCATCTGCACGTTCATTTTCTACGGCTGGGGGCTGGGGTTGTTCGGTGCGGTGAGCCGGAGTGAGTTGATGCTGATAGTGATCGGTGTCTGGGTGCTGCAGATGTTTTACAGTCCGTTGTGGCTGGAGCGTTTCCGTTTCGGCCCGGCCGAGTGGTTGTGGCGTACGCTGACGTACAAGAAAAAGCAGCGCATGCGTCTGCGACCGAAAGCAGAGGCCGCGGTGGCGTGAGAGGTGGCCGGCGGCAGTAGCGATTGCCTGGAGAGGCAGATCGGGAAATGGGTCTGACGGTTTGGCGTGTCATTCCTGCCTGCGCAGCAATGACAGGGAAGCTGGGTTACTCCCCCGCGTTTTCCCGCAGTTTGGCGATCAGCGTGTCAACATCGGCCTCGTTGTTGAACAGGTGTATCGACACACGGATCGAGCCCTCCCGGTGTACCAGCACGATGCCATCCTTCACCAGGCGCTTCTGCAGCAGCTCGTGGTCTTTGCAGGTGAAGGTGAGGATCGATGAGCGGTGCTTCTCCTCGAGCGACGATGTAATCGTGTAGAAAGAGCTGTCGTTCAGATAGGCCGCCAGCCGATCGATCAAGCCGTGGGTGTGCTTCTGTATCTTGTCGATACCGAGCGACTTGAAGATTTCAACCGAGGCTTTCATGCCGAGCAGATTGAGAATCGCATAGTAGCCCATCTCGAGCTTGCGGGCCGTTTCGAAGTACGGTTTGTCCCAGTAAAACAGGTCGGAGAAGTTCATGCCCCAGTCGACCCCAAGCCAGCTCATGAACGGCGGCCGGATCTGCTCGAAGATGCGGTCGGAGACATAGAAGAAGCCGCAGCCCTGCGGGGAGAGCATCCACTTCTGACAGCCTGATGAAAACAGGTCGATATCGAGATCGACGACATCAATCGGCTCCACGCCCATCCCCTGGATACCATCGACCACGAAATACATGTCGTGGGCGCGGCAGATGTCGGAAAGTCGCTTCAGGTCGTTTTTGTATCCGTTGAAGAACTGCACCCAGGATATCGCCAGCATGCGCGTTCTGGGGGTGATTGCCTGTTCGAGTTTGGCGATGTCGAGGCGACGGTCGGTTGACTCGACTTTCTTCATCACGATACCGCGTGTCTCGGCGGCGGCCCGGAAGACATAGACCAGCGACGGGAACTCGATATCCGACACGAGCACTTCGTCACCTTCCTTCAGCGGCAGGCCAAAGGCGGCGATATTGAGACCGAAGGTGGTGTTCAGGCCGATCCCGACCTGGCGTTTCTCGGCGCCGATCAGCGAGGCATAGTCGCCGCGAAGCTCATCCATGTTTATGAAGGCATCGTGGGAGTCATCCTGTTTGCACTCGAGGCGAAGCTGGATATTGTCTTCGATGGCCTGCTGCAGTCGCGTGTTGAAGGGTCCGTACGAAGCGCTGTTGAAGTAGACCGAGTGCGCCGTGTGGGGAAACAACTCCCGGGCTTCGGCAAACGTGCGTGGGATATCCGATGACATAGGCTCTCCGACATTGACGGTTGGTTAGAGTGAGTACAGCCAGGCGATTATCGACAGGGTGCCGCTGATCTTGACCAGGTAGGACAGCAACTGGAAGAGCAGCAGCGGCATCGGTAGTTTCACGCGCACCGACAGGGCCAGCAGCACGGGCGCCGCGCCGACAATGAACGCAAACAGGGCCCCGGCAATCCCGGCCCGCATGCCCGAGAACGGCAGGGCGAAATAGAAGAAGGCGTAGGCGACCAACGGAATACCGACATAAAAGAGCAGCTCCATGATGAAGTTGATGCCCCACCAGATCCAGCCATCAACTTCGATAAGATCCTCCGGCAGCCCGCGGGTCAACCGCAACCGTCGCTCGACCAGCTCGAGGACGAACGAGACAATCAACAGATAGCCGCCGCCCACCGCCAGGGCATACAGCAGCAGATCATACGACAACATTTACAGCCAGCCCTCCTGCAGATACCAGTCGTAGGTCTGCTTCGCCCCGGTCGCAAAGGGAATCTCGGAATAGAAGTCCAGCTCTTTTCGGGCGCGGCCGGTATCGATCTCCCACGAGGCAAGCAGCTCGTTAGCTTTCTCGCGGGTAAGCATCGGTGTCGCCCCCACCAGCTTGAAGGCAAACTCGGAGACGGCGGCGATGCCGCGAAAGGCAAGGGCCGGCAGCGGCAGCGGGTACGTCCGTTTACCGCAACCCTGCTCGAGCATGGTCACCAGTTCACGAAAGGCATAGGCGCGATCTTCGGCGATGAAGTAGATCGCGCCGCTGGTAGTCTCGGCCCGGGTGACCCGGTAGATGCCGCGACAGAGGTCATCAACGTGGACCAACTGGAGCTTGCGGTCGGAGTCGCCGATGGCCGGTCGAATGCCCCGGTAGACGGTCTGGAAAAATGCAAAGATCTCTTTGTCACCGGGACCATAGACGCCGGGCGGGCGGACCACGGCGACATTGCACTTGTCCGCATACGACAGCATCACCCGTTCGCCGGCCAGTTTCGAGCGGCCGTAGACGGTGATCGGGTGCGGCTTGTCTTTTTCACTGACCGGTTTGCCGTTACGTGATGGTCCGGCGGCGGCCAGCGATGAGATGTACACGACCTTTTTGACATCGGGATTATGAGCGATCACCGCTTTCATGAGATTGCGGGTGCCGTCCTCGTTGACCATGAAGAAGGTGTCCGCCGTTCTGGCTTTCACCACGCCCGCGTTGTGAATGACGTAATCGACCCCGGCAACCATCTCGGTAAGCGTATCGGCCCTGTTGATATCGCCATACTTGTACTCGATCGCAAGACCGTTCAGGTAGGTCAGATCGGAGGTTTCCCGCACGCCGGCGATCACATGGCAACCATTGTCGAGGAAGCGACGGCAGAGGCGGGAGCCTATGAAGCCGTTGGCGCCGGTGACCAATACGATCGGTTTGTTGCGGGTGTCGGTCATGCGCCGAAGGTAGCGAATTGGCGGTGAGCCAACAAGTCCTTATATTAAGCCCATGCAGTTCGGCTATCGACTTGTCACCGACTCGCAGGGGCGGATCGAATACAAGCAGCGCGGCGAAGGCAAAAAGCACTTCCATCTCGCGGTCTTTGTGGATGAACCGCCGGAGGTGCTCGACCGCATTCGCCTGGTCGAGTACAAGCTGCACGACACGTTCACGGAGCCGATTCGGCACAACGATGATCGCGCGTCGAGATTCACCGAGTCGTTCTATACCTGGGGGAAATTCGCCGTGGCGGTGGTGGTATTGTATACCGACGGCTACCGGGAGCGGTACGAGTTCTATCTCGACTATTCCCTGCCGCCCGACTACGGGCTCAACTATATCAAAGTAACCTGAGCATACTGCTCAGTCTTTGTCGGTGATAATCACCGCCGCAAAGCGGTAGATTTCGGCAAACTTGTCTTTCCAGCTGTTTTTGCCGAGCCCGGCCTTGAGGCAGGTCTGCTCGAGGAATTCGACGGTACTCCAGCCGTGGGCGGTCGCCACCTGCGGCAGCAACAGGCCGGAGTGCCAGTCCAGCTTGATCATCAGGCCATCACGGCCGACCACGATCTGGTTTATATCTCGCACGCGCTCGAGCGGAGTCAGGACCGAAATTTCGTATTCCAACCGGTCGTACTCATCGCGGGTGACCGGCTCGAACCGCGGGTCTTCGAGCGCCGCCGCCTGCGCCATATTGGCGATCAGCTTGTAAAGGGGCTCGCGGCCGCGAATCTGGCCGATACAACCGCGCAAGTGACCATCGATGGTCAGGGTGACAAACGCTCCCTGTTCGAAATCGAGTCGGGCGCTACGGGGTGGCTCGTACGGTTGATGATCGAGCGCGGCCTCGATGGCGTTCCGGGCGATAGTCAGCAACTGCTGGCGGTCTTCGGCGGTCAAGTCATTAGCCGTCTTCGGCCGAGCCTTCAGCATACCGACTTCGGGTTTGGTCTCCTTGCGGGCTTCGGCCGAGACGATTGCTGCTGAAAGGTAGCCGACGACTTCGTCAAACTGCCCGGTCGTTTCGCCGGAGGTGGCGTAGTCGAGCAGTCGCACGGTCCGTCCGCCCAGCCGACGGGTCGCCTGCATGACGGCGGCCACCGGTCCGGCGCCGCAGGCCTCGCCCTTGCCGGTCGAGATCGTCTCGAGCACCGCCTCCGGGTCGTACTGCTCGATCGCCTTCTGTACGGCGCCATCGAGCCGACGGGCCTGTTTTTCGTGATGGAAGTGTGACAGGTCGGTTGAAGCCACCAGCAGGGTGTTGGTGCCTTTAAGCGCCGAGCCGAGCACCTCGCCGAGCGCCCGCACCGAATCTTCTTCCTGGTCACCCATCACGACCGCTACCAGTTTGAATTTGCCGAGCACCACCTGCATGAACGGCAGCTGGACCTCGAGGGCGTGTTCGCCGCGGGTGCTCCCGGAGGCGTGGCCCTGGCTGGAGGTATAAACGAGCGGGTGGATATCGGCGATCTTGTCGGAGAGGTCGCGGTCGATTGGGACGACGCCCAGAGGCGTTTCGTAACCATCGCCGTCGAACACCGCGCAGCCCTTGAAGAAGACCGTATGCGAGGGTGACACGACCACCACTGTCTCAAACGACTCACCCTCGAGCAGCTTAAACGCCTTGGCGGCGATCCGCCCGGAGTAGGGATACCCGGCATGCGGCGCCACCAGACCGACCAGGCCGCCATCGATCGTGGTCTTGGGGACTTCGGCATACATGCCGGCGATTGTCTTGGTCAGTTCGACGGCGTTGGAGGGGTAGAATGTCCCCGCGACGGCGGGTTTGCGAATCTTTGTCGACGGTGTGTTCATCGGTTGGTCTTCCTCATACGTGCGCCCACTGCAAAGTAGATGTTCCGGCCTCTCTTGTCAAACGAGTCAGAATCAATCCCGTTCCGATTATACCACAAAAAGGGCGGGATGTTTACATCCCGCCCGAATCATTTGCACTCGTGCCGCGGCCTCAGGCGCCCGCCTGCGCCGGCTCCGCCGGCGGCGGTTCCTTGGCCGCCTCGGGGCCACCGTTGCCGCGAATGCCCTCGACCATCGCGGCCAGCGACGAGATAATCCCCGAGGCCTCGTATGGCAGGAAGAGCTTGTTGGCGGAACCATCGGCCAGTTTCGGCAGCATCTCGAGATATTTCAGGGTCACCAGTTTTTCATCCGGTTCACCGTCGTGGATCGACTTGAAGACCGTCAGGATCGCCTGTCCCTCACCCTCGGCGACCGTCACCTGCCGGTATTTCTCGGCGTCGGCTTTCCGCCGGACGGCCTCGGCAAAACCTTCGGCCTCGAGAATCTGCGCCTGCCGGGAGCCCTCGGCCCGGGTGATCTGCGACTGCCGGACCGCCTCGGCATCGAGAATCGTCGCGCGCTTGTCGCGTTCGGCCTTCATCTGCCGCGACATGGCATCGGTAATGTCGGCCGGCGGGTCGATGCGCTGCAGTTCGATTCGATTGACTTTGACGCCCCATTTGTCGGTGGCCTGGTCCATGACATCGCGCAGCTGGAGGTTGATGCTGTCACGTGAGGCGAGGCAGGCATCGAGATCAAGTTCGCCGATCACGTTACGCAGGTTGGTCTGGGCCAGTTTGGTTGAGGCGAGGACGTAGTTCGTGATCTCATACTGCGCCCGGACCGGGTCGGTCACCTGTATATAGATGATGGCGTCGACTTCGACATTGACGTTGTCGCGCGTGATCACCAACTGCGAGGGCACATCGAGCACCACCTCACGCATATCGACTTTGAGGATGACATCAACAAAGGGGACGACCAGGTTGAGGCCGGGATCGAGGATGCGCTGGAATCTCCCCAGCCGCTCGACGAGCCCGCGCTCGTACGGTCGGATCACCCGGATTGCCGACAGTCCCAGAATGATGACCAGGACGGCTGCAATCGCTATAAAGACAATTACCGGATCCATGAGAATATCCTTTCGCGAACCGTTATTCTTTTCGGGTAACTCGTACTTTGACACCCGACACGGAGGTGATCATGACCCGGGTATGTTCGGGGATCGCCTCATCGGCGGTGGCCACCCAGATCTCGCCCTCGAACCGCACCTGTCCGCCGTTTTCCGGATCGATCGCCTTGACCACCAGCGCTTCCTGCCCGATCATCCGGTCGACATTGGTCGACTGGCCCGGTTCGCGGGTGATCCGTTTGGCCAGTTTGCGCATCACCGGCAGCAGCACGACCGAGACGATCAGGAACAGGCCCATCTGCCAGTAGTAGCCCTCGGGTGAGCCGAGTGCGTACAGGGCGGCGACCACGGCGCCGGCGAAGAAACTGACAAACAGCAGGGTTGGTGTGGCCAGCTCGATTATCAGGAAGACGGCGGCGATGGCCAGCCAGATCCAGAACATGGTCGGCATGTTTTTTCTCCGTGTAGCGGGACGCCCGGTCTGACGTCCCGGGGGTGATTTCACTTGGTATACCGGTGATCACCGGTTTTATTCAACACGTCTTGCTGTTCGATGTAAGCGGCGGGGGTTGGGCGATGTCAACTAAAAGGCCTTCGGGCCACTGATACCGCGCCGCGCAGGGCAACGAATACGCCGTCTGGTATATTCCACGCGGTGACCTGAGGAGATGACATGCCCGAGCAACTGTACCGACGATTTGCGACCGTGTATGACCGGATGGGTGCGGATCGGTTTTCGGCGGAGATGGCCGAGTATACGATCCGGATCGTCCGCAAGTTCGATATCACCGTGACCGATGCGCTCGATTTGTGCTGCGGCACGGGCACCGCCCTGCAGATCTTCCACCGTCGCGGGTGGCGGCTGGCCGGGATCGATCAGAGCCCGGAGATGCTGGCGGTGGCGGGTCGCAAACTGGCGCGGGCGCGGATCGACCTGTACCGTCGCGAGCTGCCGTCGTTCTCGATCCCTCTGCCGGGTGACGATGATATCGGCCGGGGGTTCGACCTGGTGACGTCGTTTTACGATTCGCTCAACTACATGCTGACCAAGCGGGCGTTGACGGGCGCGTTCCGGTCGGTTTACAAGCACCTGAAGCCGGGCGGCTGGTTTGTGTTCGACATGAACACGGCCGAGGCGCTCAAGACGCTCTGGGCCGGGCAGGTGTATGCCGATGTGCTCGATGACCTGGCGTGGGTGTGGAAGAACCGCTACGATGAAAAGAAGCGGACGGCCGATTGCGCCGCGACCTTTTTTGTGCGCAAGGGTTCGCACTGGGAGCGGTTCACCGAGGTGCATACCGAGCGGGCATATCCGAACAGCGAGATCAAAGCGATGCTTCGGGCGGCCGGATTCATGGTGCGTGGTTTCTATCGCTGCTTTTCGTTTGAGCCGCCAACGCGTCACGCCTATCGGATATGCGCGGTGGCACAGCGTCCGGTGCGGTCACGGCGCGGCCGGTGAGCGCAGGGTAATCCGGACTATTTCGCCTGGCGCCCAGAGGCGCATGCGCGGTCCCCAGGTGCCGGCGCCGCGGGTAACGATAGCGGTCATGCTATCGATCTGATACCGTCCATACATCAGATCATTCGTCATGCCGACCAGGTAGCTGAACGGCCAGATCTGGCCGCCGTGGGTGTGACCGCTCAACATGAGGCCGATCCCCTCGTCGGCGGCATGCCGGACCATCCGCGGCCGGTGCGAGAGAAAGATGGCGCCGGTTTCGGGCGGGGTCGCATTGAGCACGCGGCGGACGCGCGCAGAAGCGCCGTCGCGGGATTCGCCATGTCCGCCATCATCGATCCCGCCGACCGCCAGGCCGGGGAGTATTTTGACCCACTCGTTGCGCAGCACCCGGATACCCGCGGATTCGAGAAAGCGCACGCTGACTTCCTGCCCGCCATGCAGCTCGTGGTTGCCGGTGACGGCCCAGACGCCGTGGGGCGGGGTGAGCCTGCTCAGCGCGGTGCGTATGTCGTCCTTGCCTGCAAGCGGGTAGTCGCCCTCGAAAATGTCCCCGACCATGAGGACGAGGTCGGGCTGGAGGGCGTTGACCTGCTCGACTCGCGCCTGCAGCCAGTCGGCATCGATAAGTATCCCCAGGTGCGTGTCGGAGATGACGACGGCAGTCAGACCATCGTGCTCGGCCGGCAGGTTGCGCAAGGGTAGCTCGTATTCGGTTATCACCGGTGGCCGCAGACCCTGGACGAGGGCGGTGAGGACAAGCAGCAGTCCGAGGGTCAGTCCGGCCGTGCGGATGGTCGCAAGGTGAGTGCGAAAAAGCAGACCAAAGCCCGAGATCAGGTCGGCGGCAAGCATGCCCACAAGCAGCATGAACAGGATACCGAGCCAGTGCATGACGAACAGATCGACCGGTGGTTCGAGCGCGTGCAGACCGATATCGTCGAGATAGCGATTCACTACGCCGATTCCCCACAGCACCGCGCCAACGGCGGCGACAAGCCAGGCTGAAACGCGGTTGTTGATAAGCGGGATGGTGGCCAGTCGCCAGAAGACATAGAGGTGCAGGAGTGTCCAGCTGGTGAAGAAGATAAGACGAAACATCAGTGAGCGCTCCGGTCGGTGGCGTGGTCAGCGGGTTGTACGGTCGGCATGTGGACCAATGTAAGACATTTTCTCTCCGCGTACAAATCGGTTGCGGCGCGAGTGGTCACACACAGGTTTTTGGTGGTACCAGCGTGCGGGCGTGTGAGTTACGGCGAAATGGGTTCGTTTCGCATTTTTTTAATGCGTTTTTTCGATTTTTCTCCGCAAGGTGATGGGGTGAGGCGGGCTGCGTGGATACGGCAACGACGACCGGGCCGGCATTTTGCAAATGTTGGGCGAAGTACCGCATACATTGGGGGTTGGGGTGGCATTCAGCGGTGATCTGGTAGTGAAAGTGTGCGGGGGGGTTGGGCGTTGCGAGTGTCACGGGTTTGTATCATGACCGCGCCCACCGTAGTCGGTAGGGTACCCGTGTGGAGCACCCATAGCAAGCTATGGGCGACCCGGGCGTGGTTGCAGGGTGCTGGTCGGGACCTGACCTCCAGGGGTACGGCCAACCAGAAGCTCACACAATGCCGCTTGACCGGGGGGTGATTCAGAGGCATCTTATGTTTGTCTCAACTGGGGGTGGAGTTGGACATCTTCTGCGCGACAGCCGTCATATAGGAAACACCGCTTCGGCGGGACTGATCGTTTGGGCGCGACCGGTGGGTCTTGTCAGCGGATAACGCACGGCCCTTCTACAAAGGGGAGGAATCTCTATGACATGTAAACCTGCGTCGGTATGGCGCCGGCTGTGGCCGGTGTTCTTGTCGGCCGTGATCGTGGCGTTGATTGTGGCCTGTAACGGTGACGACCCCCCGGTCGGACCGGAGCCGGCGAAGGATTATGTCGTGTATTTCAATGATGGCGGCTTCGACGACCGGTATTTTCGCTACCACACTGGTCTCAATACTGTCGACACGTTCACCGTACCGTACGCTTCTTACGATGGGCTGAAAATCTCCGCTGACGGCATGTGGTTGTATTTGGCCAATGAAGAGAAGACTATGGTCCTTTCCACGGACTCACTCGGGATCATAGCTCAGCTTGACTATCAGAGTGAGCACGGTGTCGCTGTCTCACCGGACAACAATCTCGCAGCACTCCAGGGCGACGACGGACTATTTATCCTGAATACCGCAGACTTCAGTCTGGTTTACCATGACACGGTGGTGGTGCACAACGGGGTTTTCTCCGCAGACAGCAAGAACTTCTATGCGGCGCGATTGCACGAGGGGGTGTACGTCCTGGAGTTGGTGGGGCCGACACCTGCGGCAACGACCAAGTCCTTCCCCTCCTTCGTTTGGCAAGTTGTACCGTCTCAGGATCAGCGGAAGTGGTTGATGCTTGTCAGACATCCGCTGTACGCATGTCATTGGTGGTTTGAAGTGTATGAGCCGGGCCCAGATTCGTCAACTTTCAGGGATTCCGTTTTTCAGTATGGCTATGGCGACATCGTGATTTCGCCCGATGGTGAGACAGCCTACTACACGATGCCCGGCGCACCACTATTTCAATGTGCTGGTTCGCCGCAATCCGCGTTCACCGTGTTCAACATCGAGGCCAATGCCATTGACCGTATCGTCAGCACCGACAGTATTGGCGTCACAAGTCCATTCTTCCCGGTTGGGGAACTTGCCATAACTCCCGATGGTGAGCGGCTGATCGCCGCACGTGGTCCGGTAGGGGGTGAATTTCTGGTGTATGACACCAAGACTATGCAACTGCTGGACTACTTTTACCTGGGGA
>WJMS01000026.1 GCA_014727815.1 candidate division GN15 bacterium
AGGAGAAAAACGTTTGCCAGAAAGTGGCTCCGACCGTAGATTTTCACTGTGTCCAAACGTTCAGACCAAAGGCGCATAAAGGCTTATCTGGTCGGAGAGCGGTCGGCGGCAGCCGCGGTCGATGCCGATATCGAGGCCGCCTTCTCCGTCTGGAAACATCGGTTCGGGTATGAGGCCGACGACATCCGCTCCGATGTTCGCTACAAGCTGCTGCTGTCTCTGCGCCGGGATGATTTCAAGTTCGACTCCAGCCTGCGGACGTATATCAGCCGGATTGTCAGCCACACCTGTATCGACTATCTGAGGGCCAGCCGCCGGCGCGACCATACTGACATAGATGAGATCTCAATTGCCAGCAGTGTTCTCACCGCGGAGCAACAGCTGGAACGGAGCCAGTTGTCCCGGATCAACTTCCGGGTAATTCGCATGATCTCGGTGGAATGCCGGCAGCTCTGGCGCCTCTATTTAAAGCACGGCCTGAGCTACCGTCAGATAGGCGAACTCTGGGAAAAAACCGAGGCGAACGTGCGCCGCCGGATGTGGGCCTGCCGGAAGACAGCCCGGGAAATCCGGGAAAAATTGCTCGCCGAAGACAAACGAATGGCGGACTCGCTCGCCGGTAAGGGCAAAGGCACACAGGATTGAATACTGACTATGGACTCAGATAATATCAAGCAACTGATACCGGCGTACTTGCGCGGCAGCCTCTCCGAGGCCGATCGGGAGAGGTTTGAGGCCGCTCTAAGCCGGGATCCGGAGCTTCGCGGCGAACTCGAAGAACTGGCCCATCTCTATGTCGGGGTTGCCATGGGTGATGCGGTTGCCCGTGAACATATCGACAGCACTCTGCTTGTGCAGTTTGTCCTGAATCCCGATGATCTGGACCAGAAGACGCGAACGGAAATCGAAGAACACCTGAAAGACTGCGCCGAGTGCCGCGAGGAAGCTGACCTGACCCGCCAGGCAGCGGTACAGGTAGAGCGGCCCGATGCCGCAGATGAGCGGCGCCCGTTGAGCGGATTGGTCGACTGGCTGCTCGCTCCGCGCCTGACCGTGCGACCGGCGACAGCTGTTGTCGCGGCAGCCCTGGTTGCCGTCTTCGCCTTCATCGGCCTTTATCAGACGACAGATGTACCGGACAGCGTGGCCGTCTTCCAGATCGAAGAGCATATCACCCGATCCGCGGGCGGCATGAATGAACTCCCGATCGACCCGGCACTGCCCCTGGCCCGCCTGGAGTTTGTTTTACCGATTGTTGATGATTACACCTATGACTATGAACTTCGCGATGCCGAGGGCGACCTGGTACTTGCCTCGCCATCCCACCCTCCCCGAGAACCAATGGTGTTCGAACTCCCCGGCAGTCTGCTCACCACGGGTGACTACAAGCTGGTCGTCACGGAACGAGATGTTGACGGCGAAGTAGTCGACACCTATACTTTTCCCATACACGTGAGTCTTATCGAGTAGGTTCCGGTCTCATTGATCAAGCGTCTGTCTGCCCAGTACCGCCCGCTTTTGGCAATCGTGCTGTTTGCCACCGGGCTGGTTTCTTGTTCCAGTCGATCCGGGGATACAGAAAAACAGTCCCTTCTGGACATCGCCCGGTCACGATCCGAGGCAGACTACCGGTCGCTGATCGACTCGCGGCATGACCAGACGCGTCGTGAGGTGCAGTCACTCCTGGAGCGATGGTTGGTCGCTTCGGTGAGTGAGAACTCGGCCGATGACGGTGCCACTGTCGATGAGTTGCGCTGGCTGTGCAATCACTACCGTCAGGAGACGGGAATACGTGACCTGGCCGCACGACTGGACTTCGCTACACAGTTGGTCCCCGGCGCCGCTGCGCGCAAGCTCGAACTCGATTCGACCTATCGGGCATTGGAGCGAGCCAAGGCTGCCTGGCGTCTCGATACTACGATTGCGGCGCTGCATGAACTGTATCGCGAGTTCGACGCAATCGGTGATTCGTTCTCCACAGCAAGTCTCGCCTTCAACCTCGCGAACACCTATTACCAGGCAGGCGTGCGAGATTCGGCAGTGTGGTTTGGCTCTCGGGCGGTCCGGATCTGCCGTCACCTCGATTACTATCCACTGCTGGGAGACTGCCATTACCTGTTGGCCAAAATCCACAGTGAGCTCGACGGAGACTACCTTCGTTCTGAACAGGAGTGTATCGACGCGGTGGCGTCGTATGACAGGGTCGGCATGACGTCGCGGTTGCCCTATGCGCAGTTGCAGCGCGGTACCAATTTGCTGCAAGTGGGCCGGGCCGAACATGCCGCCCGGCTATTCGCGGACGCACGCAACGGATTCATAAACCTCGACAGCCGCTACGGTGAGGCCTTCGCCGAGTATTACATCGCCGAGGCGCTAATCGATATGGCTCGGCCCGACTCAGCGCTCATGCATGCTCGTAGATCGACGGCACTGCGTCGATCCCTCGTGGAGCGCAATCCGACGTTGCAGTCGGATGTTGCGTACTCCATCAATTGTGAGGGACTGGCCTTCGGGCAGCTCGATTCGGTCGGCGCCGCTCTTGCGAGTTACCGACAGGCCAACCTGCTGTTTGATGAGACGGGCGATACGACCGGTATCTGTCAGAATCTCCTGCGCATGGCGTCAGTTCTGTTGGAGAGCGGCCAGTACGGCAGGGCCGACCAACACCTCGATTCGGTTCTGACCATGACGGATCGATTTCAGGAGACGATGTTTGCGCTGTTCGGGAAAGCGGTTTGCTCCTATCGTCTAAATCAGCCGGAGGTCGCGCTTTCGTACCTGCAGGCATGTATATCCCTGTCGGACAATTCATGGAGCCGGGCAGCACTTTCCGACTATCAGGTCGGCTGGTTTGCCGACAAAATCGAATACTATCATTTACAAGCGATAATCTACCTCGAACGCTTTCTTGCCGGTGGCTCCGCTGTCAATCTCGACTCAGCCCATGCAGCGATCGAGACCAGTCGGTCGCGCGCACTGCGGCGACGCCTTGCCGGTGGCGGCAACACTGCTCCGGCATCGGAAGAACAGGCGACGCTCAATCGCCTCTCCGAAAAACAGAAGCAGTACCTTCGCGAGGGCGGCCGTGCCCTGGCGGCACAAATCGAGAGTCTGCGGGACTCGCTCAACACCGAACGCATTCGCGCAGCCGGGGAGGCAGGCGCCGGCCATGCCGGGTTTGCTGATCTTATCGTGCCGCTGTCGAGCATTCGAGCCGAAGTGATTGATGCCGAGGACGTAGTGCTCGAGTATCTGCTGAGCAACTTTGGCTCCTATCTCATGGTGACCACCCGCGATTCCTCACGTGTTGTACCGCTTGAGCTTGACCGAGCGGAAATCGAACGCCAGACTCTCAGCCTGCTTACGGACATCCGGAGCAAGCCGAAGTCGTCGGGCGATCTTGCGGAAGTGCGTCAGTCGTCGAGCCGCCTTGGTCAGGCGTTGCTTCCGGCATCGGTGCAAGCGCTTGTATCAGGACGACGGGTGATCATTGTGCCTGCTGGACGTTTGCTCGAGCTGCCGTTTGCAGTCCTGCAAACATCGAATGGACAATTCCTGGTTGAGTCGAGTGAACTCGTATACGCCCCATCGACCTCGATTCTCGCGAGCATCCGAACTCGACCGATGGTGTCGGGCGATGGCGCCCTGCTGGTGGGGGCGCCTGAGATCCCCCCGACGCGCGATACCGGAGAATACGGCGTTGATGCAGCAACCCTGGCGGAATACTATGACCTTACCGCTACCGCGGGTCTCGGATTACCGTATGCAGCAAGCGAGATCCGCCGTATTGCCTCATGCTTCGATCCGGGTTTATCGCGATTGCTGGTGGGCCCGGAAGCAAACGAAAGCGCCGTGTGTGACGTGGATTTTGCGCGCTACCGGTACGTACACTTTGCCGTACACGGACTGATGGATAGAGTAGATCCGTGGCGATCGGCTCTGCTATTGTCCCCGGAACAGGGTACCCGTCACGATGGACTGCTTCAATCCGAAGAGATCATGAACTTGTCAATGCCCGTTGACAACGTCTTCTTGTCAGCCTGCCAGACACACGCCGGAACGCGCCATCCCGGCGAGGGCGTACAAAGCCTGGCCCGATCTTTCCTGATCGCCGGTTCGCGATCGGTGGTGGCAACCCTGTGGAATATCAACGATCGAAGCACTGCTCGACTGGGCGCGGAGTTCTATACCCTGCTGGCGAAGGGTGCTACCAAGTCTGCCGCGCTGGCGGCAGCGCAGCGGGCCATGCTTGCCTCGGATCGGACCTTATATCACCACCCGTATTTCTGGGCACCCTTCACATTGAGCGGTTCTCCGGACTGAGCGACACCGCGTTCGGGTACATTGCCCTGATCCGAAAGTCACTCTCCTGAAGACGTAATTCTCCGTAATCGCAGCAAACGTTTCGCCGGTTCGTTCGCCAGTTGAGAAAGCGATCACTTTCACGCCCGGACAAGAAAGGGGCTGGCATGAATAAGATCATGAGTATCATACCGTTGGCTGCCGTCATCGGGGTCGTTGTTGCCTGCATTGGCTGTGGCGGCGGCTACAAACTTCAGTACGAACTGTCGGAGAAAACGGCGGCGAAATCTGCAAAACAGCTGCCACTATCGGTGGCGGTGGTACAGTTTGAGGATGATCGGGACTATACCGAACGAGAAAAGGACTCGCGAGAGGCTGCCGGAATCTCGGATGCCGGTGACTACACCCGGGACAAGGACTTTCGTGGACAGGTCGCATCAGAGATAACAGATATGGTGACCAAACATCTTCGCTATAGTGGTGTGTTCGAACACGTCACGTTGACGGCATATGAACGCTCGGCAGTAAATCCGATTTTTCTGGACAGTTTGGCGCGCTCTGGCGTCGACGCCGTTCTCTACGGTCGCATCTCGCACTTCTCCGGCTATTACGACCACAAGACCGGCCGCTACGTGCTTTTTGTAGGAGGCACGTCGTTAGCGGCCGCTACCGTTACGGCCCTGCTCACGACAAAGACGGAAAAATCGACCGTTCGCATGCCGTTTTCATCAGCGCAATTCGAGGAAGTGAAGGTCAACACAACCGCAATAACGGCCGCGACCACCCTGGGCAGTATCGTTGGCGCCTGGCTGGAGAGTGTCGGTAAGCGCGATGTCGGCTGGCATACGCAACTGTCGCTTGAGCTGGTCAGCACCCGCACCGGCAGCACGCTCTGGACGGCGACTGGCGAAACAACTGACCGGAAAAACATGGCCATTCCGGGAGTCAATACCGCCAGTCGCAAGCAGCAGGTGGCCGTGCAGTCGCTGCGGGTAACGGTCAACGACCTGATCCGAGAGCTGTCCGATGCAGAGATTACTGTCACGGAGCAACCGGCATTGTCCATGGACTGACTTTCACGACAGTCGTGTATCGCCGACGTCACCACGCCCCTGAAGCCTGGCTTCACGGTTCCTGGTCGGTCACCTCCCGGAGATATCCGTCGGCGAACTCGAAAAACAGCTGTTTGCCGATCTCCGGATCGGGACTGTCAACTCTGGTGCGTACGGTAAGGATCGTATCTGGGGTGCATAGTCGAACAAAACCCTCCTGGGGTACCAGCGTATCACCGCCGCTGTCCAACGACTCGAATGTCGCATAGCCGTTTCTAAGCATCGCCAGCGCACCCGCGACAAGTGCCGAGTCAAACGTTTGCTTGTTGGGCGCCAGAGGGCATGTGAGGCTACTGTCGGGAAGCCGCACAATCAGGGGCAGACTATCGCGGATGAATCGGTCCGAAGTATTCGGCGATACATGCACCAGAATCGTGAACTCATCGGGCGACAGCCCGGCCACTGCCAGTTCTACTTCTCGGCCGATATATCGC
>WJMS01000227.1 GCA_014727815.1 candidate division GN15 bacterium
GACGATCGATGGCGATGGTTACGAAGAAGTGGCTATGTGGGACGGCACGCAGTGGTCCGATATGAACGGCGGTCTCACCAACGGACTGTCACAGGACATGGCCTTCCATCCGCTTACCGGCGAACTCTATGTGGCCGGCAATTTCACCGGGATCAACGGTTACAACGCCGACTCCTCGCAGGGAATCGCCCGGTGGGACGGCGCCCAGTGGCACAACGTGCCGATTCCCGGGTCAGACGGGCTTTCATTCGGCGCCGTACGCGATATTGCCTTCGATTCCACCACCGGCGACCTCTATGTCGTCGGCGGGTTCGAAAACTTCGGCCAGATCGTAACCAATCATATCGTTCGCTGGGACGGCAGCGCATGGAGTGAAGTCGGCCCCAACGGTGTCCCGACACTGTCCTCGAGTTCGCAGGCCTGGTCGGTCGTGGTTGACGGCGCCGGACGTGTGTTTGTCGGCGGCGACTACGAAGAGTCGGGACTGATCGATGCCGCTCCGATCTGGGTATGGGACGGCGCCACCTGGGACGAGGCCGGCGAACTGCCCCTGTGTTTCACCACCTATGAACTGATCAGCGACGGCTGCAATATCTATGCCGGCGGTGATAACTACGATGATGACAACCCACCGATTGGCTGCGTCGGCTACGGGATCGTCCGCTTCAACGGCGCCGCCTGGACCGAACTCGGCAGTGGCGTTGAAGGAAGCGTGCGGGCGATGGCCCTGGCCGATGACGGGCTGATGATCGGGGGGAATGTTTCAAGGATGGGGCCCTACCAGAGCCATCTCGGCGTCTGGAGTGACATCCCGGACTCGGCGGGCGCCTTTCCACTCACCATCCTGGCGCCCCCGAGCGGCGACACGCTCGAGTACGGCACGGTCTATCCGATTCAGTACCTGGCCGACAGTGTCGACAACGTACAGGTCGAATACAGTCTCGATAGCGGTAAGACCTGGAACATCATCCACAACAATGCCCACCCCGATCGTCCACTGCTCTGGCTCGTGCCCGACACCAACTCCGAGTTCTGTCAACTGCGTATCGCCAATGGGGATTTCGCCTGCAGCTACAGCCAGAGCCCCGTCTTCTCTATCGCCGCCGATTCGGCTCTGGACTCCGACTGGTTGATGCGCTATATCGGCCAGTATTACGAGGAGCCGTTCCGTCAGACCTATCACAACTGGAGCTGGCGCAATGACAGTTTGAGCTGCTGGCCCCAGTCACACTGGCAAACACTCTCCTACGACACCCTGCCGTGGCCGGTGAAGACAATCAATAATCGTTCGCGCTTTCCGGACTGGTGGATGTTCTGCGATGAATGGGAGGCCTGCTATGTTCGCGCCAAACCGCCACGGATCATCGATATTGCCGTATTCACGTTCTGGGATATCCTGTCAGCTCGCGGCTGGGATGGTTCCTGTTACGGCTTTGCGGTCAGTGACCTGCTGCTGTGGCGGAGCTTTGCAATTACCGATGACTTCTTCCTGCCGGATACCGGTCTGGTACACGATCTCCCGCTCAATGACTTCTGGCGTGAAGTCGTCAATAAGTACTGGAGCTATCAGTTTGGTCCCAAGCACTTGATCTACGGTCTCAACACGTTTGACATTTCGCCGATGGAAACCCTGCGTATCTTCCGCGACAGCGCCTTTACCTCGTTTGTCTACCCACGGGTATTGAGTATGCTGTCGCTGAATCTTCCCGACGGTCCGTTTAATTGGAATGGTGTCTTCGATCAGCAGGTGTACGGTCACTCAGTCGTACCGTATCGGATATCCAACGTGCCCGACTCGGCGGGAATCTACCATATCTACGTCTACGACAACAACTTCCCGGACGATACGACCACGTTTGTACGTATCGATTCGATCACCAACACCTGGCGCTATGACCCCCCCACAGATGACGACGACCTGATTTTCGAAGACACCTGCTGCGGCCTGTACGCGTCGCTGCCGATCAACGAATTCACCGATAGTCCGCTCAGCCTGTTGAACAATCCGCCCGGCGGCAAAGCGCCGGCCGCGCAGTTTGCATCATCGCAGGCACACAACGACTACGCGACCGTGCTCGTGTCGGCCTACGAAGATATCGTACTCACCGACAGCGCCGGCAACCGCATCGGCGCCGAAGGCGGCGTGCTCTACAATGACAGCGCTATCGGCTATCCGATCGTGCCGCTGCAACCCGGGCACGGTCAGCCGCGCCCGATCGGCTACCACATTCCGGTCGGTGACTACTCGATCGACCTGTCCGGCCTTTCCGACAGTGTCGAGTTCTTCTGGCAGGACTCCGCGCGAAGCTACTGCGTAATCCGCGACAGCGACTCGACCGAAACCGACCACCTGCTCGTCGGCGACGGACTCTCGTTCATGAGCGACGATGCTGCCGGCAAAACCGCAACCCTGATCGCCATTGAGAAGGACTCCACGGAGCAGAAGTACTATCGCATCCAGGGTATGCCGATCGATCAGAACGACTCGCTGCATGTAAATGCACTCGATGACGGACGCCTTTTTGTCGGTAACAGCGGCGGGGCCAGGACTTACGAGATCATCCTCTGGACCGGCTCGCCAACCTCTGAGGATTTCGGGCAGGTCATGAATATCAC
>WJMS01000228.1 GCA_014727815.1 candidate division GN15 bacterium
GCCGCGCCAGCCACGTCCTCCGGCGGTATGTCGGGCCCCAGATACAGCGCCCGCCACCCCTGCGCCATCGCCGTAATCGCGACCATAAGCGCCCCGACCTCGTGCGAATGACCGGCCGGGGTCGTTACGACGATCGAGGGTCCGGCCTGCGGCGCCCGTGTGCTGCTGAGAATGCCCCCCAAAAACGAACGAACCACTGCCGAGGCCATGTGCTCGTGAGAGACCTTCAACTCACCGTCAGCCCACATCTGCCCGATCTGCTCGAACAGCGGTGTCAGTACATCTTCAAATAAGGTGATCTGGCCGAGCTCCACCGAGGCCGCCAGCAGGGCGTTTTCCAGCGCGGAGGAATCCAGTTCCAGCACGGCGTCAAGGCATCGGGCTCGATGCTGATCAGCCGAGGCAGCATTCATGCGCGCACCTCCCGTGGAACCGTTCACGCTTCCGCGAGCTAACACCCCGCGGTTGGCATCGATAATTTCCTGCAGCTCTTCGTTCGACTGATTGGCTATCTGCCCGATGCTCATACCGGCCGCGGTCGCCTGGCGCAACAACACCAGTCGATGTATGTCGTCGTCAGAATACAAACGACGGTTGGTCTTGGTGCGGGACGGATTTACGGCACCATATCGGCGCTCCCAGATGCGAATCAGATGCGTGGTTAACCCGCTCCGAGATGCTGCTACTTTGATGGGGTATTTCTGAGACATCTGCTCCTCTTTTTTTCGAATGTCTAATTTCTGACTAATACAACACCAATTTGTCTAATTATGTTCGCGAAATCAAGCATTTTCTCAATCTATTGTCCCACAACGTGCTTAAACCGCCTCTGCAGCTTTCAACCGGATTGCTCATTAATAGAGTGATCTTGGAATGTCTCAAAAAAACCGGCAAATTTGCCACAAAAATGGAACAAACCCTATACAAGCACCTGTTTCAATATCGAACAACGTAACGAACACACGAAACAAGGAGAACCACAATGAAAACTCTCGACATTATCGTCGCTGTCCTGCTGGTCGTCGGCGGCCTCAACTGGGGCCTGGTCGGCCTGCTCGACTTCAACCTCGTCGCTGCCATCTTTGGCTCGTCCAGCCTGATCAGCAGCATCGTCTACATCCTGGTTGGCCTGTCCGCGCTGTACCAGGTCTTCACCCTGAAAGCGATCCAGCGCCGCTGGGGTGTCGCGAGCAACTAACCTAACCCTGTCACGAAACTCAGACCAACATGACTCAGTGAGAGCACAAGGAGAGAACAATGATTAAGAAGACACTCACCGCCGCAGCTGCCCTGCTGCTTATCGCCGGCCTGAACACCACCGCCACTGCTGGTTCCTGCGGTTCCAGCGCGAAGGAGACCAAGGCGGTCCAGGCCAGCGCTGAAAAGAAGATGGACATCGTTGAGACCGCCGTCGCCGCCGGCGACTTCACCACGCTCGTGGCTGCCGTCAAGGCTGCCGGCCTGGTCGACGCCCTCAAGGGTGACGGTCCCCTGACCGTCTTCGCTCCGACTGACGAAGCCTTTGCCAAGCTGCCCGAGGGCACGGTGGAAGGCCTGCTGAAGGACAAGGAAGCCCTGACCGCAATTCTGACCTACCATGTCGTCTCCGGCAAGGTCCTGGCCAAGGATGTCGTCCAGCTCGACAAGGCCGAGACCCTGAACGGGCAGAGCGTGTCGATCAAGACCGCCGACGAAATGGTGATGATTGACAACGCCCAGGTCGTGAAGGCCGACATCATGACCTCCAACGGCGTCATCCATGTCATCAACGAAGTCATTCTGCCGGACATGGAAGAGAAGTAGTATCGGGGGCGAGGGAATGATATGACGGTTAGCCTTCGACCGCTCCCCGCTTCCAGGGGGCTGGGCGGGTAGCGGCGAAGCGACCGGTCTGTCGGTGGGCACTCAAGCGCACAATCCGATCCGTACCGGACCGTTCACCGACAGACCTCCCTCCCCACAATACCGAAGCAAGATAAACGTACCCATCCCAACCAGACAAAAGGGGAACCAGATGAAACGTCTTTCAGCACTTTTTATGGGGTTGCTGCTCATCGCAACCAGCGCCGTCGCCGGCGGCGACAAAACAGCCGGCATCCAGATCATTCACAACTCGGCCGATCCGGCCGCCGAAACCGTTGACATCTACGTCAATGGAGACCTTTTTCGAGATGACTTTGCTTTCCGCACCGCTACCGAGTTCATAGAAGTCCCGGCTCGCACCGACATCAATGTCGGCATAGCGCCGGGGACCAGCTCCTCGGTTGATGACACCCTGGCCAATTTCGTCCTCAACCTGCGCCCGCGCACCAATTACGTTGCCATGGCGACCGGCGTCCTCGGCAACGGTTTCGCGGACAACCCGGATGGTCGGTCGACCGCATTCACCGTTGAACTACGCGAGCATGTGCGCACCTCGGCCCGCTGGCGCGCCTTCGTCGATCTCTTCGCCTATCATGGCGCTACCGATGCTCCGGAAATCGACGTTCGCATCCGCGGCTGGTGGTTCGGCGCCCTGGTAAACAATCTTGGCTACGGTGATTTCTCCAAGTATCGCACCGTTCTGCCGCGAGCCTACACCCTCGACATCACCCCGGCTGACGATCCTCAGACAATCGTCGCCTCCTTCGAGGCCGACCTGAGCGGCCTGCGCGGTGGCGCGGCGGTCGTTTTCGCTTCGGGTTTCCTGACCCCCGGCGATGATAATAACGGTCCGGCCTTCGGTCTCTTTGCCGCGCTGCCGGATGGCCAGGTAATCGAGCTGCCGTCGGTCGGCCAGACCGCCGAACTGCAGGTCATTCACAACGCCGCCGACCCGGCTGCCGAAGTGGTTGATGTGTACGTCAATGATTCATTGCTGCTCGACGACTTTGCGTTCCGTACCGCCACCCCGTTTGTGGAAGTGCCGGCCAACGTCGAACTGACTATCGGCATTGCCCCGCCGACCTCCGCCTCGGTCGACGATATTATCGCCAGCTTCCCGGTGACGTTTGAGCTGAACGAGCGCTATGTCGCAATCGCCAACGGCGTTCTCGACCCGAACAGTTTTGCTTCTAACCCGAACGGTGAGTCGATTGCCTTCACCCTGTTTGCGCAGGACAAGATTCGCACCGAAGCGATCGCCCACCTGGTCAAGCTGCGCGCTTTCCACGGCGCCACCGATGCCCCGACCGTCGATATCCGTGCCGCTAAAGGTGACGGTCCCGGTCGACTGGTCTTCAACAACCTGACCTATGGTGAATTCTCGCGCAACCGCGTGCTGCGCCCGGACCAGTACGAACTGGTCGTCACGCCCGGTAAAGACCGTCGTACCGAGGTTGCCCGCTTCGAGGCCGACCTGTCCGGTCTTGCCGGCGGCGCCGCAATCGTCTTCGCTTCGGGTTTCCTGAACCCGATGGACAACGGCAACGGCGCCCCGTTTGGCCTGTTTGCTGCTCTGCCCGATGGTCAGGTGATCGAACTTCCGAAGATCATGGATGAGCAGTTTGCCCGTCTGCAGGTAGTGCACAACGCCGCCGATCCGGCTGCCGAGTTTGTTGATGTCTGGGTCAACGGCGACAAGCTGATCCCCAACTTCGAATTCCGCACCGCCACGCCGTTTATCGACGTGCCGGCTGGTGTCGAACTGAATATCGGTGTCGCCCCGGCGGGCAGCAGCTCGCAGGCCGATACCCTCAAAAGCTTCTCGGTGACGCTCGATCCCGACGTCAGCTATGTCGTCTTTGCCAACGGTGTGGTCGGCTCCGGTTTCGAAGCCAACCCCGATGGCCGGGACATCGCCTTCACCCTCTTCACCAAGGCCCCGGCCCGTGAGATGGGGATGAACGGCGGCGACAACGTCGATTTCTTTGCCCTGCATGGCTCGACCGATGCTCCGACTGTCGATGTGATCGCCCGTGACGTCGCGACCCTTGTCGATGACGCCGCCTACGGCGATCTGACTGACTACGTCTCGGTCCCGGCCGGCAGCTACATCCTTGATGTCACTCCGGGCACCGACAACAGCACGATCGTGGCATCTTTCGAAGCCAACCTGGCCGGTCTCGGCGGCGGCGCCGCGGCGGTCTTTGCCTCGGGCTTCCTGTCCCCGGACAACGACAACAATGGCCCCGGCTTTGGTCTCTTTGCGGCCCTGCCGAACGGTACCGTCGTTGAGTTCCCAGCATACGAAGAGCCCGAGTTCGCCGGCCTGCAGGTTATTCACAACGCTGCCGATCCGGCCGCCGAGGTGGTTGATGTCTGGGTCAACGGCGACAAGCTCATCCCGAACTTCATGTTCCGCACCGCCACCCCGTACGTCGATGTACCGGCTGGTGTCGAACTGAATATCGGTGTCGCCCCGGCGGGCAGCGCCTCGCAGGCCGACACCCTCAAGAGCTTCACGGTAACGCTCGAGGCCGATGTTTCCTATGTCGCAGTCGCCAATGGCGTGATCGGCGACGACTTCACCGAGAATCCGGATGGCCGCGATATCGCCTTCACCCTCTTCACCAAGGCTGACACGCGTCAGGCCGGCATGAACGGCAGCGGTAACGTTGACTTCGTCGTCCTGCACGGCGCCACCGATGCGCCGACGGTTGATGTCATCGCTCGCGATGTCGCTACCATTGTCGAAAACGCCGCCTACGGCGATTTCACCGACTACATCTCGGTGCCGGCCGATGACTATATCCTCGATGTCACCCCGGGTGACGACAACAACACGATCGTCGCCTCCTTCTCGGCCGACCTGTCCTCTCTCGGCGGCGGCGCCGCCGTTGTCTTCGCCTCCGGTTTCCTGACCATGAGTGATGACGACGAGGATACGGACAAGGGCGAGACCGACCGTAGCTTCGGTATCTTCGCCGCGCTGCCGAACGGTACCGTCGTGGCCTTCCCGGCTCTCGAAGGTGACGACGAAGGCGATGCCCTGACCGCCATGAAGGGTGGCCTGCTGCCGACCGAGTACTCCATGGCGCAGAACTACCCGAACCCGTTCAACCCGACCACGATCATCTCCTTCGCCCTGCCGGAGGCGGCTGATGTCCAGCTGAAGATCTACAACGTGCTCGGGCAGGAAGTAACGACACTGGTTGACGGTCGTCGCGAAGCGGGTGAGTACCAGGTCGAATGGGATGCCGGCTCGTCGCCGACCGGAGTCTACTTCTACCGGATCAGCGCCGGTAATTTCTCCGAATCAAAGAAGATGGTGCTGTTGAAGTAAGCGTTTCTCTCGCACAATCCGCTCTTCTCTCGACGCTGCTCTACACACGCAGAAGGCGGGCCGGTCACCACGACCGACCCGCCTTTCCTTTTCAGCGGCCCATGGTGCGCGGTCTACTACCCCGCCTGTACCGTAATCGGCATACCCATCATCGGCCAGATCACGCCCACGAAAAACGCCAGCACGACCAGCAACAGCACGCTCGCCGGAATACCGGTCGTGAAGAACTGACCGCTCGTGAACTGTTTACTTTCGTAGGCAATCGCATTGGGCGCGGCGCCAACCAGGAACAAGAACGGCATCCCGGCCACCACCAGCGCCGAAAACAGGATCACCTCCGGCGCCACCCCGAGATATGGCGCCAGTACCAGTGCCACCGGCAGGGTAATCGCAATGGCCGCCACGTTCATAATCAGGTTCGTCATGATCAACACGAAGAATGAAATGCCCATCACAAAAATAAACCAGTGGGCGTTCTCGAGCATGTTGAGCCAGATTATCGCCATCCAGCTCGCCGCGCCGGTCTGCCACAAACAGAACCCGATCGACATCGCTCCACCAAACAGCAGCACGATGTTCCACGGGATCTCCTCGAGATCCTTAATCGTCAGGATCTTAAACATGAAGAAACAGATCGTCGAACACAGTATGACCGCGCTCTTGTGCAGTCCCTCCAGGCCCGGGATAAACGAGCGAGCTGACATGATGAAGATGGTCGCGCCGACAATCACCAGTGTCAGGATCTCAGTCCTGGTGATCGACCCGAGACCACGGTTGAGTTGTTCCGCCCGCTGCCGTAAGCCGGGGATCGTCTTGTGCTCCGGCTTGAACACGATCATCATGAACACCCACAGCAAACCGACCATCACTGCACCGATTGGCCACATGTACCAGGTGAGTTCGAAGAACCCGATCTCCCGACCCGTGATGTCGCGGAAGAAACCGATCGCCACCGCGCCACGCGCCGCGCCGAGCAGCGTGATGATACTGCCCGCCCCGGCCACGAACGCCATGCCCATAAACAACCCCTTGCCGAACCGTGTCGGCTGGCTGTCCTTCTCATACAGTGCATAGATTGCCATCAGCAGCGGAAAAACTGCCGCCGCCACCGCCGTGTGGGCCATGATCAACGTCAGCGCCGCCGTCATGACATAGCTGCCAAGGTAGATCATACTGGTACGCTCGCCGACAATCAGCAGCATCTTATAGGCCATGCGCTTGGTCAACCCTGATCGGGTGAAAGCCATGCCGATCACCACTGAGCCGATAATGAACCACACCGAAGGATCCATGAAGTCGGTGAACGCAACCTTGGCGGGACGAATGAGAAAGAGCGCCTGGATTACGCCGATCGTGATACTCGTAACACCGATCGGGATAACCTCGAACACCCACCAGATCGCGGCCAGGAAGAATAACCCCAGGGCAGCCTTTCCTTCCCGTGTGAGCTCGAAATGTTTGCCCTGCGGATCAACCGCATCGGCGAACGGCGGCGCGAAGTAGATTCCGAGAAACAACCCCAGTCCGAGCAGGATAAGCCCAACCCGCTTCCAGTCGATCCGCCGGACCGCCCGGGCCAGATGAACTTCCTCCGGCATCGGCGGCAGTCCCGCCGGATGTTCTTGCTGTGGCCGATCCTCGCTGTCAGAGTTCTTTGCCATTACCACTCCCAGTAAGCAGTAACCGATTGGTGATTAGATAACGGTCCTTAGAGCAAGGAACCGGCAACTTCATGGAATACGTCTACGGAACGTACCACCCCGACCACCTTCTGATCATCCAGCACCGGCAGCAGGGCAACGTCGGTATTGAGCATCTTGTACACAACCTTGGCCAGCGGATCGGAGACATCAACCGTGTCGCCGATCGGCTGCATGAACTCCTCCACCGGCGTCGCGGCCCGACGCTGCATGTCGTCCGTACTCGCACCGTCGGAAAGATCAACAAGATTGGGATCGAGATCGATATCCCACCAGGCCTTTTGCCCATCCGCTGATTTTTTTCGCAGGAAACGAGGTTCCAGTCCGCCCAGAATATCGCGTCGACGGAGCACGCCTACCAGCTCGTACTTTTCGTCAAAAACCAGAAGCGCGCGCGGCAGCGATTTACGTCCGGCGCGATCGAGCGTCGACATCTCGATCTCTGCAATCGCCTGACGGAGAGTGAACCAGTAGGGGATATGCGGATACTGATCCAGTGGGATCATAATATCCCCGGCTCGTTTGGTAGCCATCCAACGCTCCTCGTTCGATCGTGCCTGAAGCACCTCGGCCAGAGCCCTGTGCGTCACGCCCTGACCCCGGTTGTGCCGGTGACGCCCGGATCAGATCCGATCACTATGTACGAGCTTTCGCCACCGTTGTCAACAAATCCCGGTCAGTACACATCGTATACATTTGCTTACCACTTCAATCATCGCACAACAAAAAGCGCGCGGACCCGGATGGACCCGCGCGCCTGCTTGTGTCCCTGGAAAAGGGACTAGTATTGATCGGAATCGTCGGCAGCGTCCGCCGTTCCGGCCAGCCGGAACTGCGCTACCATCTGCTGCAGACCCTCCGCCTGACGGTTCAGTTCCTCGGCCGCCGCGGCCGACTGCTCGGCGCCGGAA
>WJMS01000229.1 GCA_014727815.1 candidate division GN15 bacterium
ATACGCGCCTCCTGGGAGCCCGAGAGCAGCGAATAGTAGCGGGCCGGTGACTGGGCGTTGCGAAGCTCAGTCTCGAGAATGAACTGCACCCCGCTGGTGGTCACCGCGATCTGCCGAATCTCGACAAAGCGCATGGTCGGACGAAGCTTACGCGGGGTGATCGTGTAAGCGTCATCATCGCCGCGGAACTGATCGAGTTGCACGCCGGCATCGTTCTCGATCGTCACCCCCACCTGCAGCGGCACGGCGTTGGTCGGATCGACATTGCCGGTCCCGCTGAACGCCCACAGGTCCCAGCCGAGATACGGGAAACCATCGTTAAACAGCTTCAAGAACAACCCTGCCCGTACGAGCACGCGCGAGGTTGTGTCCGGACTCGAGCCCGGGATATTCAGTTTGCGCGTGACCACCGTAAAGCGATCCTGCACGATTGCGATACCTTCCCGAAGAAAGCCCAGGGCGCCCCAGTTCGCCAGCTGGTCACCGCTGGCATTGGTGGCGATTGTATCGATCGAAATCTCGCGAGTGTGGGCGATTACGGTGTCGGAGAAAATGGTCGTGTCGCCCGGCCGCTGGTAGGGATCGGGAAGGATCAGGCTGTCGGTGCGAAACAGCTCACGGCCGATTTCAGTTTCGGCGATGTAGCGACGGATCTCATCGGCATCGAGAATCCCCTCCACCTCGCGCTCCTCGCAGGCGAAACCGATAACCAGGGCGGCCAGCAGCAGCGGCGCCAGAACTCTGTATTTGCGCACCATTTCAATCATACGTATCACTTTCAAACCTACTGACGGTCACCGCCGCCGTTTTGCCTTAGACTTTTTCAATTGCTCTTTCAACTCACGGATTTCGTCGCGGATCACAATGGCCGCTTCAAAATCGAGATTCTCCGCCGACTTCTTCATCGCCTTGAGCATAAAGGCAAGTTGATCCTCTTTGGACATACGGTCGAAGTGCTCGGGCTTTTCGAAGGTCTTTTCCTCGAGTGTCTTGCTGTCGGCAAACAGCGTCGAGCGCATGATCTCATCGCGTGTCTTGAAGATCGTCTCCGGATCGATGCCGTGCTCCTCGTTGTACGCCATCTGCTTTTCGCGACGCCGGTTCGTCTCATCGATCGCCTTACGCATCGAGTCAGTGATCTTGTCGGCGTAGAAAATGACCTCGCCGCCCTTGTTGCGAGCGGCCCGGCCGGCGGTCTGGATCAGCGAGCGTTCGGAGCGGAGAAAGCCTTCCTTGTCGGCATCGAGGATCGCCACCAGCGACACCTCGGGAAGATCCAGGCCCTCGCGCAGCAGGTTGATACCGACCAGGACATCGAACTGATGCAGCCGCAGGTCGCGGATGATCTCGGTGCGATCGATCGAGTCGATCTCCGAGTGCAGATAGCGCACCCGCACACCGATCTTGGACAGGTAGTCGGTCAGGTCTTCGGCCATGCGTTTGGTCAGGGTCGTCACCAGCACCCGTTCGCCGCTGGCCACCCGTTGCTTGCACTGCTCGACCAGGTCGTCGACCTGCGTCCCCAGCGGTTTGACCGTGATTTTCGGGTCGAGCAATCCGGTCGGGCGGATGACTTGTTCAACCACGACCCCTTCCGAGGCTTCCAGCTCGTATTCGGCAGGGGTGGCCGACACATAGATCGACTGTTTCACCAGCGACTGGAATTCTTCGAAGTAAAGCGGCCGGTTGTCCAACGCCGAGGGCAGCCGGAAGCCGTGGCTGACCAGCACCTCCTTGCGGCTGGTGTCACCGGCGTGCATGCCGCGGATCTGCGGGATCGTCTGGTGCGACTCATCGATAATAGTGACGAAATCCTCGGGGAAGAAATCGATCAGGGTGTACGGCCGCTCGCCCTTCTGGCGGCCGGTCAAAAAGCGCGAGTAGTTTTCCACCCCGGCGCAGTAACCGATCTCCTCGAGCATCTCGAGATCATACTTCGTTCGCATCTCCAGCCGCTGGGCTTCGAGCAGCTTGCCTTCGTTGCGAAAGATGATCAACTGCTCCTCGAGTTCCTTCTTGATCTCCTTGATGGCTTCCTCGAGCCGCGGCTTGGAGGTGACGAAGTGTTTGGCCGGGTAGATTGCGGCGCGCTGGCGCTCCGAGATGATTTCGCCGGTGAGCGGATCGATTTCACTGATACGTTCGATTTCATCGCCGAAGAACTCGATCCGGAGCGCGGTTTCGTGGTAGGCCGGGATCAGTTCGATCGTATCGCCGCGCACGCGGAAGTTGCCCCGGCTGAAGTCGATATCATTGCGATTGTAGTGAATACCGATCAGGTTTCGGATGACTTCGTCACGGTCATGTTCGGCGCCGACTTCGAGAAAAAGCAGCTGCCGCTTGTATTCGCTGGGCGAACCCAGACCGTAGATGCAGGAAACCGAGGCGACAATGATGACGTCGTCACGCTCGAGCAGCGACGCAGTGGCGCGAAGCCGGAGGCGGTCGATGTCCTCATTCATCGAGGTGTCTTTTTCGATATACGTGTCGGTAGTCGGCAGATACGCCTCGGGCTGGTAGTAATCGTAATAGCTGATAAAGAACTCAACGGCGTTGTTCGGGAAAAACGCCTTCAACTCGCCATAGAGCTGGGCGGCGAGGGTCTTGTTGTGCGAGATGACAAGAGCCGGCCGGCCGACATTGGCGATCACGTTGGCGATCGTGAAGGTCTTCCCGGAGCCGGTGACGCCGAGCAGGGTCTGGTGCGGGCGGCCATCCTGCAGGCCCCGGGTCAGTTCCTCGATCGCCTGTGGCTGGTCGCCCCGCGGGGCGTAGCTCGTTTTGAGCTGGAAGACCGAGCGGTCGGCCGCACTGCTTTTGCCTGTTTTTACTGTCATATTCGTCTCTATCGATTGATAGTACGGTCGTAGTATACGAAACGTTCCCGGCCGGGCCAAATCACATTAGGGACGGCAGTTAAATGGAAACAAACGGCTTCGGGACAGGGTATAACAAGCGATTTGTCGGTCGAGGCGTGCGGCAAAAAGGCCTTGACTTGCCTGCCGGATGTGCTACCTTGCGTGGTCTATCTCAAAAGCAGGTAACGACTTCTACGTATTGGAGGATATCCGATGTACGCTGTGGTTCAGGTCTCCGGCTTTCAGTTCCGGGCCGAAGAGGGCAAAGTGCTCCAGATTCCGAAGCAGAAGGCTGCCGAGGGCGATACGCTCGAGTTGAACGAAGTGCTGCTGGTGCAGGACAATGACGCTGCGACAGTCGGTACACCGCTGGTTGACGGGGCGATTGTCGAGGCGGAAGTGCTCGGGCACGGCCGGTCGGACAAGGTGGAAATCTATAAGTACAAGCGCCGCACGAAATACCGTCGCCGCCAGGGACACCGACAGGGATTTACTGAAGTCAAGATCAACAAGATCGTCACTCCTTAAGCACGAGTTGGATGCCCGCATGAGGCTGGGAGCAGGGAAAGCTCTACTGTACATCTGCCTGACACTGCTGATTCTCAGCAGCGGACTTCTCGCCCAGGAGAACCCCCGGGTTGTGAAGATCGAAGTCGAGGGCAACCGTATCGCTACCCCGTCGCTGATCCTCGGGGTGGCCGCCATTGATCTCGGCTCGCCGCTTACGCCCAACGTCATCCAGGAGTCGATCCACCGGCTCTATTCGCTGGGCATTTTCAGAGATGTCAAGATCGAGGCGCGTGAGGTCACCGGCGGAATCGAGGTCTATGTCGTTGTCGACGAACTCCCGAAACTGACCGCATTGACATTCGAGGGCAACGACAAGTTCAGTGACGAAGACCTGCGCGACGAGTTGAGTCTCGGGGTCGGTGGCTATATCTCCCCGTATCTCGTCTATGAAAAGCGCCAGCAGATCAAGACGATGTACGGCAACAAGGGTTATTTCCAGGCATCAGTTACGCCGGAGTTGTCATACAACGCCGACTCGACCGAAGCCTCGCTGAACTACAAAGTCAACGAGCGCTCCAAGGTGAAAGTCGAGAACGTCGTCATGACCGGCAACCGGCAGGTGGAGGCGGGCGACCTGATCGGCAAGATGCGCAACCGCAAGCGCGGTTTTCTGCGCAGTTCCGATTTCGCTCAGGAAGAGTACGACGAAGATCTCGAGAAGGTCATTGCCGAGTACCACAAGCGGGGATTTATCGACGCCTACCTGATTGACGACTCGATCTCGATCGACTCGAGCCGCAACCGGATGACGATCTATCTCGATGTCTACGAGGGCCCGCAATACTATTTCGGCAATGTCGACTTCGCCGGCAACGAGGTGCTTCCCGACGAGGCGCTGGAGGACCGGCTCAAGTACGACCAGGGCGATGTCTTCAACGCCGAGAAGTACGAGGAGTCGTTGTTCGAGCTGTACACGGCATACCAGGAGATCGGGCACCTGCACATCCGACTGAATGATCAGCGCACCACCCGCAACGACTCGATTCTCGACATCACCTACACGATCGGCGAAGGGCTGCCATCGAAAATCAACATGGTGCGAATCGTCGGCAACACCAAAACCAAAGACCATGTCATCCGGCGGGAGATCAAGATGCTGCCCGGGATGACGTTCAATCGCTCGCTGCTGATTCGCTCGGTGCGCGATGTCATGGCGCTGAACTACTTCGCCAATGTCGAGCCGGTACCGGTTGATCTGCCCAGCGGCGATGTCGACCTCGAGTTCCGGATCGAAGAAAAGCAGACCGGTCAGGTTTCCGCCGGCGCCGGCTACAACAGTCAGGACAAACTGGTCGGTACGGTCGGCATGGGCATTCCGAATTTCCGCGGCATGGGGCAGAATCTGAGTTTCAATATCGAGTTCGGCAGCAACCGTAACTCCTTCTCGGTGTCGTTTACCGAGCCGTGGATGTTCGGTCATCCGACCCTGCTCGGCACCGACCTGTATTCGATCAACCGAAACTGGTTTGATGATTACACCGAGGCACGGCAGGGCGGCTCAATCCGGTTAGGCCGCCGCCTCCGCTGGCCCGACAACTACTTCCGGGTCTTTGCCGCGTATCGTCTCGAGCGGACCCGGTTTAATGACTTTGACGATGCCTACGTGGCCCAGAACTCTTTCAATCTGTATGACTGGGTAGAGAGCAACGGGCTTGCTGGCTGGCAGACCGGCCAGACCATTGACTCGGCCGGTGTAGATACGATCCCGGCCGACACGCGGACAGTCACCGACCTCGGCCCCTACCCCGGTTCGATTCTGGAGTACGACGAAAAGTGGAATTCGGCCTCGCGGCTATCGTTGACGATCGTGCGGGATTCCCGAAACCTTCCGGAGTTCGCCACCGAGGGCTCGCGGATATCCTACACCTTCGAACAGACCGGCGGTCCGCTGGGCGGGTTCTGGGAATACCAGAAGCACCAGGTGGAAATCGCCAAGTTCATTCCGATCTGGCGCAATATCGCCCTGGCCGCGAAAGTCGAATTTGGCGGCATACGCGCCCCCAAGGGGGACAACCGGATATTGATCTCGGATCGCTACACCCCGGGTGGGACGGCTTACGATGGTATTGTCCGCGGCTACGACGATGGCGCCCTGACGCCGGACTCGATCATCACCCAGGGTGACACGATCAAGTATTTCAGCGATCCGAGCGCAGACCCGGCCACGGCCGAGCCGGACTCGGTGATCTATCCGGGGACGTTCCGCACGCGTGTGCGCGGCAACTACATGCTGGTCACCAACTGGGAGCTTCAGGTACCGATCCTGCCGCAGCAGTTGTATGCCCTGGCCTTTTTCGACGCCGGCAGTTCATGGTTGCGACACGATGATATCCGGCTTGATTTGTATAAGAGTGTAGGTATCGGGTTCCGTTTGCTCGTGCCCGGAATCGGCACAATAGGCTTTGACTTCGGCTATCCGCTGGATAAATTCAGGGACGAGGAGCAGAGCTGGAAGCCGCATTTCCAGGTAGGCACGACCTTTAGATAGCGACGTTTGTTGAGAATGGAATACAGAGGAAGATGATCATGCGAGTACCACAACGCACCCTTCTCGGACTGCTTGTCATTGCCGCGCTGGTGTTTGCCTTTTCGACGCAGGCAACCGCCCAGGGCCTGAAGATCGGGTTCGTCCGCGATGACGTCATCAAGGACAACTACAGGGCCTGGGAGCGGGCACAGGAACAGTGGGAAACCGAACGCAAGGCCTGGGAAGACGAGGCCGCAACCAAAGAACAGGCACTCCAGGAAATGATCCAGGAGTACGAAAAGCAGAAACTGATCCTCTCCGAGGAGAAGCGCCGGGAGCGCGAGGCGACTATCCGGACCAAACAGGAAGATCTCGATGCATACACGCGGCGAATCTTCGGCCCGAACGGTACCGCCGAGCGGACCCAGGAACAGTTGATCCTGCCCCTGCTCGAACGGGTCTCCAAGGCGATCGAACTGGTCGCAATCGAGGGCAACTACGATGTTGTCTTTACCATGCAGAGCGGCCTGGGCTATATCAAAGAAACCTACGATCTGACCGATCAGGTTCTGGAGCGACTCGAAACGCTCGATGAGTAGTCGTTCGTACACCCTGGCGGAACTTGCCGAACGGGTCGGGGGGACGGTCGACGGCGACGGCAGCGTGGAAATCTCGGGGGTCAACACGATCACCGACGCCACTTCGGGCCAGCTCAGTTTCGTCCACAACAAAAAGTACGTCAAGTTCATCCCCGAAACCAGGGCCTCGGCCCTGGTTTTGCCGTTGGAACAGGACCGTCATGACCGTCCTGCTCTACGCCACGACAACCCCTACCTGACGTTCGCCCGCCTGATCGATATCCTCTACCCGCTCGAACGGATCGTGCCGCCCGGCGTGCACCCCTCGGCGCATGTCGACGAGGCCGCTGAGCTGGCCGACAGTGTCGGTATTGGTCCGCTCTGTACCGTTGACGCCGGGGTACGAATCGGCGCCAATACGCAGGTCACGAGTGCCGTGTCGATCAGCCGCGGCGTGACAATCGGCGAGAACTGCCTGATTCACCCGGGCGTGCGGATCCTTCACGACTGCCGCATCGGCAACAACGTCATCCTGCATCCGGGCGCGGTGATCGGCTCCGATGGTTTCGGCTTTGCCGAGAGCGAAGCCGGCGCCCGCAAGATTCAGCATATCGG
>WJMS01000027.1 GCA_014727815.1 candidate division GN15 bacterium
AGTCGTAGTTGATGTAGCTTGTGCTGTCCCGGTAGGTGTGATAGACCGATGAGAACTCCCATTCTATCACGAACACCACCGGCCAGCCGAGCTGCTGGAACGGATAGTGGTCGGAATAGGCCGAGGTGCCCGCGAGATGTCCGGTTATGCTCGTAAGTGAGTCGGCCAGCTCGTTGTACAGGTTGGGTATCGTCAGGTCGGGGCCATGATATACTGTCGTCTCATGGTCGTTCTCGAGATAGCCGATCATATCCATGTTGAGCATACAGACAATATTGTCCCGGTTCGCGTAAGCCCGGGCGGCGTATTCCCAGGAGCCATATAAGCCGAATTCCTCGGCATCGAAAAGGACGAAGACGATCGTTATTTCGGTTTCCACACCGGCCAAAGCCCGTGCAATCTCCATAACCGCAACTGTCCCCGAGCCGTTGTCGTCGGCGCCGGGCGAGTACATGACCGCATCTCGATGCGCGCCTACGACGATGTGATGATCGGGATAGACACTGCCCGGTTTGTAGGCCACGACGTTCTGACACGATGTCATGCCGCTGCCAAAATCGTGATAGAAGCTGTCGATGACCAGTGAGTCATAGCCGAACTCGGTGAATTTGCCGGCGATCCAGTCACGCGATGCGTAGTTGGAATCCGATCCGGCCAGGCGACCGTTGAAGGCCTGAAGGCGTTCGAGATAGGTCACGAGTGAATCTTGTTCAATCCGCTGTATCAGGGTATCCAGGCCATCGGGCAAAGCGGCCAGCTTCTTCCCGAGTGCACCCGGATCGAACGGCGGTCGGTACTCGAAGGTCAGCAGCTCGGTCCGAAGCGGGATCAAATCATATTGTAGCTCGGCGGCGCCGATCTCGTCGGGTGAAACCCGCAGCAGACGCAGATCATCGTGCTCAAACAGCACCGGAAACCGGTGACGGTTGCCGGAATCGCGCCTGCTATCGAGGGCCAGCTCGGCCGAGCTCAGGTTCGTGGCAAGCTGCTCGGCATGGATACCCGCTAGTGTCAGGGTCTTTATCTGAGCCGTCTCGCCCAGGATCAGATAGGCGTTGTCGAGGCGAACGACCGGCTGGACACCGGACTCGCGGAGTACGCGGGCGTGGTCGTACGAGTCGAGGTCGACCCGGTACAGATCGGCGGCGGTCGCCGCGCCGGCCAGGACGCAGGCTCCGAGACAGAGGCACATAAACAACTTCTTCACTGAGACACCCTCCCTGGGCGGGAACTTTGGACACGTTCGGACGCCAACCGATGCGGGCGTGGACCGACCGGTTGTCTAACTACAGCAGGCGGTTTGTGAGGTAACGGCAGCCTGAGCATTTGCTTGTACGAAAATAGCCATTTTAGTCGGATTTGTCCAGCACAATGGGGCAGCGGCGGCCAATCAGGACAATAATGGTCGGCTGCGGCCATTTTTTCGATCGCCCCGACCCGATTTCTGGAACCCGCCAACGGCCTGTTGCGTTTAATCGGTAGCTTCATACACACGCTCGACATCTTGCGAGGCAACACGGACAGTGCATCTCGCTCGACACCTGTGTAAGAAAGGCCAGTTCGCCCGGGCTGGTCTTTTTTTATGCCCGAAATGCACGCCGGGCCGTTTTTCGTCAAATTCTGACCCATTTAGTAGCTTATTGCCCCGCAGCAACTTACTCGCTGCCGGGCGAAGGCACACAAACTTCTAGCGCCCTTGCACTTGCGTCGGGCCACTAATCGGTTGACAGCGGGGGCAATTCATCGCTCATTGAAGCGTACCTACGGAGGTTCTAACCCGACATTTCCACACGACAAGCGCTCCTCACACGCTTGAGAAAGGTAGCGGCGATGACGAGGTGGATTATGTTGATGGCGTTGCTGGTCGTCGGAGCGGCGCCATCGCTGACTGCGAACTGTGTGACGATCCACTGGACTGCGACCGGTGATGATGGTCTCGACGGAACGGCGACGTACTACGATATCCGCTATTCGCGCACTCCGATAACGGAACAGAATTTCTATCAGGCGCAGCAGGTCATATTCCCGCCGACTCCCAAGGAGTCGGGCTCGGCAGAGCAGTTTACGATCTGCGCGCTCGAAGCGATCACCGGCTATTACTTCGCGATCAAAGCCGCCGATGAGGTCGGCAACTGGTCGCCGATTTCCAACGTGCCGTTTATCGTCTCGGAGGGCAATCTCGGCTTTCGCGGCGATGTCAACATGAACGGCATTCATTATGAAGTTGGCGACGTTCTTATATTCACCAACTACTTCATTTACGGCTCATCGGTGTTCACGGTCAACACCCAGGAACAGGTTGCCTCGACCGATGTCAACGCGGACAACCTGACCCTGACGGTGGCCGACCTGACTTACCTGATCCGCGTGGTGACGGGCGATGCATCCCCGATCCTCAACCGTCTCAACCCCTACGCCCAGCAGGTCTCCGTGTCGACGGAGCAGCGGGATGGCCGGGTGACGGTTGCGACCGATGCGATTTCATCGATCGGCACCGCCCATTTCGTCTACCGGGTCGATTCGGATTTATCGCTTGGCGACCTGCGGTTGCGCCCGGCCGCTCGTGACATGGATTTGACGTGGCACCGCGAAGGCGACGAGTTGCGGATCCTGCTGTATGATCTCGGCCACAACCGAATCCCGGCGGGGCAGCAGGAGCTGTTCGATATGTCTATCGACGGTAGCGGGTCACTCGAACTGCAGTATGCCGAAGTCGCCGACTATGACGGGCGGCCGTATGAGTCGAGCTACCGGGCCGGCGAGCTGCCGTCGACACCAAGCCTCGAGCAAAACTATCCCAACCCGTTCAACCCCAGCACGACGATCCAATACGCCCTGCCGGCGGCCTCGGATGTAACGATCGAGGTTCTCAATCTGCTTGGACAGCGGGTGCGGTTGCTGGTCGATGAGTACCGGGGACCGGGCGTGCATCGGCTGGTGTGGGATGGCCGTGATGAGAGTGGTGATCGGGTCGCCTCGGGAGTCTACTTCTACCGCATTGCGACCGGTGATTTCGTCGATTCGCGCAAGATGCTACTGCTGAAGTAGCGCCGACACTACCAACTGCCGCCGCCACCACCACCGGCGCCGCCGCCGGAGAAGCCGCCCCCGCCGGCACCGCCACTGGTGCCGCTGCCGCGCGGTGAAGCATACATGGCGGTGCTCATGCTGCTGGTGGCCGCCGAAACACTGCGGGTAAAGCCGATCGTCGAAAAGTGCGGGTAGGCGTGAGCGCTGACATACCAGCCGGGCGGGTCGGTGTAGATC
>WJMS01000230.1 GCA_014727815.1 candidate division GN15 bacterium
GGCCCTAAAAGACTGAACACGGCGCTGCAGGTCCATAACCACCCCCTGTACATACCGACCGAAACGGCGTAAGCCGTTGAATGGATTACATTTTCCCCTTGACAGCGAGTGACTCAAAGACTAATCTTATAGTGTCGGGTTGCTGAAACCCGGCAGGACGAATTTCCGGTAATTTTCAGAGGGTAACACGCTAATGGACGATTGCTCAGGGTTATCCTTCCATATTCATGTTAATCGCCATTCCTGCAACGGCCGGATTCCGTCTGCCCGGATCCGATCCGTTCCCGCGTGTGCCCCGCTCGTTACCAGCATAACTGAGGTATATCGATCGCACCAATAAGCTAACGAGGATGGGGAATGTCACATCGCTATCGCACCAGCGTCTGTCTGCTGGTCCTCCTGTTTGCGGTCTGCGCCGTACCGAGCGTGCAGGCCGATGACTGGTGGGCCGATTCACTCAACACCACCCAATACACCAAAGGCGCCCAGGAAGAATCGCTGCAGGCCCTGCTCGATTCACTCGGGTACAATATCGATGTCGCCAACGACGAGCTCGGGCTGGAGCTCCTGTGCGGCCAGCCGGGCGCCAATTCGGCGACCATGATTCTCGAGGTGGCCGGCTCGGCGGTCTACGCCACTTCGGGGTACTACCCGGCCGGGGACACCTCGGTGCTCTACCAGCTGTTTGGACCGTCGAATGTCCCGGGTGATTCGGTGTCGTTCTCGTTGAGCGGGACCGACTCGGTCGGCTTCTGGATGAAACCCAACCTGTCCGGCAACAACGCCACGTGGTTGACCGAGCAGGGGTTGAACTCCGACGGCTACGACCATGCCTGGGTCTTCTCCACGGGCGTGCCGCATGAGTACCTGATTGCGTTTGAAGATCTGCCGGACGGCGGTGATGAAGATTACCAGGACCTGGTCTTCAAGGTCCGGTTCAGCAACAAGATTCCCGAACTGACGCTTCCGGCGGACACCACGATCGTCTTGTGCGATGACGATTCGGTCTGTTTTCCGGTCAGCGCGCTCGATGACAACTGCCAGGGTGACTCGCTCTGGTTGACCATGCTCTCGGGTGACGGCAGCTTCGCTACCGTAGCCGGGGTAAGCGCGGTGGTCGCCGACCACTGTTTCCTGCCGATGGGGCCCGGCAGCTATGATTTCGTCTTTCAGGTTGAAGACATTCTGGGTGCGACAGATGTCGATACCGTGACGATTACGATCGAGACCGGCTCAGCGCCGGTGGTGACTATCCCCGATACGACATTCAACTGGTGCGATCTGCAGTCGATTTGCCTGCCGCTGTCGATTATCGACGCCGACTGTGACATTGTCGATGTCACCACCAATCTCGGCGGCTACGGCGGCAACGAACTCGACTTCGACCAGCTCAACCGCCTCACCGACCTTGGTGCGACCATTACCCAGCTCGGCGGTGGCGCGCCGGGCCAGCCGCTGGCCGATGCCGGCGATTTTGTCGGCCCGGTCAACTCCCAGTCGGGGGTGTCGGTGAGCCTGCCGGATTTCGCCTTTGCGACGGTCGTGACCAACACCGGTTCATTCCCGGTCGGTCCCGGCCTGAACAACTCGTCGGACAACCTGATCGGCGCCCCGACCGACCTGACTTTCACCCTGCCCGGCCCGGGCGGTCCCGATGGCGGCGCCGGTGATGGTTCGATCGACTTTTCCTCCGGCCAGCATGTCACGCTCGGCTTTGCTCAGCCGATCACTACCTGCAATGGCGCCGAGGTTGATTTCTTCCTGTTTACCAATACCGCCTCGGCGGGGACCGGCACGGTTGAGTTCCGCGATGGCTCGACGGTTGTGCATACGTACAACGGCTCGATCCCCGGCGCCTCCGCCGGCACCGGCATGGGCGGCCTGACCCTGGATCTTCCCGACGGCGTGACATTCGACCGCGTGCGGATCGCCAATAACGGCGGCAGTTTCGAGGTCGATGCGATTGCGGCGCGGACTGATGCCTCGCCGAACCTGACCGCCCTCTGTTTCACGCCGGATACGGCCGGCGTGTATGAGATTGTCGTGACGGCCACCGATGCCTGCGGCAATGTGGGCCAGGATATCTCGTATGTGACGGTCAATCTCAACGAGCCGCCGGTGGCCGATGCCGGCCCGGACCAGTCACTCTTCCTGTGCGATAGCGAGGAGATTTGTTTGCCGGTCAGCTTCTCCGATCCCGACAATAACCTCGAGATTACGGAGCTTATCGAGGGGACCGGTACCCTGACCGGCAACCAGATCTGCTTTACGCCGAGCGGATCCGGCAGCTATTCATTTGTCATTCGCGCCACCGACTCGTGTGGTGTCTCCGACCGGGACACGCTTGTCGTGACGGTGTCCGAAAACGAAGCCCCGCTCGCAGATGATCTGGCCCCGGTTGATGTCTTCCTGTGCCAGGCCGAAGAAGTCTGCGCGACATTCAGTGCGAGCGATCCCAACGGCGGCAACCTGACCTGGTCGCTGATCTCCGGAGCGGGTAGTATCGGCGCCGGCGGTGAGTACTGCTTCACGCCGACCCTGTCGGGCACCTACGATGTTACTGTCGCCGTGACCGATTCCTGCGGCGCCGCCGACACCACCAGCACGTCATTTACAATCACACTCAACTCGGCGCCGGTGGCGGTTGATCCGGCCACGCCGGTTGACCGCTTCCAGTGCAGCGCCGAAGAGATCTGTTTCCAGTTTGACGCCGATGATACCGACAACGACCCGCTCTCCTGGAGCATGCTCTCGGGCGACGGTACCCTGTCGGCGGCGGGCGAGTGGTGTTTCACTCCGACCGGCAGCGGCAGCTATTCGATAGTGGCCGTGGTCAGCGACACGTGCGGCGCTGCCGACACCACCACCAAGACATTCAATGTAGAGATCAATGAGGCGCCCATCGTGACGCTGGGCAGCGATACCAGCGTAACGCTGTGCGCTCCTGAGGAGATCTGCCTGCCCTACACGGTGAGCGATCCGCAGGGTCTGTCCGGCGTGACCGAGGTGATGGTTGCCGGCTACGGCGCCATCGATACGACCGCCAACGAGATCTGCTTCACGCCAACCACCGGCGGGTCGTACGAGTTTATCGTCAAAGTGACTGACCCGTGTGGGGTAGTCGACCGTGACACTATTGAGGTAAGTGTTACCTTCGGCTTGAGCGCAGCCATAGACTGCCCGACCGGGTCAATTGATGTCTTCCTGTGCGGCCCGGACTCGATTGCGTACATGCTCGATGTTACCCCGGCATCGGCCGTGGTGACCGTCACGAACGGCAAGTACGAAAACGGCCTGATCGACTTCTTTGCCGACACCTCGGGAATCTACGTGATCGACGTGATCGCCGAGGAGACATGTGGCGCCGACACCTGCCAGCTGACGTTCACCGTGGAGATCGGTGATGAGCCGCAGATCACGTGCCCGCCGCAGGTTTCGCGGTTCGTCTGTGAGGCCGGCGGCACCGTCTGTGTGCCGGTCGGCGTGATGGGCGCCGATACCAACGTGACGGTCTCCCCGATCGGCTCGTACAGCGGCGGCAGTGTCTGCTTCCCGGCCGACACCTCCGGGCTGTATACCCTCGAGATGATCGCATCGACTCCCTGCGGCTCCGACACCTGTCAGCTGCTGGTCGACGTGACGGTCAACAGTGCGCCGGTTGCGACCGATCCGGCCTCGCCGGTAGACACCTTCGTGTGCGACCCGGGCCAGATCTGCTACCAGTTTGGCGCGACCGACCCGAATGCGGCCGGCCTCACCTGGAGCAAGCTCTCCGGCGATGGTTCCGTCGGTGCCTCGGGCGAGTGGTGCTTCACCCCGACCGATCCGGGCAGCTACACGGTCACGGTTGCAGTCGCCGATACCTGCGGCGCGGCCGATACGACCAGCCTGACCTATGATATTTCCGTCAACACCGCCCCGACTCTGGCGCTTGGTGATGACCTGACCGTTTTCGCCTGCGATGGAGAAGAGATTTGTCTGCCGTACACGGTCAGCGACGCCGACAACAACCTGACCTCGGTGGTCCTTACCGCCGGCAGCGGCACGCTCGATGACCAGGCCCGGACGATCTGTTTCACGCCGGGTGTGGCGGGCGATTTTGAGTTTATCGCCACCGCCACCGATGCCTGTGGCGACGAGACGGTTGATACGATTCTGGTAACCGTTGAACTCAACACCGCGCCGGTGGCCGACGCGGGCGCTGATCAGACAATCACGCAGTGTACGCTCGAGGAGATCTGCCTGCCGGCTTCGTGCAGCGATATCGACGGCAACCTCGCCTCCTGCGAACTCGAGATCGGTCCGGCCGGCGCCACCTACGACGGAACGAACATCTGCTTCACGCCGACCGAAACCTGGAACTACGAATTCGTAATCAAGGCGACCGACTCCTGCGGCGCGGTTGACTACGACACGGTCGCGGTCTACTATACGCTGAATTCGCCGCCGGTGGCCGATGCGGGCGCCGACCAGAGCCTGTTCCAGTGCGCGCCCGAAGAGATATGCTGGCCGGTGTCGTGCACCGATCCCGATGGTGATCTGGCCGACTGCCGCCTGGTGGCGGGTCCGGGCAGCTACAACGGTTCCGAAATCTGTTTCACCCCAACCGCATCAGGCAGCTACGAGTTCATCCTCGAGGCCGAAGACAGTTGTGGCGAGATCGATACCGACACCGTGACGATCGACGTCACGATCAACAGCGCTCCGGTTTGCGAGGTCCCGAACGACACCACGATCTTCCAGTGTGCGCCCGCGCAGGTCTGTCTCCCGGCCGGCGCCACCGATGCCGATGGCAACCTCGATAACTGCCAGGTGAGTGTCGGCACGCTCAACGGCGGCAACTGGTGCTACACGCCGACCTCGAGCCAGACGGTGGTCGTGACGATGACCTGTGTCGATGACTGCGGCGCGCAGTGCCAGTCGCAGTTTACGGTTGAGTTTGTGATCAACGACGGGCCATCGATAGCGTTTGGTCCCGACACGAGCATCTTCCAGTGCGCCACCGACCAGATTTGCCTGCCGTACGTATCGGATGATCCCGATGACCCGCGGCCGACCACGATCACGCTCGAATCCGGTCCGGGCACGCTCGATGAGGCCAATTCGCAGGTCTGTTTCACCCCGACTGCCGACGGCGCCTATGAATTTGTCGTGCGGATCGAGGATGAGTGCGGTGAGTTTGCCACCGATACGATCGTGGTCACGGTTGAGATGAACCGGCCGCCGGTCGCCGATGCCGGTGCCGACCAGAGCGTCTTCGCCTGCGCTCCGGGCGAGCAGATCTGCTGGCCGGTCTCGTGCAGCGATCCCGACGGCAACCTGACCGACTGTCTCTTTAACGGTCCGGGTA
>WJMS01000231.1 GCA_014727815.1 candidate division GN15 bacterium
AGCGGTATCCTGCTCCGGCCGCTCCAGCTTCTGCAGGTGCATACCACACACCGGACAACGACCCTCGGTATCCGAGGCTACCCCGCACTCACGCATCGGGCAGATATACACGTCGTCATTCTCCGTCTCTTCTACCGGCACGAGCGCCATGCCACACTCCGGGCATTCACCCTCGCCGTACTGGACTACATTGAAATGTTCGGGCATGGGACAGGTATACACCCCGGAAAGTCCGCGTTCTTCGGCCAGCGTGGTCGCAACTTCTTCACCACCGGACATGTCGCCATGCTGGTGACCGCCATGACCGCCCTGTCCATCATCACCCAGTGCCTCCGTCAAGCGCGATTCGCTGTCGAGAAGAAACTGCCCCGACGTCACCACCGGCTCACCGGCGGCAAGGCCCGAGCGTACTGCCACCATATCATTGTTGCCGACCGCGCCGGTGATGATCTCGCGCGGCTGGTAGGCGCCTTCGTCAGAGGCGACAAACACGAGCTGACGGGTCCCGGAGTTGATAACGGCCGAACGCGGAATGACCAGCTGCTCGGCGTGAAGATCAGCCTTGATCGACACCTCGGCATACATGTCGGGCTTGAGACGGCCGTCCGGATTGTCCACCGTCAGGCGAACCTCAGCCTGGCCCCCACGATCCAGGAATGGCGAGACATAGTTCACCGTCCCCTCAAACGTCTCACCCGGGAGATTGGCAATCTCGACCCGCGCGGTCTGACCGACCGATACAAACGGCAAATCCTGTTCATAGACGTGCGCCCGCACCCAGACCTCGGACAGATCCGCGATACGATACAGTTCCGTGCCCGGCGTCAAGCGGTCGCCCTCGTCGACTTGTTTGGCCACCACATAGCCGCCGGCCGGCGCCCGGATTGTCATGGTGCGCGTAATCTCACCGGAATTGACCAGCTGTTCGATCTGATCGTCAGAAATGTCCCAGTTGGCCAGGCGTGTCCGCGCGGCGTTCAGGAGCCCGTCCATACCGCCGGTGCTTCCCGTGGGACCCGCCGATGCAAAGGCGGCGTTTGCTTCGTGTGCGATGAGAAACTCGCGCTGCGCTGCCACCAACTCAGGAGAGTAGATCGACAGCAGTGGCTGCCCGCGAAAGACCTGTTCCCCCTCGTACGCGACGAACAGGTTCTCCACCCAGCCATCTATCTTGAGGTTCACGCTGTGAAAGTGCGGCTCGCTGTAGTCAACCCGTCCGAATGCGTGAACCGAACGGCTCAGCGACGCATACCCGGCCGGCGTCGTCACCAGCCCCATATTCTGGCGGGTGGCCGGGTCAACCGTGATCGCGCCTTCGGCGGCAGCGCCGCCTTCCTTCTTTGGCGTCAGCTTCATGCTGCAAATCGGACAATAACCGGGCTCCTCACTGATGATCTCCGGGTGCATGCCGCACGTATACAATTGTGTGGAGCCCGTGTCAGTCGTTGCCACTGTAGTGTCTGATCCCACCGGCAGCAGGAGCGCGGCCAGGCCGAATCCGGCCGCGACTGCAAGTGTGATTACTATGATATACTTCATGGTTCTACCTTTCCTGAATACTCCCCAATAGTTCGCTCAGTCGAACGCGGGCGTGCTGATAGTCGCGCCGGAGACGGAGTTCCTCGAGACGGATATCAAACAGGTCAATCTGCGCGGCCAGCAGGCCATTGAAATCCACCTTGCCGACTTCATACGCAACCTGGGCGGCATCATAGGCCGCCTGCGCCTGCGGCACGATTGCCGTGTCGTATCGATCGAGACTGGCCCCAATACGCTCCAACTGCAAATCGATATCCTCGATCTGCTGCGTAATGTCAAGGCGCAGCGCCCGTTCACGTGACTCAGCCGCCCGAACCGACTGCTCCGCCGCCCTCGTCTGGTTGTCGTTTTTGGCGAAGAACCAGAGCGGCAGGCTGACTCCCACCATCGCCGAGACGAAATCTTCCCCGTCGACCGGATCCATCGGGATACGCTCCCGAATCTTGTATTCCAGGCCGATATGGAAGTCCGGCCAGTACGATGACCGGGCGAGGTCAACACGGCTTTCCCGGTGACTGATCTCCGCGGCGGCGCGAAGCAGCTCCGGGTTGTTGATCTTCCGCTCCTGCGGCTCGAAAGCCGGGGGGCGCTGCGACGGCAACTCAACAGCTAATTGTGCATCAGCGGTAGCCGGGTTGTCGGTCAATCGCCCGATCCGAAGCAGCGCCGACCGGATCATCTGTTGCACTTCCTCACGCCGGTTCTCCAGCCGCGAGGCCATCGTCTGCACCCGGAGAACGTCTTGAGCCGAGCCGAGACCGTTGGCGTAGCGGGTTTCAGTCGCCTCGGTCAGCGCTCGCGTGATCGCCAGGTTCTCATTGATGATTCCGTCGGCCAGCGACCAGTACGCATAGTCGTAATACGCCTCGGCCACCAGGCGCACGATCCGGTCGCGTGAAGACTCGACGTTCAGTCGCGCGATTTCAGTCTCGCGCTCGGCCACGTCATTTTCCGCGCCGAGCTTGCCCGGCCACGGTATCTTCTGCGATACCCCGATCCCGTACGATGACATTGGTGTCTCCCCGAGACTCAGCGATGATTTCGGAAGATTCATCGCTGAAAAAGTCAACTGCGGGTCAGGCAGGGTGCCGGCCGCGCCGGCCCGATAGTCGGCAGCCCGGTGCCGGTACTCCAGCGCTTGTATGTCGGGATTGGCCGTCAGCGCCCGTTCTATCAGCGAATCGAGGGTCGGATTCGACCAACCCGTCGCGCTCGAACCAAGCACGATAACGGCAAGTATGGCAAATAGTCCTCTCTTAGCCATGGATACGCTTCCATAACAGGTTAGTGTTTTAGATCGCAGGCATACCTCACCCACGACCACGAACTGCTAAGAGAGATTGGCTAAATCAGGAAAGATGTATTGAGCAGATAGAGAGGTCGGCTCGAACCGGTTGGCGCCCGGGGAGGGCCCGACCTGTCCGGGGCAAATTCACGCACGAAATCAACTAGCGGCGATGCGCCCGCCGATGCGTTCTGATCGACCGACTGGTGGGTCGGCTGCTGACTTTCCACCGGAACATCAAGCGGCGCCCGCGGGGCATCCAGGCTGCACTCGCAGCCATCAGGCTTGTCAGCAGGACAATGCTCGCCGGCAGCCGGTTCCGGCGCCTTGCAGCAGTTGCAGCCGCAGCCACAGACCTCGCTGTCGGCGGTACAGGCCGGTGGAATTGGCATGGCCTGGAGGACCGGCGCCGCCGCAAAGACGACCCCAATCACCACAACCGCCAGCAGCCTCGCCGCTGAACCGATATGTCGGCCGATATTGTGCATGAGTTGTTCCACGTTTGTTATAACGATCCGGCCCTATAATCGTTCCAAATGGCCCATGTTGTCAAGAAGTTCTTGCCCGCGCAGTTGCAGCAGTCCGCGGCCCCCTGAACAGCTGGATTGTACTGATAGATAGACCTTGCGGCGCCCCTAGACCAAATACACTGCTATTGTGCTCAGCACAATGATCGCCGTCGCCAGATACCCCGGCATCCGGCCGTTGCCCACAATCAACGACAGGGCCGAATACAAAAGCGCTATACCGATCCGAAATGTCGTGCGCTGCAACGCATCGAGACCCAGCGCCTGTCCCAGAAAAAGCACACCTCCCAGAATCAACGCGCCATAGATCAACCAGTACGGCTGCCGCTTCTTCTTCGGGCCCGTACCGGTCGCCGGCTTGGCTTGTCCGCCCGGTTTATCGGTCATCGGCATACTCCTTCAGGAAATCATCGATCCCGGCGGCAATCGCCCGGGCAATGGTGATACGAAACCGATCGGTCTTCAGCCGCGCCTCGTGCTCCGGAAGCATCATAAAGGCACACTCGACCAATACTGCAGGATACTGCGTCGGACGGTTGACCGCAAGGTTTCCGTGATATAACCCATGATCGGGCATGTCCGCCGCCGCGACCATCCGCTGGTGAATCGCCGCCGCCAGCCGCTGCGAGTGCGGATGATAGTAGAACGACGATGTCCCGTGATTCTCGAACGGATTGACCCCGTCCGGAAGCGCATTGTTGTGGACCGATATAAACAAGTCAGCATCGGCAGCCCTGGCTATCGATGGCCGATCGTACAACTCCACATGGCGGGCGTCGGCGCGCGTCATGATCACCTCCGCCCCGCGATGTTCCAGCAGCTCCGCGAGCATCAGCGATATCCCCAGGTTCGCCTCCGCCTCGGTATACCCGGTCGGCCCGACCGCACCCGGGTCACCGGAATGGCCGGGATCGATCACGATTCGTTTGCCCTCGATAAACGGCAGATCATCAGGCGCATAGTTCAGCTGCAGGTACAGCCGATTGCCGTCATAGTACGTATCGAACCCCCACAGCGCCCGGCTCAGATCAATCGTCGCTTCATAACAACCCGGCTCCACTTGCTGCCAGGTGATCAATTCAATAAGAGAATCGCGTCGATCGTAACGTATCCAATCGGTATCACTCGTCACCCCATACAGCAACACCCGCAGCCGTTTCGATGTATCCTCGATCACGCGATACGGATGCTTCCCCGACAACGGAAACTCCACCAGCACATGATCGTCATGCCGATAGGTACGGATCACTTTCAAATACGACTTCGCCGGCAAAATACCGTAGGCCACCGGCTCAACCGACTCCGCCGCCGCCCAGGCATACTGACTCTCGGACAGTTTCAGTTTGTACCACGCGCCTTCGGCCCCGACCGCCAGCGCTTCCACCCCCTCCGGCTGAAAGATCGAGAAGTACCCGCGACGCGGATCATGACGGATCGTCTGCACCGAGTCCGTAAACCGCACCGTGAACGGATACCCGGAATGGTTGATCGAAAGACGATAGCCGCTGGTATCCTGAACAAGCGGCTTCAGTCCGAAGAAACTCGAGTCGCTATCATCAACGTTGCTCGGTCCTCCGGTCAATACAGTCATGATCTCGATAGCGTCCTGGGACAATCCCAGTTGATAGACAACTGGTGTGTCGACAATTGTGACATGAGAAGGCACCCGGTAGTAGCCGGTATAGATGCCGTGAATCAACAGCGAATCGGGAATCGCGCCGGCGCCAAAGACCGATTCGCCCCAGTATGCCTGCGCGCGCGGCGGCGCCTCAACCATCGGCACCGAGTCAACCACCCCCGGTATCGAAAACCACGCAGACAGGTTGGGCGTGCCGCGAAACGACACCCGCAGCAGCTCGCCCCCGTTAAGTACGAGGTCACCCGCCGGCGGATCGTAGTCGCCCACAATCGCCACGCTATCCGACGGCAACCGTTCGGCCGGTTCCGGAATCTGCACCTGCACCGAACCGGTCGCCAGCACCGGCGGCATCAGCATCTCGCTCACAACATCTTCATACGAGTGCAGCCGGACATCAAACGTGAACTCACCCGGAGTGACCGGCACAAAGGCCAGCCAGCCGCCATCCTCGTGTACCGGGAAATCATCGCGGCCGTTGATCCGCACGAACAACCGCTCAGCGTCATACGGCAGATCATCAGGGATATGCCCGAACACAAACGTCGAGTCAACCGCCCCGACTACCTGAGCCGGCTTGGGATAGATGATCGTTATCTCGTCAAGCTCCTGGGCCGGCGTGAATGCCGCCAGTCCCATGAGCATCAATATGCAAACCAGCAGACTAGTCTTCGATATATTTCTCAATGACATCTCGTTTCAGCTTGGGGCCGCCGATTATCTCCCGGTCGACCGCAATCGACTCCCTGTCGTAGCTGATTCCCGATGCAATATCCTCGTCGAGCAACTGCGGACCATCGAGATCGTAGTAGTCACCCAGCGATGACATATACACCGACTGGGCAATGCCCACCGATGACTCTACCATGCACCCGAGCATCACCTTCTTGCCGTCTTGGCGTGCTTTCGACGCTATCCGTATAGCTTCGATAATCCCGCCCGACTTGACCATCTTGATGTTCACCCCATCAACATATTCGGCGAACGAGTTGTAATCATCGAGCGTCGCCACACCCTCATCGAGAATCAACTCGATATCTTCGTTTTTCGCCTTCAGGTGCGGCCATTCCTTGACACTGACGATATCGGTCGGCTGTTCGATTACCCGCACGCCGGAAAGCGACAGGGCATGAATCATCTCCTCGGCCCGCTCACACGACCACGCGCCGTTGGCATCGACCCGGATTTCCTTATCCGAAATGTCTTTCAGGGACAAGATGATCTCCGGGTCATAGTCGGAGCCGAGCTTCAGTTTGATGATCGGCAGCTCCGAATTGGCAATCGCTTCCTTGACCTTTTCCGGCGAGTCGATACTGATCGTGACCGAGTTCTTGATTCCGACCGGCGAACCGATCCCCAGGATCTCCCACGGATAACGATTGGTCTCGCCGGAAATGAAATTCAGCGTCATGGCGATCAGGGCCGACTTGGCTGCCGGATGAATCTCCAGTTCGTTGAGTTCCTCCAGCGTATGCTGGTCGATCTCCTTTTTGTCGGACAGGAATGTGATCCCCCGTTCGATATCGGCCTGGATTTCCTCCATCGAGGGACCATAATACACCGACCCGGCCGCCTCGCCGCTGTAGCGGTTGTTGAGCACGGTCAGCAGGTTGTGTTTGACCGAGGCTTCGCCCCGGGAAATGACGAACTTCTTCTTTAGCGGAAGAGATACCTTCACGGTGTCCACTTTGATCATACTATTCTCCTCGCTATCTTAAACGAGCGATCCAGGTCCTCACGGTAACCTTCGCGGCCCGGCGCGAGCGAGTGTATCCGTACGCCCTGCCCGGCCACCGAGGCATGGACAATCCGGTCCCGGCCAATCGCAAACCCGACATGGCGCTCGAAAAACAACAGGTCACCGGTCCGAACCTCCGCTCGCGTAATCTCCTTGCCGACTTCAACCTGGTCCTTCGTATCACGCGGCAGTTCGATCCCGAACCGTCGACCGATCGTCTGCACCAGGCCGGAACAGTCAAACCCGGTAACCGTCACCCCACCCCAGAGATAAGGTATCCCCAGAAATCGCCGGGCCTCTCGGACCAGATCCGCGCCGGTCGGTTTACCGTCCTTTTTACTCTTCATCGGCTGCAAATGTGCCCGCTTGATTCGAAGCCGCCGACCGGTTGGAAGGGCAATCTGTACCTCTCGTCCGCTGATTCGCCCCTGCAGCCGGGTTCCGTAGTACAGCCGGTATGGTTCGGTCGTTGACCGCCCCGATGTATCATACACCGCCGCCTCCCGGCTGGAGATGACCAGTCGGCGGGTCTCACTCCAGCGAGCGGCGTCATTGCGCGCGACCTGCGACAGGCCGTTCCGATGAGCCCAGCCCCGATAGCCGCCGGTTTCTTCGACCAGATCGTAGTCGCCCGACTGCTTATGTATGCGCACAGTTTCACCGAACAGCAACTGATGAACCCGTTCGCTGTTGAAGCGCGGTTCCGACCAGAGGTCCAGCACATTGGCGATCACACAGGCATGGTGCATACTCCAACGTTACAGGAGGTTGCGTCGCCGATCAAACAAAAAAAGCCGGACGGCGATCCGCCCGGCTTCATCTCTATTCAGCGTGCGCTCACACCTTGATCCCCGCCAGGGTCTTTTTAATCCGGCGCAGCGCTTCCTCGATGTTCTCGATCGAGTTGGCATAAGAAAACCGCACGTAGTCCTCGCCGTACTGCCCGAACGATGTTCCCGACAGACAGGCAACCCCGGCCTGCTCCAGCATCAGGTCGGCAAACTCCTTCGACTTCAGACCGGTGCCGGTGATATTCGGGAAGACGTAGAAGGCGCCCTGTGGCTTGAGACAGGTAATCCCGTCGATTGCATTGAGCCCATCGACAATCACGTCGCGACGTTTTCTGAACTGCTCGACCATCTTGTTGACTTCGTCCTGCGGCCCTGTCAGCGCCTCGACAATGGCGTACTGGGCAAATGTCGCCGTCGATGAGAAGTTGTTGATCGCAAAGGTGAAGAGATAATCGGCCATCTCTTTTGGCATCACGCCATACCCCAGCCGCCAGCCGGTCATGGCGTACGTCTTTGACATGCCGTCAACCGCAACCGTCCGCTCCAGCGCCCCCGGCACCGAGAGAATCGACTTGAACTCACCATCATAAACCAGCCGCGAGTAGATTTCATCGGTGATGATCCACAGGTCGTTTTCCACCGCCACCCTGTAAATGCCCTCGAGATCCTCCTCGGTCAGCACGCCCCCGGTGGGATTCTCCGGTGAATTCAGGATAATCACCCGTGTCTTCGATGTGATCAGTGACCGGAATTCATCGAGCGAGAAGCGGAAGTCATGCTCTTCACGCAGCGGCACCGGGACCGGTTTGGCGCCGAGAAAACGTGTCACCGAGCGATAGGTCGGGTAGCCGGGATTGGGCACAATTACTTCGTCACCATCCTCGACCAGGGCCATAATCGCCGCAAAGATCACCGGCTTACAGCCGGGAAAGATGATCACATTGTCCGCCGAGACATCAACCTTGCGGGTCTTGCGGAATTCCTCGGCGACCACTTCCCGCACCTCGGGAATCCCCCCCGAGGGCGCGTAGTGCGTGTGGCCCTCGAGCAGGGCCTTGTAGGCGGCCTCGGTGATATTCCTCGGTGTATCAAAATCCGGTTCGCCGATCTGCAGGTGGACAATCGACTTGCCCTCCCGCTCCATCTGCTTGGCCTTGGCAAGCACCGCAAAGGCGCCCTCGGACTCCAGCCGTCGTATTCGTTCGGCATACTGCATAGTCGGATACCTCTACTCTATCTTCAGTAACGTCTTGGCTCGTTCAGCAATATGTTCGGCCGCAACCCCGAACCTGCGGATAAGCTGCCACGGTTTCCCGGACTCGCCAAAGCTGTCGCGAATCCCGATCATGGCCATTCGGATCGGGCGATTCCGAAGCGCATAATCCTGTGCGATCGCCCCCGCGACCCGGTTGCCCAGGCCGCCGACCTGGTGTTCTTCGGCCGTGATGATGGCGCCGGTCTCGAGCGCGGCGCGACCGACCGCTTCCTCATCGAGCGGCTTCACCGTGTGCAGGTGGACCACCCGCGTTTCGACATCGTACTCCTGCTTCAGGATGTACGCCGCCCGAAGCGCTTCGGCGGTTTCCGGCCCGCACGAGATTATGCTGATATCTTCGTTTTCTTCTTCGTACTGGGTGGAAAGCGTCACCGAAAAAGCATCGATAAACCTTCGCGCCTCCCGGCGAAACCGGTAGATGTTCGCCTCCCCGAATTGCAGCGGCGTCTGCGGTGTGGTGAGCACCGGGGTCGCTTCACGGGCAAACCGAAGATACTTCGGGCCGATCACATCAAACAGCAGCAGTTGCGTCATGCGCTCGGTCTCGAGAGCGTCGCACGGTACTGCCATCCGCATGTTCGGCAGACCGCAAATCTGGAACATCGATTCCAGCTCCTGGTGCGTCGCACCGTCCGGACCGACTGAGATCCCGCCGTGTGCGCCGACCACAAACACATTGTAGTCGCCATAGCATACCGACACCCGAAGCTGATCGAGATTGCGCGCCGACGCAAACACGCCATAGGTACCGAAGACCGGAAGCTTGCCCTCCTTGGCCAGGCCGGCAGCAATCGTCGTGGCGTTTTGCTCGGCCACCCCCACTGAGATGAAGCGGTTCTTCCGCTCGGGATTATTCTTGTAGAATTCGGAAATCGTGATAGAATCGGAGATATCGGCGCCGATACAAATCACGCGCTCATCGTCGCCATACTTGGCCAGCGCCCGGCCGAAACCTTGTCGCGTCGGCTCCATGTCAACCCGCATCGCCTCGGCCCGGTTCCACCAGTAGTCGCGCGAGAACTTCGGCATGGCCGTCGCCAGCCTGCGCTCAACCTGCTCCTGGTGGGCTCTCCCCACCGCCAGCAGAGCGTCAACATCGAAAGTACCTTCCAGCCCCAGATCAACCAGCGCCCGATCAAGCTCTTCGCGATTGGGCGGCTTGCCGTGCCAGCCGACCGCATTCTCCATAAACGACACCCCCCGGCCCTTGTTGGTACGGCAGATCAGTGCAATCGGCTTCCCGTTACCGTGATGATTCCGTGCGTAGTCCAGCTTGGCCACGATATCGGTCATGGCATGCCCGTCGACATGCAGCACCTCCCAGCCGAATGCCCGGTACTTCTCCTCCAGCGGCTCGATATTCAGGACGTCCTTCACCTCGCCATCGATCTGCAGACGGTTCTGATCTATAATGACGATAAGATTGTCCAGCCGATGGTACGATGCGGCCATGGCCGACTCCCACATCGAACCTTCCTGCTGCTCCCCATCGGAGCAGATGACAAACGTCCGGTAGTCCTTGTGATCCAGCTTGGCCGCCAGCGCCACCCCGACCCCAACCGAAAAGCCCTGACCGAGTGAACCGGATGATATCTCTACACCCCGAAGATCCTTGCGGTGCGGGTGTCCCTGGAACGGCGCGTCGAGCATCCGAAGCTTCATCAACTCGCGCTCATCGTAATAGCCGCTGACCGCCAGGGCCGTATACAGCGCCGGCGCTTTGTGACCGGCCGACCAGATTATTCGGTCCCGATCCGACCAGTCCGGCTCAGAGGGACAATGTCGGGCGATTTTGAGATAGAGCGCGGCACAGATATCCATGATTCCCAGCGTGCCACCGGAATGGCCCGAGGCCGCCGAGCACAGAGCGATCTCATTCAACCCGCGCATGTAACGGGCTCGTTCTTCGAGTTCGGCGATGGAATAATCGCGAATAGGCTGGCTG
>WJMS01000232.1 GCA_014727815.1 candidate division GN15 bacterium
AATGGTGTACGGGGCGCCATTGCGAACATCGATTCGAAGCATTTTCCCCAGCAGGCGGTCGGGATCCTGGGCGGTCTCCTGCGGGTCACCGGAGCCGCCGCCATCGCCCATGCCGATGTACAGGTAATCATCCGGTCCGAAGTGAATCGTGCCGCCGTTGTGATTGGCCTGAATCTGTGCAATCTGCAAAATGACCTGCTCCGACGCGGCATCGGCTGAGTCCGGATCGGATGTTATCTGGAAGCGGGAGATATAGGTATAGTCGGTGCCGGTCTGCTCTCCGACATAGTTGAGGAAAAACGCGGCAGTATCGGGGTAATCGGGATGAAACGCCATACCAAGCAGGCCGCGCTCGCCACCGGTAATGACCCGATCGGAGATATCAAGCATCGGTCGGGAAAGCAAGCTGCCATCCTCGATAATGCGCACCGTTCCAGCGCGTTCCAGCACAAACAGGCGGTTGCTGTCGGTCGGGGCATGGGTAACGAAGATCGGGCTGCTGAGTCCTGTGACAACCGGTTGCAGCGAAAGGGTAAGGGTGTCGGGATTTTGGGCGTTGGTTGATGTCGCGGCAAGGAACACGAATACGAGCAGTACCAAAAATCGGGTCAAACGTCTTGAATGTGGATCGATCATATCTCCTCCGGGCTGCTTCAGGGTAAGTACAACAGGATACCAGAAGAACGTTGCAGCAGGATGATTCGATCCTGAAAAATCGCGAAAACCCCGATCACACCCCGGCTCAGTCGATAAGCCGTACCCGTCGAATGCGGTCGAGTCGAAAGGTGCGCTCATCGTTAGCGAGACGACAGAAGGCATTCACATAAATGTTACCGTTATGACCGTGGATACGCAGGGGAGTGATCCGGCGGACATGCGGCTCGGCGCCGGCTTTCGTATATTCAATCTCAACCATCCGTGACTCGTTGATAGCCCGCCCCAGATCGGCAAACTCAGCCGGCAGCGCGACCTCCTCCGGGCGGCTGTCGGCAAAGGTCAGAGGCCGGAATCGTTCGAAGAAGTCTGTCCGGTTGGCGCAGTCGAGGAATGAGGGAGCGGCGCCAAAAAAGACGCCGCGCACCAGCTCGGCGTCGGAAAGCGCCCGGTGCTCCTGCCGCTCAATCAACTCCAGATGCATCGCCAGTGACTCCAGCGAGTAGGAGGGCAGTCCCGGAAGTCCGGCCGCGGCCATCGGTCGGCTGTCCAGAATGGCGTTGGTCGGCGCCGGCAATTCAGCCCGCAGCAGCTCCCAGGCGACAAAGGAAATGTCAAACGGGGCGTTGTGCGCGATCAGGATAGCCTCGTCGCCGCAGAACTCGAAAAACCGGGCAAGCACCGGCCCGACCGAATCGGCGTCGGCCACCATGTCATCGGTGATGCCATGGATGCCGACCACCTCGTCGGGAATCGGCGTGCCCGGATTGACCAGCTCCTGGAACGACTCCGTTTGATCGGAGCCCGGCCGGAAAGCCACTCCGGCAATCTCGACAATCCTGTTCGAGGCTGCCCAGAGACCGGTCGTTTCGGTATCAAAGGCGACAAAGCGCTGCTCGGCCAGCCAGGGACTGAATGCCATGTATGTCGTCATGCCCCAACATGACTTATTTGCATTTGTTTGACAATCGCTTTTCCGGCTATATCTTGCGACTGGAGGATTAGTCATGATTTGTCAATCGAAGACACATCGCGCCATCCCGGCAATCGGCCGTCCGGTCAACTGCCCGCATGCTATCTACAATTCCCTGGCCGCCTCCGGCCTGCAGGACGAATAGCGCGTTGTTTCATACGTCCGTCCGCTCCGGCGGATTCCCGTGTTTTCCCAATGATAACCCTTTCTATCGATACAGGAGTCTGTGATGGCAATCGTACTCGATGGTTCCGGTCTGACGATCGAGAAACTGGTGAAGATAGCCCGGCACAACGAACCGGTGGAACTGCATCCCGACGCGCTCGAGCGAATCAAGGTGTGTCGGGCGATGCTCGAGAAGAAAATTGAAGCGCGCGAGATCATGTACGGGGTCAACACCGGCATCGGCGAGTTCTCCGAAGTGGTGCTCGACGATGACCAGGTGCGTGATTTCCAGAAGTATCTCATATACAATCACTCGGCAGGGATTGGCGATCCGATGCCGCTGGAATTCGTCCGTGGCGCCATGGCCGCGCGCGTAAATGTCCACGCGCACGGCAACTCCGGCGTGCGGCCGGAGATTACGCAAACACTGATCGACATGCTCAACAAGGGCGTGACGCCCTTCGTATGTCAAAAGGGCTCGGTCGGCGCTTGTGGTGATCTGGCGCCGATGGCGCAGATTGCCGAGCTGATGATGGGCGAGGGCAGCGCGTATTACCAGGGCGAGTTGCTCGACGGTAAGACGGCGCTCGATCGCGCCGGTATTCCGGTGCCCGGATTGAAAGCCCGCGATGGCCTGGCGGTGATCAACGGCTCCAATGTCATGACGGCTATGGGCGCGCTCTTTTTGTACGACGCCAACCGCTGGCTGAAACAGGCCGAGATTGCCGCCGCGATGTCGCTCGAGGCGCTTCGGGCCAACATGCGACCATACAGCGCCAAACTGCACGAGGTGCGCGGATTCAGAGGCGCGGTGCGCTCGGCCGAGGCCATTCGCAAGGTGGTCGCCGGGGGAGACCTCGCCGAGAATCGCATCAAATGCAAGGTGCAGGATGCCTACTCGATGCGCTCCACGCCGCAGGTGATCGGGGCGGCCCACGATGCCTTGGCGTACGCCCGCTCGCAGGTGGAGATCGAACTGAATGGTGTTGGCGACAACCCGATCTTTTTCCCCGAGGAGAACCTGCAGCTGTCCGGCGCCAATTTCCAAGGGACACCGGTAGCGGTGCCGATGGATATGGCCGGGGCGTGTGTGACGATGATCAGTGTGATGTCGGAACGACGGATGAACCGTTTGAACAATCCGGCCCTCAGTGTCGGCCTGCCGCCCTTTCTGACCAAAGGCGCGGGCATGTTCTCCGGACTGATGCTCAGTCAGTACACCGCTGATTCACTGATCGTCGAACAGCGTATCCTCTCGACACCGGCCTCGATACAGTCGATTCCTGCCGCGGCCGATCAGGAGGACTTCGTGTCGATGGGCATGAACACCGCCATCAAAAACGTGCAGATCCTTGACAATGCCTATGGCGTGCTTGGCATTGAAATGATGGCGGCGGCGCAGGCGCTTGATTTTCGCGAGTATACGTTTGGCGCCGGAACGAGCAAAGCCAAAGAAGTCGTGCGTCGACACGTGGCGTTTCTCGATGTTGACCGGCCGTTGTATCCGGATCACACGAAGATGAAAGAAGTCGTGCAGTCGTATGAGGTGCTCGACGAGGTCGAAGCAGTGGTTGGATCTCTGGAGTGACGAGGCCCGGCGGAACTGCGTTCGA
>WJMS01000233.1 GCA_014727815.1 candidate division GN15 bacterium
ATGAAACATCATCGACCCGCTTGATATCCTCCGCATCTTTCATCAGCTTCCGGGTAGAAACACATTTCTCAAGCAGTTGATCGATGGTGGCGTTGAGCGCCTCCGCGTACTGGTCTTCTTCCGTCCGGCGGAAATCGCGGTACCGGATGCGGCTGTTGAGCAGGAGGGCGCGCATGGTGCCAGCGTCATCGAACTTCTGCGTCCGCTCGCGGATAGCACTGTTGCTCAAGTTCGCGGCCAGGTCATCCTGAAGCTTCTGCCGCTGGCCCTCTTCGAGATTCGCGACCCGCTCGACCGCGACAGCCGCCGCCTTGTCCATCTCAGCAATTGCCGCTTCAATCTCGTTCTGGATTCGTACCATCTCCTGCCAGTCCTTATCATACTCCTGCAAGAGTTTAGTCGCATCCGCCATCAGCTTCACATCGGCCGGATCCTTGAACCGTGCCGTCGTGACCTCCATCCGCTCATACATCTTGTCGAGCGTCTCGGAGATGCTTGCGTAAACAGTTACATCCTTCTTCGCCAGAAACTTCTGCCGCGCTGCGGCCATGTCTTTGACCCAGGCATTGAGCGTGTGCGCATCCGTAGCATTGGTCACCTTTTCCGATACCGTGCCGAGTCCGTTCCAACCGACATAGCCGACTGCGATCGCCAGCGCGATGACGATACCGAAACCGATATACAGCTTCTTGGCTATCTTCAGATCCTTCCAGCTCATCTCTCCACCTCGTCGTATCCGTGTCTCATAACCTGCTCGCTATCTATGTTGCGACGGCCGGATTTCTCGGCGCCGGCCGGCTCGTGGCCGACCGGCGTCAATCGGCTCCCCCTCGTCCACTCCCCCTGGTCCACTCCCCACTCTCGAGCCGACGGCTGCCGACGGGCGGCAGCCGCCGTGTCTGCTCAGTCATTCCGATGTCAGTCCAGGCTGCAAGAGCGTCGGAATACTTAGTGTATCGTCGCGTCAGGGGAAGTCATAACAAGACTTAGACAATGACAAACCAAGTACACCATATACTTGGTCTTCTCGGCAAAAGGGCCGACGGTCGCCCGACGGACACAGGTCATTCGGTATCGAAAAGATGGCTGATGTCTATATTGTCTTGAGATATGTCGCGAGGTTGATCTGCTCGTTGGAGATGCCGAGTTTCTTGCGGATGCGCTGGCGGTGCTTGAGGACCGTATTGACCGAGGTGTTCAGGGTGGAGGCAATATCTTTGCACGACAGTCCGCTTTTGATCAGGCTGCAGATCTCCACCTCGCGAGGTGAAAGCGCACTGTACGTCGACTCCAGACGATAGATAAACGGCGCGGTGATTTCCCGCAGGGAGGCATTGAGTTGATTGAGAATCCGCCGGTCCGGGCCATCGACCTGAGACAGCAGCTGCCGCAACAACGGGAAGACCAGCCGTTCCATATTGGCGTGAATCTCGGCAGCAAACTCATCGCGCTCGCGCTGTAACCGCTCAAGCAATTCCGAGAGCGCCGCGTTTTTGCGCTGCAGTCGGGCCTGCTCCGACCGAAGAGCCTCGTTGGCGGCGCGGAACTGACCCTCAATCATCTTGCGCGAAGTGACATCATGCAGCGCCGCCATGCGGACTTCGCGGCCGTCGTATTCTACCGGTTTGGCGATGATCTCAACATGGACCGGGCTGCCGTCCCGACGTTGCGCTGCGGCCTCGTACGGCCCGGTATTGCCCGATGCAATGTTCGCCATGACCGTCGTTTCCGACTCGGGCATGAACAGTTCTCGCACATGCGTGCCGATCAACTCCTCAACCTTGTAACCGAGCATCTTCGCCAGCACCGGGTTGGCATCCAGAATCTCCCCCTGATCATGCAGGATCACTCCCTCGAACGTCGGCTCAATAAACGGCGCGTCGGTCTTCCCCGGCTGCGCGGCTGGAAGCAGCGCACCGACACGCCCGGCCAGCCGTTCTCCCCTGGCCAGCGACAACACCATCTTATCGGATGCTGCGCCGGCTTTGGTGGCCGACTTATCGGGACGTGAAATCGTCAGTTTCTTCTTTGCCCTTGGCATAGAGCAGGCGGCCTCACTCTTGCGTTGCACCGTAGGTGTCGGTATCGCGGACAATCACCAGCATGCCCTCAGCATAGTATGGGCACGACCGAACCATCTTGTCCAGCTCCCGACCAAGTTCATCCTCGGTCGGCCAGTAGTACATGACCAGCCGTGAGAGTTCCAGACCGTGCTTGCCCAGCAGCGTCTTCAACGTCGTCGGCGAGTAGTAATAGTTGTGATCCGGGTGCACCAGTTCGACACAGTTACTCAGCAACTTCATCACCCTGAACGAAAACGCATTGGGCGTGCTTATGAGAATCTCGCCGGCAAAACCACAGGCCTTGAGATTGGCCAGAGCGGAACCGACATTGTTGAGATGTTCTATCACCTCGGGAATCACAATCACATCAACCTCGGCCGCCAGTTTTTGCAGCAGTTCTCCGTCCGTCTCCAGGTCGAGCTTGCGCACGTCATATCCACGCTCGGCCAGATAGTGCAGACCGTCCTCCTCGATATCCACGCCGATAAGCTTGTCGGCGACCTGATCGATATGGAAGTGCAGGAAGTTGTTGGTCTCGATACGCGATTCCATAATACCGGCATCGACGCAACCAACATGCAGAACCCGCTTGCCCCTGCAGAAGTCGATCGTGAAGGCCTTGCGATTCTGGGACAACTCAACCTGGCGCGCCAGCGGCTGGTAGAAATTGATCGTCGCCGGTTTGCTATGCTCGTCCCGCGGATCTTCGTTCTTGGCATCGGCCGATACCTGCTTCGGGGGCATCGGCGCTGGTTTCGAGACCGGGCGATCACTCGTTTGCACACCGCGCTCATCAAGCACAGACTTCAGATATCGATCGATGCGCCGCGCATTCGTCTCGGCATTGAAATGTCTTGCGACATGCGCTCGATAAGCAGCCGAATCATATGTTTCTTCGCTCAGCAACTCGACAAACTGGTCGACCGTATTGAAGACCAACTCGTTCGGAAAGAGCGTAGCCGCCCCCTGCCAGTTGTGAATCAACGGCTTGATCCCACAGGCCATCGCCTCAATCAGGTTCAGCGGGCAGCCCTCCCACGGACTGGTCGATACGACATACTGCATCGAACCAAGCCAGCCGGGTATATCTTTGACCCAGCCGTGCATCACGACATGGTCACCCAACCCCATCTGTTCGATCAGATGCGTCATGTAAACTTCGAAACGCGTCTCCTGAAACGTCCCCGCCACGTGCAGGCGATACTCCGGGTCACACTCAACCGCCGCCTTGAGACACTGCAGCAGCAGGCCAATGCCCTTTTTGTGATTGATATAGCCGACATAGCCGATGTTCTTCCCCGGCCGCTGTGAATGGACGGGATACTCGGACAGATCGACGGAATTGTAGATCGTGGTCTGCGGCACCGCGGCCAGCTGCGAGCGCCAGAGTCGATTGGCGTTGTGCCGCATATGCTCGGCCACGAACACCGCGCCGTCTATCCGCTTCCAGTTCACTGCCTCCATCAACTGCGGTGTCAGTATCTCGTAGCTGTGAATATGCGTTACCAGCGCGGCCCTGGTCTGCTGTTTGGAGAGGTACACCAGCGGTTCGTTGCACCACTGCGACCAGATCACATCCGCCCAACCGAGCACATCTTGCAGGTCACGTTCGGTCTTCGGGCGTATCCGGCGAACTTCATTGTCTCTTGCGAAATACCGTTCATACAGGTCAGTGAACTTGTTGTCCCACGGATTGACAATCGCCAGCCGCGCCCCCACCAGGCCGGTCGGCTCACCCCGCGCCTCGGTCAACAGCGCAGCGATTTCCTCGTTGTCGGGGTACTTCTCCGCCAGGGGTTCGAGTATCGGCATCGCCTCGCGAATCTGCCCCGAGGCCCGCAGGAGCGTGCAGAGGTTGGCCACCGGATCGGTGTAGGACGGGTCGGCTTGAATCGAGCGCATGAACAACTCGGCCGCCTTCTGGCCCTCGTTGCTCTGGTAGGCAATAACGCCCAGGTTGTTCAGGGCCCGGACATTGTCCGGCTCGTCGGTCAACAGGGCTTCGAAACACTCGGCCGCTTCACTGAGACGGCCCTCGGCAAAAAGCTCTTCGCCGCGGGTCAGGGTCATACTATCCATGTATCACGCTCCATACTCCAATTGGTGTGACGGTCACACCCGTGATGGGGCGTGTGACCGCGCATCTATCCCGAGTATCGGCGTCGCACATAAGCCGCTTTAGGCCTTTTTGTGCAGAAAATGAACAGCGTGTGAGGGCTGCGCAGAGCGCGTAGACACCCTTACCCGGGGCTGAAAACCCGGTTAGAGCTTGAAGTCAGTGAAGTCGACTCGATACAATAGCGTGTACAGCACCGGCACCACCCCGAGCGTCAGCAAGGTGGCGAAAATCAGACCGAATATGATCGCGATCGCCATCGGCTCGAACATGATATCCCCGCCGAACCAGAGCGGCAGCAAACCACCGACCGTCGTGCCAACCGTCAGCAGGATCGGTCGCAGACGGCGCTGACAGGCTTCGATAACCGCTCGCGGCGGCTCCAGGCCGTTTTGCACCTGTTCCAGCCTGATCCTATCGAGCAGCACGATCGCATTGTTGATGACGATACCGGCCAGAGAGATGATCCCCAGCATGGTCATGAAACCCATGTACGAGTCAGCCACCAGCAGGCCAATAACCACCCCGATCAAACCGAGCGGGACCGTCAGCATGATGATGATCGGCTTGCGGATCGAGTTGAACTGCACCACCAGCAGCAGGACAATAAACAGCAGCGCGATCGGCAGCTTGGCCACGATCGACTCATTGGCCTCACCCGATGATTCCAGTTCGCCACCATACTCGTATTTGTAGCCCACCGACCAGTCCTTCGCCTCCTCCGACAACCACCGGTCGAACGCCTGCGTCATGGCGATTGCATTCTGCCCTTCGGTGATTTGCGCATGCAGGTTGACGGTCTTCAGCCGGTCCCGACGAAGTATCTTCGATGGTTCAAACACCATCTCGACATCAGCCACCTGCTTCAGCGGCACCGAGCGCCCGGTCGCCTGCACGTAGATATTGTGGCTTTCCAGCTTGCCGATATCCTGGCGATCGGCCGCAGCCGAACGAAGAGTGACCGGAATGATATTCTCTTCCTCGCGATAGTCGGTCGTCACGATCCCGCTCAGGATTGTCTGCAGTGAGATCGCCACGTCCTGGCTGGTCAACCCGGCCCGTTGGGCCCGCGGCTGATCGACATGCACCACCAGCTTCTTGACCCGACGGCCCCAGTTGTCGGCCACGTTCTTGGTGCCGGGAAAGTCCTCCAGCTTCCGGCGAACCCGTTCGACTATCCGAAACAGCTCTTCGGTCTCTTTGCCCGAAATGCGAATCTCGATCGGATGATCAACCGGCGGTCCAATAAAGAGCAGGCGAACATTCGGTGTCACATCGGGGAAGTGCTTCGTACAATACGCTTCCACACGAGCGGTCAGGTAGTTGTCGATATACCTCGCTGAGGTTGCATTGAAAATGAAATACGCATACTCCGGACTTTGCGGCTCGGGACCATACGCCAGAACGTACCGCGGCGCCCCGCTGCCGATAAAACTGATGAAGTCGATTATCCCTTCCTCACGCCCGGCCGCCGTGTCCACCGTCAGACTGTCGATCAGGAAGTACTCGAGTTCATCCACCATCGCCTCGGTTTTTTCGATCGGCGTTCCCACCGGCAAGCGCAGCTCGGCAAACATCATCGGCTTGTCGTTCGGCGGGAAGAAGATCGAGGGAATAAACCGGAATGAGAAGATGGCCAGTGCGAAGATAGCAATCGTACCGAGCAGCACCAGCAACGGATGCCGCACCAGGGTCAACAGGAACGCCCGATACTTGCGATAGAACCGCGTGTTGTAACTCCCGCTCTCCGGAGACTTCTTCACCTTCAGAAACCGCACGCTCAGCATCGGCGTCATGGTCAGCGCCAGCACCCACGAACTGAGCAGTGTAATCGTCACCACCTCGAACAGCGGCGCCGTGTACTCACCGGTCGTCGATTCGGCCAGGTAGATCGGCAGGAAAGCGGCGGCGGTCGTCAACGATGATGTCAGCAACGGCACCCGCAGTTCGTTGGCCGAGTCAACCGCCGCCTTGACCGGCGGTTGTCCCTCCGAAATAGAAACCATCACCGATTCGGTCATGACGATGGCATTGTCGACCAGCATGCCCAGTGCGATGATCAGCGATGCGATCGAGATCTTGTTCAGCCCGATATCCAGCAGGGACATGACGAAGATTGCCATAATCATCGCCATCGGGATCAAGCTCGCCACCACCAGCCCGGTGCGAATCCCCAGAAACAGCAGCATGACCAGCAGCACGATACCCACGGCCTGGCCCAGACTGGCCATGAAGCCGTTGATCTTGCTTTCAACGAACATCGCCTGGTTAGTCACTTTGTCGAACTCGACGCCGATCGGATAGGATTGACGGAAGCGGGTCAGGTGTTGGTCGACCACCTCACCCATCGTCAGGATATTCCCACCCTCCCGAAGATTGATCGCCAGCGCCAGGCATGGCTGCCCCATATACCGTGCCATACTGGTGGGCGGATCAATATACCCCCGATAGACATGGGCGATATCCTGAAGGTACAGAAGCTGCTCGCGCCCGGGAATACGGATCACCGTCCGACGCAAATCCTCCACGGAATCGAAATTGCCGGTCGGCTCCAGCACGATCCGTTCGTCATCGGTGAACACCTCACCGCCCGGAATGATAATATTGCGCTGATCGAGAATGGTCTTGAGCTGTCCGGGCGAGATATTCAGCTCGGAGAGCCGGGAGTTGTTGTAATCGATAAAGATCCGCTCTTCCTGCTCGCCGTAGATATCAACCTTGGCGATCTCCCGCGACAACAACAGCTCGTTGCGGCAGTCATCGGCAATATCCTTGAGTTCGGCATAGCTGAAGCCATCCCCGGTGATACTGACCACGATACCGTAGACATCACCAAACTCATCATTGACGATCGGCCCGATCACATCCGACGGCAGCTCCGCGCTGGCCCGATCAACCTTGCGGCGCAGATCGTCCCAGATCGGCCGCATCTCGGTATAGCTCTCCTGGATATTGACGTAGACGACCGACTGGCCCGTCTTGGACTCACTGCTGACAAAGTCAAGCTCCGGCATCTCCTGAATCGCCTTCTCGAGCTTGTCGGTCACCAGCATCTCGACCCGTTCCGGACTCGCTCCCGGGAAGTACGTCACCACGACCGCGGTGCGAATGGTGAATCCCGGATCCTCCGCCCGGGGCAGGTTGTAGTACGCACCGATACCGGCCGCGACGATCAGCAGGAGGGCGACAATGGTGATGCGGTTCTTTTCGATCGCAGCACGGGTCAGGTTCATGACTCGGCGTCCTCGACTACCGGCAGTTTGACACGCTGCCCGTCATCGATCTTCGTCACTCCCGCCGTCACCAGCAGATCGCCGTCGCTGAGCCCGTCGAGTATCTCGAGCCCCTGATCGGTCAGTTCGCCGATCTGCACCGGTTGCCGATGGACCACACCTTCCGCCTGCCCGGTCCGCTCAACCGTAAAGACAAATCGACCCTCGCGATCCTCTCCCACCGCAAACGGTGGCACCAGCATCCGTTCACGACCATCCGCTGTCTGGAACGAAAACGCCACCTCCGCCGCCATGCCCGGCCGAAGACCGTCGTACGCCTGCTCCAACAGCACCGTCACGGGGAAAGTCGTCACGGTCCCGGTCGCCGCGACACCGACCTCGGTCACGCGCGCCGGAAACGTCTGCCCGGGGAGGGCATCAAACGTCACATCCACCCGCTGGCCCTCCCGGATCTGCGAAATCAGGATCTCCGGCACGGCCACCTCGACCTCCAGCCTGTCACCCGACGTCAGCAGGGCCACCGCCTGTCCGGCCGCGACGTTTTCGTTGACATCGATACTCACCGATGCAATCGAGCCGCCGATCGGCGCCTCGAGCCTCGTGTAGTCGAGCTGCCGCTGCGCCAGTTGCAGACGGTTCTGCGCCGCTTCCACCTGCGCCTTGGCCGATTCATCAGCCGCCCGAGCCGCGTCGAGATCACTTCGCGACGCGTTCATGTTTTCGTAGAGCTGCCGCACGCGTTCGTAGTTGGCCGCCGCGTTGCGCGCTTCCGCCCGCGCCTTCTCCAGCGCCGCCTCGGCCTCCTGCACTTGCAGGCGAAAATCCTGAGGATCGAGCGCCGCCACCAACTCATCGGCCTGCACCTGATCACCGACTTTCACCGCCACCCGCTCCACCGTACCGGCAACCTTGAAACTCAGACGAGATTCCACTGAGGCCTGCGCCACCCCGGTGAAGATACGTACGCGCGACCCGCCGGTCGTGTATACCGGCTGATATCGCACCGGCCGCAGCACCTCCTCCGGCGCCTGTTCCTCGCTGCCGCATCGCAGCGAAACCGCGCCCGCCAACAGGACCAGACCGATTGTCACCGCACGAAACCGTCGCCGCATCCTACCTCCGTTTGCAGTCATGACTTGCTCACTGACCCGCTTCCTCTTCCGCCGCATCAAAAAACGCGTCAAGTCGATCGAAAAACGCCGCCCGCTCCTCGGCCGTGGTGAAAAGGTCAAAGTCCGCCACCGCCCGCTGCACATCCATGTAGCTCAACAGGTAGTCAAATCGCGCATTGGCGGCAACGAGATCAGCGACCAGCGCCGCATTCTGGGCATCGAGCAGCTCGATAATCGAAACCGTGCCGCGCGAATACGCATCGGTAACCAGCTCCAGATTCGCGCGCGCCGCATCGGCAGCCGCTTCGGAAAAACCGATCGCGGCATAGTCGGCGCCAAACAGATGCAGCGCGGAACGTGTCCGCTGCTCAACCTGTTCGGCCACCTGTGCCCGCTCCAGTTCCAGCTGCCGCAACGTTGCACTCGCCTCACCCACCTCCGCGAAGCGCCGTCCCCCCTCGTACAACGGCAGCGTCAGGCTCACCCCCACATTCCACTGCAACTCCTCCGGCTCCTCGAAGCTCAGCGCACCGGCGCCCGGAAGCTCGAATGAAATCTCGTCGCTGCTGCTGCCGACACCACCTTCGGCCAGCTTATAGTCGAGTCGCCCTTGTGCTGCCAGGGTTGGGATAAAAAACGACCTGCGTGCAGCGCTTTGTCGCCGCCGCTGGGCCGCGATCAACTCATCGTACTGCTGCAGCTCGGGAGATTCCGCCAGCGCTTCCTCGACCAGGAAATCGCGCAGAAGTCGAAACGCCCACTTGTTGTCGATATATGGCTGCATGCGCGGATCATTGACCAGCAGCTGCGGATCAAACACATCGGTCGGCTCGGCGGAAAACGGCTCCTCGGCCGGCTTGTTCATCACTCGGTTGAGTTGAATCTCCGCCACATTCCGCTGAGCCGTTGCATCGACCACGTCCTTGCGATTGGTCGCGATCTGTGACTCCCACCTATACACCTCCCCCGGTCCCGACTGACCGATCGCCCGCCGTGTACGGGCCAGCTCGAGGTTAGACCGGGTCAACTGCAGGTTGTTCTTCTGGATATTCTCGAGCGTCAGCGCCCGCAGAACATTGAGATACGCGCTGGCTGCCTCGAGGATGATATCCAGCCGAAGTGTCTCCCGGGCCAGTTCGCGACGCGCCTGCAACCGCTGCTCGCTAGTATACCCGGCCCACGCTTCATCAGAATACAGTACCTGGCTCAGTCGCAGCGATCCGGTCAGCGTCCGCTCGGCCTGCGTGCTGAACTGATTCTCGGCCCGCTCCTTGTCGATCACCACCCCCTGCAACGAGGCATCCATCTGGGGCAACAGATTCGCTCGCGCCTGACCGACTGTCTCCGCACCGGCCGCCACCTCAAACCGGTTGGCCCGGTACGACAGGTTAGCCTCGAGCGCTTCCGTGACTGCACTGCGAAGCGTGACCATCCGGCCGGTTTCGCTCCGGCGCTCGTTGATCAGCTCTGCCTCGGTCATGATCGCCCAGTCCGGAAAGATGCCGATCGCCCGCGCCGTAGCCATGTTGATCGTCAATTGTTCGCGCTGCGAAAAGTCTACCGGCAAATCCTGCGGCCGATCACCAAGCAGAACACGCTGGAAATTCAGCGCTACCCTGCGGGCGAGTCGTGTGAAACTCACCTTGCGCCCAAGTCCGGCCAGAAAACCCAGTTCGACCTCGTCACGACCGATGTAGGAAAAGGACGGCAGCCCGCGCTCCTTGAACCCCTCCGCCAGCGCTCGCACCTCGCTCTCCGACCAGGCGAACAACAGCGGCAGAACGTACACAGCATCGGCGTTCTCCGGCAGCCTCGTCAGCACATCCGCGGCCGAGCTGTCCGCCTGCACCAGGGTCATTTCGAACCCCATCGCCTGCCCCAGTTGCAGCAACTGTGTATTCAGCGGGAAAGCCTCATGATACGGCCGATAGTTCACCAGCACCAGGTGCTCGAACGGCGTGATCTCATGGAACTTGCGCACGCCCCGGCTGGCGTCGGGCAACGAGATCAAGTAGTTGAGATTCTCCTCGCCACTACCCGGTCCCTCAAACGGTAACTGCTGCCATTCGATGTCGATCGCAAACGGTGCAATACTGACCCTGGGATGTTCCTCACGGATAGCCAGCAGATACGACGCGATCCCACCCAGCGCCACCACCACATCAACCTCCGGTGATTCGAAAGCAGCGCCAATCGCCTGCTCGATCGAGCCGACCGTCCAGTCACCGAGATAGCGACGCTCCTCGGGGAAAACGACCGCAAACTCATCCCGCGTCAGCGCCGTGATTTCATCGATAAAGGTGGAGGCGATGAGCTCGTTTTGTTCGCCCGGACCATCGATGACGAAGCTCACGACGATCGTATCCCCGAACGGGTGCTCCGGCTGTGCGGCAGCCATGCCGGCTATGGCAAGGTATAGCCCTGCCAAAACGACAATGAAACGGCGGGATATCCGATATCGATTCCTGCTCATATCTTGTTTGATAGCTTTGGTTTCAGCGCCCTGCACGTGGTCGTGCACTCCCCTCGCAAACTCGAACGAATATAGGGTGAGCCCCTGGGGCGGGCAAGCTAAAGAAGGTAATCACCCGCTCCCGCTCCGTCCCCCACGATAGAACATAACAATCGTTGCTGCAATCAGATAGAAGAGACCAACGATCGTGTGACGGACGCCGCTCCGGATTTCTAGCAACTCGCTAACACTTTCCTCCGTACAGGGAATAATGCCCACCGACTCCATAATGGCTACACCCCGGCGAACGAGGTTTTTCTTTGACTTGCCCGAGATCCCCCAATTTCTTAGGCAGATACATTCCCCAATCTTACCGTGCGGAGGTTCTATGTTCAAACGGTTGATTCTCCTGGTCGCGCTGGCCACTCTTGCCGCAAGCGCGCTGGCCGAGGAAGCACGGTTGCTTCGCTTCCCCGACATTCACACCGATCGCGTGGCGTTTGTCTACGCCGGCGATATCTATACCGCCCCCCGAACCGGCGGACAGGCAATACGCCTCACCTCGCATAAGGGGCTCGAATTGTTTCCGAAGTTCTCCCCCGATGGCGGCACCATCGCCTTCACCGGTCAATATGACGGTGACCAGGCCGTCTATGTAACCACTTTGACCGGCGGCGAACCGACTCGCCTGACCTGGCACCCCGCCCACCAGGGCCTGGCCGCCCGACACGGTCCGGAAAATATCGTCATGGGCTGGTCACACGACGGCAGCAAAGTCATGTTTCGGTCGCGCAAAGAGGCTATGGATGCCTGGGAAGGCCGGATCTATCTCGTTGACCGTGAGGGCGGCCTGCCGGAACCGCTGCCGATGGCCGCCGCGGGGTTCACGTCGCTGTCGCCCGACGGCGACAAAGTCGCCTTCTGCCCCATCTTTAGAGACTTCCGCACCTGGAAACGTTACCAGGGCGGCATGGCCCAGGATGTCTGGACCTTCGACCTCAATAGCAACGAGGCAGTCAAGATTACTGATTGGCGCGGCACCGACAACATGCCCATGTGGTATCGGGACCGCATCTACTTCAACTCCGATCGTACCGGCCGCCTCAATCTCTACTGCTATAACACGGCCACCGGTGAAACCAGACAGGTCACAAACTTCACCGACTACGATATACGCTGGCCATCGCTCGGCCCCGATGCGATCGTCTTCGAAAAAGGCGGCTACCTCTATGTTATGGAGTTGCCATCCGAAGAGATCACCAGGATTGAAATACATCTGACCACCGACCGGCCGTGGATGCGACCGGAATTTGTCAGCGTATCCAACGACGTTGCCGATTTCGACATCTCCCCCGATGGCGAACGGGCGCTGTTTCGGGCCCGTGGCGATCTGTTCACGGTGCCGGCCGAGGAAGGCATCACTCGCAATCTGACCGAAAGCTCTGATGCCAACGAACGCTATCCGGCCTGGTCACCCGATGGCAAGTGGATTGTCACTGTCTCCGATGAAACCGGCGAAGACGAGTTGTTCTTGTACGCGCACGACGGCAGTGAGAAACGACGGCTGACCACCGATGGCTACTGCTGGCGTTACGCTCCGAAATGGTCACCGGACAGCAAACGCGTCGTCTTCTCCGACAAGAATCTGGCCGTCTACTCGGTCGAAATCGAGGACGGCACGGTCAAGCTGATCGACCAGGCCATGCGCAACGAAATCCGCAGCTTTTCTTTCTCGCCCGACAGCCGGTACGTCGCCTACTCCAAGGACCTCGACAACAACATCACGGCCATCTTCTTCTACGACTTCGAAGAAGACCGCATCCACCAGGTCACTCCGGGCCTGACCGATGACTACTCACCGGTGTTTGACCCCGATGGCAAGTATCTCTACTTCCTGTCACGTCGAGAATTCAACCCGATCCTCTCCAACTACGAATTCCAGTTCGTCAACCAGGCGATGACCAACCTTTACCTCATCCTCTTGCAGGCCGATACCGAATCACCGTTTGCACCGGAAAACGATGAAGTCGCGGTCAACGGTAAGGATGACGACGATGAGGATGCGGATGATGATGACGGCGGCGACAAGAAGAAGAGCAAGGACACCGACAAAGGGGTCTCTCCCGTAGAGATCGATTTCGACGGTATCTATGACCGTCAGGTTGCATTTGATCTGCCGACCGGCAATTACGGTGGCTTGGCAGCTATCTCCGGCGCCGTCTTCTACAGCTCGTACCCACTGTACGGTCTGCGCGGCAAGGTGGCCGGCGATGATACCGAGCTGCACAAGTATGATATCGACGAAGAAGAAGACCATATCTTCGCCTCCGGTGTCTCCGGCTACGCGTTCACGGCCAACGGCAAGAAAATGCTGATCCGCAAGGGCCGAAGCTACTCGATCGTCCCGACTCGGGGTTCCAAAGCCTCATTCGATGATGCCTCGGTCAGCCTGGCCCACATGGAAGTCAAGGTTGATCGCCGCGAGGAATATCAGCAGATGTTTGACCAGGCCTGGCGCATGAACCGGGATTTCTTCTATGATCCCAACATGCACGGGGTCGACTGGGAGGCGATGCGCGAACTCTATGCCCCTCTCGTCAAACACGCCGCCAACCGCTACGATCTGACCTACGTGATCGGAGAAATGATCGGCGAACTCTGCTGCTCGCACACGTACACCGGCGGCGGCGACCGGCCCTCGACCGGTTCGAGCGAGGTCGGCCTCTTTGGCTGTGATTTCGAGGTCGACCCGGCAAGCAATCGCCTTCGCATCGCAAGCATCCTCAAGGGCGAAAACTGGGATGAAGACCTCCGCTCTCCTTTGACCGAACCGGGTGTCGAAGTGAACGAGGGAGATTACCTGCTGGCCATAAACGACGAGGAGATCACGGCCGATGTCAACCCGTACTCACTGACCGAACACACCGCCGGCCGCCTGGTTACCATCACCGTCAATGACCGGCCAACTATGGATGGCGCCCGCGAAGTGACGATCAAGACGATCGGCTCCGAGAACAACCTGCGTTACTACAACTGGGTGGAAAGAAACAAAGCGTATGTCGACTCGGTCTCCGGCGGGCAGATCGGCTACATTCACATCCCCGACATGGGCGGTTTCGGCCTCACCCGCTTCACCAAGATGTTCTACCACCAGCTGCGTAAGCCGGGAATCATCCTCGATGTCCGCTACAACGGCGGCGGTTTCGTTTCCGACCTGATTCTGAATCGCCTCCGCAAGAAAGTGGTCGCAATGGGTAACTCGCGCAATATGGGCTACGATCGCTCCCCCGGCTCCGGCATACTGGCTCACATGGTTACCCTGCACAACGAGTTTTCGTGCAGCGACGGGGACATCTTCCCCTACATGTTCCGTCAGTATGATCTCGGCCCGCTCATGGGCGTACGCACCTGGGGCGGAGTGGTCGGCATTCGCGGCGGAAGGCGACTGATCGATGGCGGCTACAACATGGTGCCTGAGTTTGGAATGTTCAACCTCGAAGGCGAGTGGGTCGTCGAGAATGAAGGCGTTTCACCCGACATGGAGGTCGCCAACGGGCCCAGCGAACGGGCCGCCGGTGCCGACCCGCAACTCGATGCCGGCATCCGGAATATTCTGAACCGCCTCGAGACCGATCCCCAAACCCTGCCGTCACATCCGGGACCACCGGCCGAACGGTAAGGCTGGATTAACGGCCCGACTCTCCGTGCAGGAGCGGTAAAGTTGGCAGCAGAATCCAAACAGTGGCCGTCAGGCAGCCTCGCCTGGCGGCTTCTTCATGTCCTGTTGCAGAAAGACGCGGTGACGGGCTATCGCCTGTTGCAACAAGAGCGCCCGGACGCGGGCTCCGCGGCCGTCTCGCGCACGACGATA
>WJMS01000234.1 GCA_014727815.1 candidate division GN15 bacterium
CCGGCGTATCAGGCCGGACGGACCTGGTATCTGTGGGGCGTGATCGGCGCAGCCATAGCCGGACTCGCCTATATCATGACCATGGGCGATTACCTGATTGCGTACATGCGCACACCGGCGGTGTGGGTGTTGCTGGTGGCGATCATCCTGTCGGTTGGTTCGCTGCACTTTTTCTTCAGGAGACAGTTCACGCCTGCACTGATTACACTCGTGTTGTCGCTGATCGGGATGGTGATCAACCGGCATTACGTGCGGGTGGTGCGACTGGAGGAGTACTGGGATCCGGCGAGCATGGCGGTCCGGCCGGACTGGTCGATCTTCCTGGTTTTCCTGGTGTTCTTCGTGATTGCGCTCGGGACGATCTTCTGGATGGTGCGGATGTATCAGTCGGATGCGTCCAAATCGGGCGGTGCGGCAGCGTAGACGATTCGTAGGGCACGTTGGTCCGCACACGTGCCATGGCTCCATCAAGCTGGTTTGAGAAGACGGCATGTTTGAAGACAAACATGCCCTACATGATTAGAAACATCTCTTCGGAATCAGATGATCGCTTCGAACGCTACCTTGAATTCCTCGTAACTGCGCGGGCCGATGAACATCTCCACCACCCGGCCGTTCTCATCCAGGAAAAACGTGGTCGGCACCCCGGTGCCACGGTAATCGGCGAACGTATCGCGGTCAACCATCAGCATCTGCCAGTGTAACTCATTCTCCCGGGAAAATGAGCGGACCGTTCCGGCATTGTCCTTCCAGTCCAGCGCCAGGCCGAGAATCTCCACGCCCTGGTCGCGATACTCGCTATACAGCCGCTTGAGAGCGGGGAGTTCGTGGCGGCAGGGCGGGCACCAGGTGCCCCAGAAATTGAGCACGACCGGCTGTTGGCCGATCCATTCCGATGACTGCCGCAGGGTACCATCGAGATCATACGCCGCAAACTGCGGAACCTCGGGGCCGGCGGTCTCCGCCGATGACTGCGACTGCTGCGCCGAAGCATCGCCGGTCGTAGCAGACTGGGCGGAATCATCACCGCTGCCACTGCACGAGTAAATCAAGAAGGCGGCGGTCAGCAAAGCGACAAGATGCGTAAACTTCCTGAGCATTATTGCGTGTCCTTTGTCATTCCCAAGGGGTGTCGATTGCACGGCTACTTGTCACCGTCGCCGCTTTTCGTGTCCTGCTTCTCATATTCACGGGTGGACACAAAATCAAGCGCCTTCATGAACTGCTCGGCCGGCTGGTAGCCCGGCAGCGGTCCGATCTTCTGGCCCTCGGGCGAGATGAACCAGAAAGCCGGGTAGCCCCGGACATTAAACTCGGAGACGGCGAGCTGTTTCTCGGAGATCTTGTAGCCGTCGATCTCAAGCATGTCATCCGAATCGCCCCAGACCTTGACCGGGACGAAGTTTTCATTGATCTCGGCAATCACGGCCGAGTCGGCAAAAGTCGTCTTGTCCATCTTCTTGCACCAGCCACACCAGGAGGCGGTGAAATCGATCAGCACGTGTTTGTCCTCGGCCTTGCCCCGCTCCAGACCTTCCGGGAAGGTCAGCCATTCGATCGAATCGGCCTTTGTTTCGGCCGCTTGCTTCTCGCCGGAATCATCGTCCGCAAAAACCGGCGCGGCCAGCAACAGGGCCAGGGTGAGTGTCAGAAGAGCGTTTCGCCACATGGTATTCTCCAGCTTGTCGTGTCCTCTTTCCATACCTAATATTAGATGGTCTCAGCCCGAAAATGGTTCGGAAAAAATCAGCTTTCGCGCCCTGACAGGGGGCGAAGATACGCGGCCGAATCGCCGAGCATTTCCTTGAGCCGGCTGACCAGCTCAAAATTGGCTTCCACGGAATACTTGCGCGACTTGATATACACCTCTGAGCCGTTTTCCCGGGCCGCCAAGAGAACCGGCGCGTTGCCGCGGGATGCTGCCAGCGATTCTAACGCCTTATCTATCATAGATTCGGGACAATCCGCGTCCACCTTTATAACCAGCTGGCAATTGAATCGTTCCGCGATGCCATCGAGCGGAACCACCTCGTTGACAATGATTTTGGGCGCCTCCCCCTCACGCGTGGAGACCCGGCCGGTGGCCAGGATGATTCGGTCTATCTCGATGAACTCTTTGGTCTTATCGAATGTCTGCGAGAACAGCAGCAGGCCCACCTGGCCGGTGAAATCCTGGATAGTCGCAAACGCCATCAGGTTGCCCTTCTTGTCGGTCATCTTCTTGACCTCGGTCACAATCCCCCCGGCCGTCACTTCCCGCCCATCGGCAACACTGGCCAGCGACTGGTTCGTGGCAGTCGTAAAACAGGCCAACTCATCGCGGTACTTGTCCAGCGGATGCCCGGAGACATAAAAACCGAGCATGTCCTTTTCCCGGTTGAGCAACTCGGCGGTCGACCACTCCGGGATTTCCTCCAGTTTGGGCGCTACCCGGGCCACCTCGCTGCCGGCGGCGGCAAACAGGTCGTGGCTCGACTGCTGGGCGAAGACCCGATGCCCGAAATCAAGCATCGGTTCCACCGCCGTCATTTTCTGCGCCCGATTTCCCTCAAGCGAATCACAGGCGCCGGCCGCGATCAATGACTCGAGCGTCCGACGGTTCATCATTCGGGGAGGAATCCGGCTGACCAGGTCATCGAGCCCGGCATACGCGCCATTCTTTTCCCGCTCCTCGACAATCGCCCGGGCCGGACTTTCGCCGACATTCTTGACCGCGCGCAGGCCAAACCGAATGATCCCCTCGACCACCGTAAAGTCGATTCCCGATTCATTGACATCGGGCGGCAGCACCGGGATATCGAGCCGACGGCATTCCTCGAGGAAGACATTGATCCGATCGGAGTCGGTGATTTCCGAGGTCATCAGGGCCGCCATAAACTCCTTCGGATAATGCACCTTCAGCCAGGCCGTCTGGTAGGCGACATAGGCGTAACAGGTCGAATGGGCCTTGTTGAAACCGTAGCGGGCGAACGTCTCGATCTGGTGGAAGATTTCCTCAGCCGTCTTCTTGTCGATCTCGTTCTTGGCGGTACCTTCGAGAAAAGCCTTCTTCTGCTCGGCCATCAATTCGGCAATCTTCTTCCCCATCGCCTTGCGAAGCATATCCGCGCTGCCGAGCGAGTAGCCGGCCAGCCGGTTGGCGATCTTGAGCACCTGCTCCTGGAAGACAATCACGCCGTAGGTGCTGCCCAGGATTCGCTCCAGTTGCGGATGCAGGTAGGAGACGTTTTCCTCGCCCTTCTTGCGGCGGATATACGTGTCGATCATACCGGAGTCGAGCGGCCCGGGACGGTAGAGGGCGTTCATCACCGTCAGGTCGGTGAAGGTGGTCGGCTCGAGCTTGCGCAGGTACTCGCGCATACCGGGCGATTCAAACTGGAAGATACCGGTCGTTTCACCGCGGGCGAAAAGCTTGAAGACCTCGGGATCCTCCAGCCCGATCGCATCGATATCGATCTCCTCACCGATGTTCTCCTTGATCATCCGCAGGGCGTCATCGATCACGGTCAGGGTGCGAAGGCCGAGGAAGTCCATCTTGAGCAGGCCGATCTCCTCGACCATCTTCATATCGTACTGGGTCGTGATTTCGTCCTTCGACCCTTTGAAAAGCGGAACATAGTTGGTCAGCGCCGACGGCGCGATAACGACCCCGGCGGCATGGGTCGAGCAATGCCGGGCCAGGCCCTCCAGGGTCTGCGAGTAATTGAGCAGCTTTTCCACCCGAGGATCGGATTCGGCCAGTTCTTTCAGTTCGGGCACCTGGTTGAGGGCCTTTTCCAGATTCATGTCGGGCTGCATCGGCACCATCTTGGCGATCTTGTCAACCTCACCGTAGGGGATGCCCAGTACCCGGCCAACATCGCGCACCACCGCCCGGGCGGCCATGGTTCCGAACGTGATAATCTGGCAGACATTGTCCTTGCCGTATTTCTCGATGACGTACTTGATGATCTTATCGCGGCCGCGGTCGGCGAAATCGATATCGATATCCGGCATCGAGACCCGTTCCGGATTCAGGAAGCGCTCGAAAAGCAGTTCGAATCTGATCGGATCGATATTGGTGATGCCGAGAGCGTAGGAAACCAGCGAACCGGCGGCCGAGCCGCGTCCCGGCCCGACCGGAATCTTCTGCGAACGGGCATAGTCGCAGAAGTCCTTTACGATCAGGAAATAGCCGGCGTAGCCCATCTCCTTGATAACACCAAGCTCGTAGTCGAGCCGCTTTTTGACCTGCTCGGTAACCTTGTCGTAACGCTGCTTGAGTCCCTCTTCGCAGAGATGGCGCAGGAACTCGTCGGGCTTTTTAAACGGCTTCGGGATCGGGAAGATGGGGAGTTTCAGCTCGCCCATCTCGATCTCGACATTGCACTCCTCGGCGATCCGCAGGGTGTTTTCCATGGCCGGTTTGAAATCGCCAAAGACCTGCTCCATCTCCTCGGCCGACTTGAAATAGATCTGGTCGGTGTTGTAGCGCATCCGCTTTTCATCATCAACCTGCTTGCCGGTCTGGATGCACAAGAGGGCGTCATGCGCCTCGGCATCTTCCTGCCGGAGATAGTGGCAGTCGTTGGTGACGACCAGCGGGATACCGGTTTCGCGCGAGATCGCATCCATCTTCGGGATCTTCTCGATCTCCGCCTCGAGCCCGTGGTTCTGGATTTCCAGATAAAAGTTACCCTCACCGAATATGTCTCGAAGCTCCCGGGCAGTCGCAACGGCCTCATCGACTTTCCCCTGGAAGAGGTACCAGTTGACTTCGCCTTTGAGACAGGCCGAGGTGCCGATAAGCCCCTCGGCATGCCGGCGCAGGACCTCCTTGTCGATCCGCGGACGATGGTAGAAGCCGTCGAGATAGGCCGTCGAACAGAGCTTCATCAGGTTTTCATAGCCGGTATTGTTTTTGGCCAGCAGAATCAGGTGGAAGCCGCCGTCGGGATACTCGCTCGAGGGCTTTTTGTCCAACCGGCTGCCGCCGGCGCAGTAGGCCTCGACCCCGATAATCGGTTTGATCCCGGCTTTGGTGGCTTTTTTGTAGAACTCGACCGCGCCGAACATATTGCCGTGGTCGGTGATGGCCAGGGCGGGCATCTTGAGGTCTTTAGCCCGCTCGATCACCTCGTTGAGCCGGCAGGCGCCATCGAGCAGCGAGTACTGGCTATGGGTATGGAGATGGACGAAGTTTGCGAATTTCATGGTGGTAGTAGCTCGTATTCCAACCGTGCGTTAGGGTGTGTATGGCTCAGGCATCCCGCACTCTAGATATGCGCTTTGGGGGAGATTTTCAATCATATTTTGGGCGAATTGAAAAGCTGTTGACGGAAATGGGGTTAGTATCGTCTTTGAAGTAGATATCCACACACGGGGGATGCAATACGTGAAAGATGTCTTTGCCACAGTCCTGACCGCGACCCTCACCCTGGGCGTGATGGTGGGCTGTGTTGGCCCGCCCGATGAAAGCATCATTCCGCCGGCCGTGATCTCCGGTATGGTGGTCGATTCTGCGGAAGCAAGAGAGACAGTCAGCATCTTTGGGACAGTCAGTGACTCCTCCTCAAACGAGGGGATCATCGGCGCCACCATTGAGCTCGTCGAACTCCAGCTTCGGACGCAGTCCGGTTTCACTGGAGCGTTCATGTTTGAGAATGTTGCAACGGGTACCTACAGGCTGTCTGCTTCACACCCCGACTTCGACACATCTGAGCTGCTCATAGAGGTCACCGAACGGTCCGCACGCTCGAACTACTCGATCGTTCTCTCGGAAATTCGGCACGATTCACAGCGCGTCTATCATGAAGGCTGGAATCATGCCACGGCCGATATAGCTGCCGGGAGAGCCGCCTTTTTTCGGGTCGGTGGACTCCCGAGTCCTGAGAAGCCCCAGGGCATCGATTCTGAATATGGTCTCCCGGTAATCGGGAACTTTTCCTGTATCGTTACCGATGAAATCGAGGCCTACGCGCAAGGCTACAACGCCTGTGTCAGACACAACGTAAGCGAGCATGGCCCACCGGAAAACTCACGACTTGAGTGGTACGATCTAATCATAAATCCAAAGGACTTCTTCAAGCTGATGGAGAAAAGCGGCGGGTTAGCGGAAGGTGCGGTCTTGCTCGACACGCTCAAGACTGACTTTGAGGGCTACCGACTGTTGCTCGTGAATGAAGATGAGTGGCCGATCCTCCGAATCCTCGGCCCCAGTGATCCAGTCGACTTGGTGTTTCCATACAATAAGCTTAAGAACGTCCGGATAGCGAATGGCCCTCCGGGATCCTACCTCATGATTGTGAAATCTGACAACAAATACTACGGACACAAGGGCTACGGCGTGATCGATCTCCAGTTCGGCGGCTCGATTGGCTGGTAGCTTCCCCTACAGC
>WJMS01000235.1 GCA_014727815.1 candidate division GN15 bacterium
GATCGGGTGGCCGCGAAGATTAAACGATGTGTTCAGCAGTACCGGCACGCCGGTCTTTTGCTCAAACGCCTGAAGCAGATCGTACAGCAGGGCGTTGTCCTCGCGGCGAACCGTCTGTAGCCGCGACGAGGCATCGATATGCGTCACCGCCGGGATCAGCCCGCGCTTCTCCTCGTGGACAGTGAAGTTGAAAAGCATGTACGGTGAGTAGCCGTCGCAGTCGAAATACTCGCCCACCCGCTCGGCGGTCACAGCCGGGGCGAACGGCCGGAACGGCTCGCGGTATTTCACCGCAGCGTTGATCCGCTCCTTCATCCGGTTGTCGCGCGGGTCGGCCAGGATCGACCGGAATCCAAGCGCCCGCGGCCCGAACTCCATCGGACCGTAATACACCGCGATGATCTTCCCTTCAGCGAGGGCATCGGCCACGGCAGCTACCAAGTCGGTCTCGACCGGAGCCGTGTACGGAATCTCATGCGAATCGAGAAAAGCCCGGATATCGTTATCGGGGAACGCCGGCCCCAGCGAAAAGAACGGCTGCTCGTAACGCGGCGTGTCGTTGAGCTTGTGCTCGACATACAAACACGCCCCCACCGCTCCGCCGGCATCGCCCGCCGCCGGCTGCACATACACCCGATCGAACAGGTGCTTTTGCAGCAGCAAGCCATTGGCCTTGCAGTTGAGCGCCACGCCGCCCGCCAGGCACAGGTCGCGCTCGCCTGTTTCGGTACGTACATGGGCGGCCATAGCCAGGACAATCTTCTCGGTGACCGCCTGTATCGATGCTGCAATATCGGCATGGAAGTTGTCGGTCGGCGATTCCGGTTCGCGTCGCGGCTGACCGAACAATTTCTCGAACCGCCGGCCGGTCATGCGAAGACTGTGCTGGTACGCAAAGTACTTCAGGTTCAGGTGAATCGATCCGTCGGGGAAGACCCTCACCAGCTCCCGTTCGATCAGATCGGCGTACTTCGGCTCGCCGTACGGCGCCAGACCCATCACCTTGTATTCGGCTGAGTTGACCTGGAAACCGAGGTAGTAGGTAAAGGCTGAGTAGAGCAGACCAACCGAATGCGGGTAGTTCATCTGGCGGAGCAGTCGAACCCGGGTATCATCGCCGACACCATACGACGCCGTCGCCCATTCCCCGACCCCATCGACCGTCAGGATCGCCGCCTTCTCAAACGGCGACGAATAAAACGTCCCGGCGGCATGGGAGAGATGGTGCGGCACGAAGAGCAGGTCACCATCGTAATCCAGTTCTTTGTGGATGACATATTCGGTGAAGAGTTTGCGGCGAAGCCAGATCGGCATGGCGGTCAAAAATGCTCTGGCCGAGCGAAACGGCTCGGCCATGTAGCCGACCAGGATGCGGTCGAATTTGGTGAACGGTTTGTCGTAGAAGGCGATGTAGTCGAGGTCATTGATCGCCACGCCGGCCCGCTCGAGACAGTACCGGACGGCATTGACCGGCAGCTCGGGGTCGTGCTTGATCCGGCTGAAGCGCTCTTCGGAGGCCGCCGCGACCAGGCGGCCGTCGATCTCAATCGCCGCCGCCGCATCATGGTAAAAACAGGATATCCCGAGGATCTGCATAGGCTAACTCTGCCGTCGAAGCGATTCAAGATCGGGGGAGCCGTTGTCGACCGCCTGCCAGCTGGTCGACCGGTTGCCCCGACGTCGATGCAGCGGATCCCAGCCGAACAGACGGAAGAGCCCGCCGAGCGGGGAGAGGATGAGAAAATAGAACAGGCCCAGCAGGACCATCGTGTTGAATCGCCCGATCTTCAGGGCAATCCGCTTCCAACCCGCCCACAGCCGCCGGAGAACCGATTTCATATCCAAACCGTTTTGATCAATAGAGTTGTCATTGTCGCTCGTGTAACCTAATATAGGGAACGAGTGGACGCCTGCTACCATTTGATACACCGATAGATGGAACTAACCGACAGAAAGATACTCGTCACCGGCGCCTCCGGCGCCCTCGGCTCGGCCGTCGTCGAAGAACTGGTCGCCCGCAACTGCCCGCCCGTCTGTCATGTCCGGGAGAACTCCAACACGACCCGGATCGATGAGCTCGGGCTGGAAAAGCGGGTGGCCGATATCCGCGACCGCCCGGCCCTGCTGCGCCTGATGGAAGGAATCGACGGGGTTATCCATACCGCCGCGCTGGTCAGCTTCCAGGGCGATCGGCTGACCCAGTTCACCGGGGTCAACGTCATGGGCGCCGCCGACATGTACGAGGCGGCCCGGCGGGAAGGGGTGCGCCGCTTCGTCCACGTATCGACTGTTGCGGCCGTGGGAGCACGACCGCTCAGCGATGCTCCCGTCGGAGCACCATCGCTCGATCCACTCACCGAGGAGCATGAATTCAATCTCGACCACCTGCGTATCCCCTATATCATGACGAAACGCGCCGCCGAACTGGAGCTGATCCAGGCGCGACAGGCCAATCAGGATGCCCCGGAACTGATCATGGTCAATCCGTCGATTATTATCTCCGAAGCGACCGGCCGGTCACCCGATTCCCGAATGAGCCGCTACTTCAAGCGCCATCTGGTCCCAGACTTCAGCAATATCGTCAATCTGGTGGATATACGCGATGTTGCCCCTGGCGTCGTGGCAGCTCTGGAACAGGGCCGACCGGGCCAGCGCTATATCCTGGCCGGCGACAACCTCCCGGCCCGCGATCTGGTCCTGACCGTCTCCAACATGATCGGCCGCACCCCCCACCTGGTGCGGATTCCCCGCCCGCTCATCAATCTCGCGGCCCGCGTATCGGCAACGCTGGCCCGTCTGCGGGGACAAGGACGCCTGGAATTTTATCCCGATCTGGTCGGACTGCTCGACTACGACTGGTCCTTTTCCTCAGAAAAAGCCCGGCAGGAGCTGGGCTTTCAGGCACGTTCAATCTATCATACACTAACCGACTTGCTTTCCAAAGAAAAAGAAGCGTAATTATTATATTCCGCCATCAGGCCAGTCACACTGACAGGTCCGCTGCGGTTTGATGCTGATCGGCGTGTCTATCCTGCCGTGTGGCCCAGTTTGATGGGTCAGAATCGGTCACGATCGTACGTTTTTGTTGGCGTACGATATGCGTTTGAGTAAGAATCTGTCAAAAAAGTTGGTAGTTGGAGTAGCGATTCCTTGACAATTCGTAAAGTTAAACTATATTTACGCTTAGCGATTAACGGGTCTTCTTACGCATAGATTTTTATAGCCTCCCACTGCAAATGTTTTGGTCATTTGCCGACGGTATGGTATTGCCATCAGTCGGCATCGGTTCATTGTGTGTGTCGGGCCAGAGCATGAAAGGTACTGTAACGCAACGAATTACTTTGGATGATGCAACTCCGAACCGTACCTGGGGTATCGAGCCCATGCTCGATTTCAGACGTGGTAATTCGCAGATGATCAAGATTACTGTGAAGATCAACAAAATGACAGGTAGACAGAAAGAGAACGAGAGGTACCATTATGACGAACTGTAGAAAGATGGCTACATTTCTTCTGGCAATCCTGCTGGTGTTCGGAATGACAGCTGTCTCCTTTGCGGAGAAGGAGCCGATCGAAAACGC
>WJMS01000236.1 GCA_014727815.1 candidate division GN15 bacterium
ACGGCTACGATATTGCCGACTATCGCACTATCAATCCCGACTACGGCTCGCTTCGCGATTTCAGGGACTTCCTTCGCGACGCGCACCAGCGCGGTATCCGGGTTATCACCGAGCTGGTGCTGAACCACACTTCGAACGAGCATGAGTGGTTCCAGCGCTCACGGCGGGCACGGCCCGGTACCAAGTGGCGAGACATGTATGTCTGGAGCGACACGCCGGAACTGTACAAGGACACGCGGATCATCTTCCAGGATTTCGAGTCATCGAACTGGGCCTGGGATTCGGTGGCGCAGGCGTATTACTGGCACCGGTTCTACTCGCACCAGCCGGACTTGAATTTCGACAATCCGTATGTGCATGAGCAACTGCTCAAGCTGATCGACTACTGGTTCGCCATGGGCGTCGACGGACTGCGACTCGATGCCGTCCCGTATCTGTATGAGCGTGAAGGCACCAACTGTGAGAATCTGCCGGAGACGCACGACTTTCTGAAGAAGCTCCGGAAGCATGTCGAGGCCAACCACCAGGACAAGATGCTCCTGGCCGAAGCGAATCAGTGGCCCGAGGACGCCGCGGCGTATTTCGGCGACGGTGATGAATGCCATATGGCCTTTCATTTCCCGGTGATGCCGCGGATGTTCATGGCGCTGCACATGGAAGACAGTTTCCCGGTGACCGATATCCTGCGAGCGACACCGGACATCCCCGGGGATTGCCAGTGGGCGATGTTCTTGCGCAACCATGACGAGCTTACGCTGGAAATGGTCACCGACGAGGAGCGCGACTACATGTACCGGGTGTATGCGCGCGATCCCGCGACAAAAATCAATGTCGGCATCCGCCGGCGGCTGGCTCCGCTGCTCGGCAGCGATCGCAAGAAGATCGAGCTGCTGAATATCCTGCTGTTCTCGCTGCCGGGCACCCCGGTGATCTACTACGGCGATGAGCTTGGTATGGGCGACAATTACTACCTGGGTGATCGTAACGGTGTGCGGACGCCGATGCAGTGGAGCCCGGACCGTAACGCCGGGTTTTCGACGGCCAATCCGCAGAAGCTGTTTTTGCCGGTCATTATTGACCCGGAACATCATTTCGAAGCGGTCAATGTCGAGAACCAGGAGCGCAACCCGTCGTCGCTGTTGTGGTGGATGAAGCGGGTGATCGGCATGCGCAAGCGGTTTAAGTCGCTGAGCCAGGGGACGTTCGAACATGTCTCGTCGGACAATCCGCATATCCTGTCATTTGTGCGATCATATGAAGATGAGACGATCCTGGTCGTGGCCAACCTGTCACGTTTTTCACAGGTGGTTGAGCTCGATCTGGAGGATTTCGCCGGCTACGTGCCTGAAGAGGTCTTTTCGCAGAATGTCTTTCCGGCCATTCGCAAAGAGACGTATACGCTGACGCTCGGACCGCACAATCACTACTGGTTGATGCTGCAGAAGGAGGAACAGTTTATCGATGTCGACAAGGAAGGGGTTATTCCAGAATTGTCGGTTCGGGCCGACTGGCAGGGCGTACTTCGCGGCAAGGCCCGCGAACGGCTCGAGGAGCAGATCCTGCCGCGCTACCTGAAGGCCAGTCGCTGGTTCGGCGCCAAGACGCGTCGCATCCGGAAGGTCGTGATAGCGGAGGAAGCGGTCTTGCCAACCGGGACAGAGCAGACCGTCATGCTCATCCTGAATGTCAGCTACAGTGAACAGAGTCAGGACTACTATGTGCTGCCGATCTCCTGCGCGATGGGGGCGGAGGCCGAACGAATTCGCGAGGATTATCCGCAGGCGGTAATCGGCGCGGTGAAGGTGGCCGGCGACGAGGGCATTATCTTCGACAGCACCTACGACAAGAATCTTCATGGGTCACTGTTGACGACCATTGCGCGCCGTCGTAAGATCAAGGGCAAGCGCGGTGAGTTCGTCGCGTATGGCGGGCGTGATCTTCGCACTGCATTGGCCACCAACGGTGACCTGATGGAGTCCTGGCCGATGAAGGCCGAGCAAAGTAACTCGTCAATCGTCTACGACCGTGCCTTTATTCTCAAGCTGTACCGGCATCCCGATGAGGGGACCAATCCCGAGTATGAGATTCTGCGCCATTTGACCGAGCGCAAACGTTTCACCAACATGCCGGAGTTCGCCGGCGCGCTGGAGTATCGTTCACGCGGCAATGAACGCTATACGGTCGGCTTGTTGCAGGGCTTTATCGAGAACGAGGGTGATGCCTGGACCTACACGACCAATGTCGTACGCAGCTATTTCGATCGATTGCTGGCCGATGGTCATGCCGTCGAGGACCGACTGACCGACATGCCGTCACTGTTTGATGTAGATATCGCCGATATACCCGAAACCCTGCACTCGTCGATCGGCTCGTTGTATTTCGAATTGACGTCGTTGCTCGGCAAGCGGACGGGAGAGATGCACCTGGCGCTGGCCGGCGCTACAGATGATGCGGCGTTCAAGCCGGAAGCGTTTTCCCTGTTGTATCAGAAGTCGCTGCACCAGGCACTGCGCTCGCTTGTGCGGCGCACGCTGGGGACGCTCAGCAAGGGGATGCGCAAGCTTCCCGAGGGTGTCCATGACACGGCCCGCTATGTGCTGAACGCGGAGCCGGATATTCTGGGCCGGATGCGTGCAATCGTCGATCACAAGTTTGCCGCCACGCGAGCCCGGATTCACGGTGATTACCATCTCGGGCAGGTGCTCTATACGGGTAAAGACTTCGTCATAATCGATTTTGAAGGAGAGCCGGCCCGGACGATTGGGGAGCGTCGCCTGAAGCATTCACCCCTTAAGGATGTGGCCGGAATGATCCGATCATTCCATTATGCGGGACATGTGACGATGGAAGCGCATACCTCGGGCCGCCCGGAGGACCGGCCGCTGCTGGAGCCGTGGATTGAGCCCTGGTACCGCTATGTCGGCGGGGTCTTTTTACAGGCGTATTTGCAGACGGTACGAGATGCCGGTCTGCTGCCCGAGGATCCCGGGGAACTGCGGGTACTGTTGCACACGTTCCTGCTGGAAAAGGCGGTGTATGAACTGGGCTATGAAATGAATTCACGACCCGACTGGGTTGTTATACCGATCAAGGGAATAGAGTACATTCTGGAGACTTCACTCTAAGCCGCTTGGAGTCAGGAGGATATCGTGCCACAAAAGGCTCACAATAAAGCTACGAAGACAGAAAAGTCGACTCAACCCGGCACCGAAGCCCCCGCGACCGTACACTACGGCACGGGTGAAATGACCGATTATGACGTCCACCTCTTTCGCGAGGGCAGTCATTACCGTTTGTATCGGAAGCTCGGTTCGCAAATGATGGAGGTAGATGGTGTCAAGGGAACCCACTTCGCGGTCTGGGCGCCCAACGCTGAGCAAGTCTCGGTCGTTGGAGATTTCAATGGCTGGAACCCACGCAGCCATCCATTGGCCGTCCGCTGGGATGGTTCCGGGGTGTGGGAGGGGTTTATTCCGGGAGTCACCAAAGGGTATATTTACAAGTACCATATCGAGTCGCGGCACAACAACTACCGGGCCGATAAGGGTGACCCGTTTGCCTATCACTGGGAGATTTCGCCCAAGACAGCTTCGTGTGTGTGGGATCTCGAGTATGAGTGGGGGGACAGCGATTGGATGGCCAACCGCCACAAGGTCAACAAGCTGCAAGGGCCGATCTCCATCTACGAGGTCCATCTCGGTTCGTGGCGGCGCAAGGCGGAAGAGGACAATCGTTACCTCAATTATCGAGAGCTGGCCCATGAACTGGCCGCGTATGTCAAGGAGATGGGCTTCACGCATGTCGAGTTTCTGCCGGTGATGGAGCACCCGTTTTACGGTTCGTGGGGGTATCAGACGGTCGGGTATTTTGCGCCGACCAGTCGTTATGGTAGCCCGCAGGACTTTATGTACCTGGTCGATCATCTGCATCAGAATGGTATCGGAGTGGTGCTTGACTGGGTGCCATCGCATTTCCCGACCGATATCCACGGCCTGAGCTATTTCGAC
>WJMS01000237.1 GCA_014727815.1 candidate division GN15 bacterium
ACCGACCAGAGCATCTGGTCGCCAAGCATGTCGGGGACAACGTTGCCGCTGTCGTCGAGCTTGGTCGGAGCGCCCTGGTTCACGGCGTACTGCATGTAGTCCAGGTAGTCCTGGTTCGGGTTATCCCGGAGGCTGTCACCATACAGCTTGTAGACCCGGAACTCCGGCTGGTCCGGCTGGAAGGTACCACCGGCCATCGGACCCGGCACGTACTCATCGGAGTACTCCGAGATGATGATCAGCGTATCACCGGTCGCGGCGTCGGTAGCGCCGACCCACAGACCGCCCGCGTAGAGCGGCGAGCGAACATCGGCGCCGCTGAAGATACGGTCGACCGACGTAAACGGCCAGTAGGTGCCGTAGTCGTTGCCGAAGTAGTCCGACAGGTCGCGGCCGAAGTTTCCGTGGTTGGTCACGAACATCAGGATACGGTTGGCATCGATAAACGTCGTATTGTCAACCTGCATCGATGATGTTGCGGCGTCTCTGGACTGGTCCAGCCTCGGCGCCGCCATCAATGGCAGCGCAATGAGCAGGGCCAGTACACAGCTCAACAGTTTTATTTTCATCGTTTACTTCCTTCTCCCTCAGAATGACAGGCGCAGACCCAGCAGGATCATCCGCGGATTGGCATAGTTCTTCGGGTTGTTCTGGCCCAGGTCATAGCGGTACACGAACTCATCGCCCGGCGTCGATTCGCTGGTCGAGGCCGCCCGCGTCTGACCTTCCGGTGTCTGCAGGTAACCGGAGGTATTCGCCTCACCGGTACCCTCATAGACCGCCACGACATTCTCCTTGTCGAGCAGGTTGCGTACCCACACGTACGGTACCAGCTGGTAGCCACCGAGCTCGAGGGCACGCTCCATCTTCAGGTCGATCGAGAACTGCCAGGGCAGGCGGGCGGTGTTGATGCCGCCGGTCGGGATCTGCTGCACCGCCGCGTTCACCGTCACACCGTCGTAAATCTGCATCGGCGTATACGGCAGGCCGCTGGCGAACTGCGTCACGACATTTAGCCCGAAGTTTTCGAACGGCCGGAAGCCGGCAAACAACGGACCTTCGCCCTTGCCGGTCCGCAGGTCGAAGATACCGATAATCGAGTGCCGCTGATCGTAATCGAGCGGGTTGGTCGATTTCGGCACGCCCTGCGGGTTCTTCCACGCGATGTTGTACTGCGAGTTCGCATAGGAACCGGTACCGGTCGCGTAGGAAAGCGAGTAGCGCAGGTTCAGGCTGATATTGCGGGTCCGACGCATCGACAGACTGAAGTCGACGCCCTTGACGGTCCCGAAGTCCGTGTTGTCGTAGAAGTCATATGCCGTCGGATCAGCGCCCTGGTGGAAGATCTGCGTCAGATCCTTCACATCCTTGTAATAGGCGGTGATATCGAAGGCGGTGTTGTCACCGAGCTGCTGGGTGAGACCCACTTCATACTGAGTAGTCGTTTCCGGCTCGAGATTCGGGCTGGCAAACGGATAGTACGAACCGGCCGTCACACGGGCCTCGAGGAAGTCATACCCGGTGTACAGCCGCCGCAGGTCGGGGCGCTGGTAGAAGATACCGTAGTTGATATGCATCTGCGTCCGATCGGAGACCGGGAAGGAGATACCGAGACGCGGCGAGAAACGCGTGAACTTCTCGGAGTCTTCGAGATCTTCCGGATCGAGCGAACTGCGATCTTCACCAAACGGCAGCGTCTCGCTTTTGAGGCGCTGGGCCTTGTAATCGAAGTAATCGAACCGAAGACCGGCGCTGATAATCAGGCCGCGCCACTCGAAACGATCCTGGATATAGAGGCCGAGGTTGATCGGGTTCTTGGTTTCGTTGAAGAGATCCTCGTCGTCACTGCTCTCCCCGTTCTCGTCAAACCCGTAGCGATTGACGCGGTTGGTGGAGAAGCCCTGGGTGGCGTTGAGGTTCTCGAAGTAGCGCACGGTGTGGCGCTGGAAGTCAAACCCGATCTTGGTCGTGTGACTCGACGACAACTGGCTGGTGATGTCACCCTTGAAGCCTATGTACGACGACCGACGGTCGAAGAAGTTGGCCCAGTAGGAGGGGACATAGCCAATCGTGTCGCCGGTCGCGGTATCGACAACGATGTTACCTTCACGGAACAGGTTGAAATCGTCGTATTCCGGGTTCGTGATGGAACGTTCGTAGGCTTCATAATCGTCGAAAATCACACCGTCACCACGCTTACGCTCGGTGTTGAAGTACGAGACCGACAGGTTGTAGAACGTTTCCGAGGTCAGCGTATGCGTGATCTTGGCGTTCAACCCGAGGTTCTTGTCTTCATACAACGGCACGTGCCTGATCTGCTGCGGGAAGGACGGATTCAGGTAGTAGTGGCGGTATTCCTGCCACTTGTCGGTCGACCCGTTACCGGAAAGCTGCAGCTTGAAGTTCGGCGTGAAGTTGTAATCGATCTTGGCCTGGTACGACCAGCCCTTCAACGAGTTGCTGGGAAGCCGATGGTGGTTATCGAAGGACTCGTCGAGTCCGAACTCTTCGTAGATCTCCTTGGTCTTGACCGAGGGCTCACGGTCGCCCATGTAGCGCCGCTCGCCGGAGACGAAGAAGTAACCGTTTTCCAGGCCCGGGATCGGGCCACTGAGGTCGCCCGAGTACCAGTTCTGGTCGAAGCTGTCGTAGCCGAACGGCGAGGCCGCATTGTCGGAGACCACTTCGACGTTGCCGTGGAATTCATCGGTACCGGAGTTGGTCGTCACGTTGACGATACCGGAGGCGACGTGGCCGTATTCGGCCGAGAAGGCGCCTGAGGTAACCGAGACTTCCTTGATGGCGTTATTGTTGATGTTTGCTGTCGAGATACCGGACAGCGGGTCCTGCTGTGAGAAACCGTCGACATAGTAGGCGACTTCCGACGGACGGCCACCGCGCAGGTTAATCTCGGAACCCTGCGCCAGCGACTCACGACCGCCGCGCTGGCGGATGTCGACGTTGGAGTTCATCCGGACCACACTGTTCTGGATCCCCACCACCTGCTCGAAACCGCGGGTAGGCAGGGCGAGCAGCTCTTCTCGCGAGACGACATCGACCGTGGTCGTCTTGTCTTTCACGACAAGCGGCGCCTCGGCCGTTACCCGGATCGTCTTGTTGAGATCGGCTGCCTGCGAGCTGAGGGACTGGTCCTGGTACGTGGCCAGGTCCGCCGAGACGCCGACATTCGAGACTTCGAGCGTCCCAAAGCCGACCGCACTCATCCTCAGCGTGTACGTGCCGACCGGCACGTTGTTGATCATGTATTTACCGTTTTCGTCGGTAACCGCTCCGAGATTCGTACCTACGACGGCAACGGAGACACCAATCAGCGGCTCATTGGTCTGAGCGTCGGTAATGACGCCCGTAATAGAGCCGGTAACCGCTGACCAGGCGGAACCCGTCACCAGCAGGCAGATCAGAGCGACCGCTGCAAAGAGACGTTTTAGCTTCATACTTCCTCAATCCTCGAGATTACGGTTCCTTTGTACTAGCTTTCGAGGCATTCCACGAAACGGACTTTTAGCATTTCCTCCTATACGCACAGACCTCCTCTCTGCGATCAGTGATGTGAACTTCAACACCTATTTTGTCCAGATAAATAGACATTTTAGACAAACAAACTGTCAACAACAATTATGTGCTGGACGTTAGCCCCTCCAGATGGGCTCCTGGTGAGATTCATCCTCGTGTGACTAGTATCGGTCACACAGCTTTTCTTTTTAGGAGTTTGGGAAATTTTTTCCAGGTTAAGTAGGTGCGCGCGAGCGACAAAGAACACGGCTGCGTGGGTTCTGAACGAACTGTTGGCCGAATCAAACCAAAGGTGAGATAGTCGACGCAGAATCTGCTTCGATTTGGCAAGGAACCATTCGCCCCCGCGCCCTCGCGGTATACACCGCACAACTGCGCCTGAAAGCTGACCGTTCGGCCGACTGAAAGGACCTTGCCTCTCCCCCACCGGCTGGCTACCTTCTACCGACAGCCCTCACTCCAGCCAAACGAAGGAACGCGCGCAATGGGGCAGCCGGTCGTCACCTGGCCGAATTTTTTCAGCATCCTGCGTATCCTGATCCTGCCGGGCATCGCCTATGGACTGGCCAGACAGGATCAGACCGGGATGGTCGTATGTGTCGTGCTCTTCATCGTGGCAGCGATATCGGACGGCCTCGATGGGTACTTGGCGCGGCGGCTCAACCAGGTCTCACCGCTGGGGATCGCTCTCGATCCGATCGCCGACAAGATATTCGCGGGGGTGATTGTCATTTTGCTGATTCTCTATCGTGACCTGCCGATCTGGCTGGCGGCGGTTATTGTCGGTCGCGATCTGGTGATTCTCGGGGCGGCAGCGATTCTGCTTCGGGGACGGACAGTGAGTCTTCCCTCGAATTTGATCGGCAAGTATGCCTTTACGGCAATCGCTTTCCTGCTGGGCAGCTATGTCATCCGCTTCCAGTTCGGCATCTGGCTTTTCACTGTCCTGACGCTGGTGATGATCGCACTGTCGCTGGTGGCGTATGCCGGGGTGTTCAAAGAGATTCGGGCGGGCCGCACACCGCAACCGCTGCGTGAACCGGGCTGGATGCGGGTGCTCCGTCTGGTGGCCTCCGCAGTGGTGCTGGGGTATTTTTTCCTGCGTCTCTACCTGGATGTGCTTCGCTGAGCCGGCGGCTCGATGGAACGCCGGCGGGCGGAAATCGGCAGAGATTCCACCACCGCTTCACCGTCGACCAGGTATGCCCGATCGTACAAGTTTACCACCGGACAGGCATGGTTGGGGATGATGCGCACGCGCTCGCCAAGCGCGAGCCCGTGGCCGGGCAGCTCGATTACGCCGTGCTCCTCCGACAGCCGGCTAATGACCATATCACGGCCGACCACGGTACCAAAGCCCCTGATATTCTCTTTGCCGTGGGCGCCCCGGTCGAGGCCGAGCGCCTTGGAGCCGGCATCGATAACGGCCCGGTCATTGGTGGGCATGCTTATGACCGTCGCGAGTACGGTCAGGGCGCACTGGTCGATTTCGGCGCTGCCGAGCGCCACCTGCATCATGTCATTGAAGATGTAGTTGCCGACACGTAGTTCGGTGATGCCGGTCACTGCGACAACATGCCGGGCAGTGGGGGTTGACCCAACCGAGATCGTCGCGACACTGACACCCTGCTCGCAGAGATGCTCGGCCAGGGTCAGCAACTGCTCTCCCTCGGCACGGCCGATCCCGGCCAGTTCGTGATCGCTCGACGCGCCGTAGGCGTGACCGGCGTGCGTCATCAGTCCGCGGAACTGTACCGACGGCAGATCGCGAATCGTCTGTGCCAGTGTGAGAACATCGTCGGCATC
>WJMS01000238.1 GCA_014727815.1 candidate division GN15 bacterium
CTGCCGTTTGCAGTGCGGCGTTCGGGGATTCAGGGCAAGGGCGGTTTTGCGATTCGGCGCATCCGCAAAGGGCAGCGGATTATCGAATATACCGGCAAGCGGTTGACCGAGGACGAGGTCGATGAGCTGTACGACGACTCCGAACAGGACCGTCACCATACCTTCCTGTTCAGTGTCGATGAGGATGTGACGATTGACGCCGCCCAGGGAGGCAATGAAGCACGCTTTATCAATCATTCCTGCGATCCCAACTGCGAAGCGGTCGATGAGGACGGACGCATTTATATCGAGGCAATCAAGAATATCCAGCCCGGGGTGGAGCTGACTTACGATTACAACTTCGATCTCGATGAGCCGTATACCGAAAAGCTCAAGCAGTTCTATCTGTGTCGCTGCGGGTCGCCGAAATGCCGGGGGACGATCCTCAATGTCAAAAAGCAGAAGAAGCGAGCCTCCGGGAAGAAGAAGTCGAGTCGCAAGAAGCAGGCCTCGAAGAAGCGCGGTCGCAAACAGAGGCGTACCCAGCGCAAGAAGGCGGCGCGGTCGAAGTAGGCCGGGCGGATCGGTCGACCCGGACAACAGCGCGCAGGACGGCTGCGTATAACTTCCGTGATGATAACCGCTGCCGATATCAAACGTCTCGCCAAAGAGGCCGGGTTCGATTTGTGCGGGATCACCACCCCCGAGGTAATCCCTGAGGCGAAGGAAGCCTACGAACGCTGGCTGGCCGAGCAGCATCACGGTGAACTGGCCTACATGGCGCGTGATACGCAGCGCCGAACCGACCCGACCCGGTTGCTGCCGGGTGTGCGGTCGATCATCTGCCTGGCGCTGAACTACTATCACCCCGACAGCGACAAGATCCCTGCGGGACATGGCCGGGTGTCCAAGTATGCCCGGGGCAAGGACTACCACAAGGTGATCGAGAAGAAGACGCGGGCGCTGGTCGCGCTCATTCGAAAGCATGTGACTGATGACGGCGAGGTCGATTTCAAGTGGTTTGTGGATTACGGGCCGATGCTGGAGCGGGCGTATGCCGAGAAAGCCGGGCTGGGGTATATCGGGAAAAACAGCATGCTCATCAACAAACGGTTCGGCTCCTGGTTGTTTCTTTCCGAAATTGTCACCTCGCTGGAGCTGACGCCGGATGATCGCTTTGCGATTGATCACGGCAAGTGCGGTAAATGCCGGGCGTGCCTGGTGCAGTGTCCGACCGAGGCAATTGTCGAAGATGGTGTGGTTGATGCCCGTCGGTGTATCTCGTACCTGACGATCGAGCGACCATCGGCAATACCCGATCATCTGGCCGACCGCATGGGCAGTTTGATTTTCGGCTGTGATATCTGTCAGATCGCCTGCCCGCACAACAACCGTCGTTCGCGACCGACGCAGCACCCGGAGTTTGCTTACGAGCAGGGGGTGGGGGAGTTTGTTGACGCCAGGAGGGTGCTTCGGATGCAGACTCGCGAGGAGTTTCTCGAGTTGACGGCGGGGACGCCCTTGACACGGCCGAAGCTTGACGGTTTGCAGCGCAATGCGCGAATCGTGCTGAAAAACCAAAAAGAACGCGATTAGTCCACAGCTTTTCCACAGCGCTTTCGGCGGGGGAAGTGAAAAGGGGACGGGCAGTTGGGTTAGGCTGCTGAAATGGGGGAAATTCTTAACCGGCGGGACTTGCGCATCGGGCACAAATCGCACACATTGCCAGCATGGCAACACTTGCCCCGTCGATTCTGGGAGCTGATTTTTCCCGACTTGGAGATGAGATACAAAGCGCTGACGCCGCCGGGGTCAGGTTTTTTCATCTCGATATCATGGACGGTCATTTCGTCCCCAATATTTCCTACGGCCCGGGGATCGTCAAAACGATCGACAAGCTGACCGATGGTTTTCTCGATGCGCACCTGATGCTGTCCGAGCCGGAGAAGTATTTTGATGCGTTCAAGAAGGCCGGCGCCGATGCGATTACGTTTCACCTGGAAGTTCATCCCGATCCGCTGCCGTACGCCCAACAGATACGTCAGTTGGGTCTGCAGCCGGGCCTGTCGCTGAATCCGGATATGCCGATCGAAAAGGCGCTGCCGTTTCTGGCGCATTTCGATCTGCTGCTGATCATGTCGGTCTTTCCGGGGTTTGGCGGGCAGTCGTTTATCGAGGATACGATTGGCCGTATCCGGACCGCGCGTGAGCATATCGATCGGGAGTCGCTGACGACCAAGATATCGGTCGACGGCGGTGTCGATCGAACCAACGCCGAGCGGGTGGTTGAGGCCGGCGCGGATATCCTGGTGATGGGCACGGCCTTCTTTACCAGCGACGATCGGCCGGGGCTGGTCAAACACGTCAATTCATTGTCACATCAGAAAAGCAGGAAGGTATGAAACAGGGAATGTTTCGCATCCGGACCGGAGAAGTCACCAAGCCCTACGAACGAGCACTAAAACGAGCCGAACGCAACGAGGTCGCCTCGCGAGTGATGCAGCGCGACGCCTCGGTTCTGTCTTCGAATACCAAAGTGCAGGCGTTGATCAAAAACCGCCTGGGCTGGACCGACAGTGCGTCGGCGATGAAGCGTACTGTTCGCACGATCGAGCAGTTTGGCGAGAAGGCGATCAAGGACGGGATACGGCATGTGGTGTTGATGGGGATGGGGGGATCATCGCTGTGCCCCGAAGTCTTCTCGCTGATGTTCGGCAATCACAGGAAGCTGGTGTCGTTCGACGTGCTTGATTCGACCGACCCCGAGGCGATCCGCAGGGTGCTTCGGAAGATCAAGCTGACGAAGGCGTTGGGGATTGTGGCGTCGAAGTCGGGCGGCACGGTCGAGACGCGATCGCAGGAAGCGATCTTCATGCAAGCGTTGACCGATGCCGGCGTGAAGCAGGTCGGTCGGCACATGGTGGCGATCACCGATCCGGGCAGTGCCCTGGAGGCGTTTGCAAAGAAGAACAAGTATCGGAAGGTCTTTCTCAATCCGACGGATATCGGGGGCCGGTATTCGGCGCTGTCGTACTTCGGGCTCGTGCCCGGCTACTTTGGCGGCGTGGATCTTCGGGCGCTGCTCGATCGGGCGATCGACATGCAGCGGTTGTTGATCGAGCGGACGGGCGAGACGAATCCGGCCGACGTGCTGGGAACGCTGATGGCATCGGCGGCGGTGCATGGAAGGGACAAGCTGACGTTTCTGGCGTCGAAACAGACGGCGCCGTTTATCCCGTGGCTGGAGCAGTTGATTGCGGAGTCGACCGGGAAGAAGAAGAAGGGCGTGGTGCCGATCGACAATGAGCCGGCGTTGAAGAGTACGCAGTATGGCTCGGATCGACTGTTTGTCGATATCCGGCTGGCGAATGAAAAGCCGGCGGTGTCGGAGGCGCTCAAGCGGAGGTTGGCGCAGTCGGGCGCACCGCTGGTGGAGATCGTGCTGCGCGATCTGGACGATCTCGGAGGACAGTTTGTACTGTGGGAGGCGGCGACGGCGGTGGCGGGGTATCATCTTCGGATCAATCCGTTCGATGAGCCGAATGTGACGGAGAGCAAGGACAACACAAAGGAGTTGTTGTCGGTGTATGAGCGTGATCGGGAGTTGCCGATACCGGAGCCGATTGCGACGTTTGGAAAGCTGACGCTTCTGGCGGTCGGCACCGAGCGAGCGTACCGGAAGCAGGATCTGAAAAACCTGACGGCGTTGTTGAAGCGCTTTTTCACGGGTATGAAACCGCCGGAGTATGTGTCTTTGCTGGGTTACTTTGCCTCGGATCGAAATACCGAAAAGGAGTTCGAGCAGCTACGGGAGAAGATTGCCGGTCGCAAGCGGGTGGCGACGATTCGCGGTTACGGGCCGCGCTATCTGCATTCGATCGGTCAGTTGTACAAGGGTGGTCCGGAGCTGGGCCGGTTTATCGTGTTCGGTCGGAACTCGTATGGCCGGCTGGAGATTCCCGGGGCGCCGTATGACCTGGGCACGCTGATTTCGGCCCAGGCGCAGGGTGATGTGGCGGCGTTGATCAAGCGCGGATTGCCGGTGCTGGTGATTGTCGTGGAAGGGAAACCGGCGGAGGGGATCGCCCAAGTGTCGAGAGCGATAGGTTCGGCGTTGAAATAGCAGCATAAGGTAGTGAGCATGTTTGATTCCTGGCGCGGCTTTGCAGAAGAGAAACTGTCGGCCGACTGGCATGACAGGATTACCGAGATGGCGCGTGTGGCGCGCGGCCACATTCTGACGATGACGACCGTGGCCGGCTCGGGACACCCGGGCGGCTCTATGTCATCGCTGGAGACACTGCTGACATTGTACAACTTTGCGCGGGTTGATCCGCACGACCCGAAGCGTGACGATCGCGATCGGATTATCATCTCGCACGGTCATGTCTCGCCGGGCGCCTACAGCGCCCTGGCGGCGGTCGGGTTTTTCGATATCACGCCGGCGTTGCACGGGTTTCGTCAGGGCGGCTCGCCGTTCGAGGGGCATGTCGAGCAGTCGGTGCCGGGGATTGAATGGGATACCGGCAATCTCGGGCAGGGGCTTTCGGTCGGGGTCGGTAAGGCGATCTACTCGCGGCTGTCGGGCCAGAACTTTCACAGCTATGTCTTGATGGGTGACGGTGAGCAGCAGAAGGGCCAGTTGTGCGAGGCGCGACGGGTGGCGGTCAAGTTCGGATTGACCAATATCACGGCCTGGGTTGACTGTAACCGTTTGCAGATCTCCGGGAAGACCGATGACATCCTTCGGGTCGATATCAAAGCCGCCTGGGAGGCTGACGGCTGGCGGGTGGTGGATGTTGACGGTCATGACCTCGATGCGCTGTACGACGTTTTCCGTGAGGCGACGCTGGATGATTCGGCGCCGGTGATGATCCTCGGGCATACCGTGATGGGCAAGGGCGTGTCGTTCATGGAGGGCAAAGAAGCGTACCACGGCGCGGCACTAAAGCCGGAGTTGTTGCCGAAGGCGTTTGAAGAGTTGGGCGGATGTGACAACGATCTGGAGGCGCTTCGGCAGAAGCGACTGGAGGGCCCGCCGACGTTGTTCTCGCGGCCGGAGCGGACGTTCCCCGAAGTTGATCCGGGGACACCGACGACACTGGATATCGATGAGCAGACCGACAACCGGTCGGCATGGGGGAAAGCACTCTTATCGGTTGCCGAAGCAAATATGGATCGGGAGGACCTGGCGATAGCGGTGTTTGACTGCGATCTGGCCGGGTCGGTGAAGACGGCGGCGTTTGGCGAGAAGTATCCGGACAACTTTTTCCAGTGCGGGATCACGGAGCATTCGACGGCTACCATGGCCGGGTCGTTGTCGACCGAAAACGCAATTTCGATCTGGGCGGATTTTGCCGCGTTCGGAGTCGATGAGACGTACAACCAGGCGCGGCTCAACGATATCAATCACGGCAATCTCAAGTTGTTCTGTACGCATACCGGCGTAAATGTCGGCGAGGACGGCAAGACGCACCAGTGTATCGATTTCTTCGGGCTGCTCAACTCGACGTTCGGCTGGAAGGTGATTACGCCGGCCGATCCGAACCAGACCGACCGGATTGCGCGGTACGTGTTGTCGCATCCGGGGAATTTCGCGGTCTTCATGGGCCGGGCCAAGCTGGGGATCATCCCCGACGAAAACGGCAAGCCGTATTTCGGCGATGACTACGTGTACCGGTACGGCCGGATGGATACTGTACGCGACGGCGAGAACCTGGTGCTGGTGGCCGCGGGGAACATGATGTCCGAGGCGTACGCCGCGTGGCAATTGCTCAACAGCCAGGGACTTCGTATTGCGCTGGTGGCGGTGTCGGACTGGACGGATATGCATCCGGAGGATATCGCCGCAATCGGCGGTTATCGGCACGTGGTCACACTCGAGGATCACAATGTCAAAAACGGTATGGGGGTGGCACTGTCGATGGCGCTGCTGGACAACGGCTATACGCCGGATATCACGCGGATCGGGGTCGAGGTGTACGCATCGTCGGGCAAGCCGCACGAACTGTACAAGCTGCTCAAGATGGACGGCGCCTCGGTGGCGGAGCGAATCCAGCGTATTCTGGAGCACGAGACCGTGCGCGGCTGACGGCAGATTCGAAGGGTAGACACATCATGCAATATCAAGGATCATCGAACATGCTTATCACCACCACGAACACGATCGATGGCAAGCAGATTACCAGCTATCACGGTTTGGTCAGCGGCGAGGCGATTATGGGCGCGAATATCTTCCGGGATATCTTCGCCAGCATTCGCGATATTGTCGGCGGCCGGTCGCAGGCGTACGAGAAGGAGCTGGCCCAGGCGAAGAAGATCGCGCTCGATGAGATGGCCGGTCAGGCGCAGGCGATGGGCGGCAATGCCGTGATCGGGGTCGATATCGACTATGAAACGATCAGCATGGGCTCGAGCAACATGTTGATGGTGGCGGCGTCGGGGACGGCCGTAACGTATAAGTAGCGTGATACAGCGCGCCGAGAGGTTTCCGGCGTGTCTGGCAGGATGCACTCACGCAAAGGATGTAGATGCTAGCCGGTTATATCAGCGCCAATCGGGTCGACCTGGCGCGCGTCAACAAGCAGGCGAGCGTGGTCTCGCTGTATGAAGAATCCCGATTCACGAGTCGGGAGTTTCGCAGTCTCGAGTCGATCCTCTCTCTGTATTTGAAACGGCAGCCGCAGAAGGTCACGACGATCTGCCTGGGGGTGGCCGGTCCGGTGATCGGCGACGAGGTGAGCCCGACCAACCTTCCCTGGCATATCGTGGGCGAACAGCTTCGCGCCGAATTCGGCTTCGATCAGGTGACGTTGATTAATGATGTTGTCGCCACGGCGCATGGCCTGGCTCATCTCGACGCCGATGATTTCTTTGCGCTCAACCTGGGCGAGCCGAACGCTCTCGGCAATGTCGGGCTGATCGCGGCCGGCAGCGGGTTGGGTGAAGCGATCGTCTATGCCAGCGACGGTCTCCCGCGGCCGCACGCATCGGAGGGCGGCCATGCCGATTTCGCGCCGGGCAATCAGCTCGAGGCGGAGTTGTGGGAGTATGTCTACGCCGAGAAGGAGTATGTCGAGGCGGAAGATATCATCTCCTGGACGGGCCTGGAGTTGATCTACAATTTCCTGGCCGACACGCAGGGCCTGCAGCGCTCGGATTGGTTCGACCATGCGGTCTACAAGGCGGCAGCGGTGATCGAGCAGGCGCTGGCCGGGACCGATGAAACGGCGACGCGGGCGCTCGATCTGTTTATCGACTGCTACGCCGCGGAAACATCGAATCTCGCGCTCAAGGGCATGACGCTCGGCGGGATCTATGTCGGCGGGCAGATTGCGCC
>WJMS01000239.1 GCA_014727815.1 candidate division GN15 bacterium
AAAGGATTTTTACAGCCACTTCTCGCATGTAGTCTTCGCTGCTGCCGCAGTACGGCAGGTCTCGGCGGTGACGCGGCGATGAAGAGACAACCTTCATTGGGTAAGTTGTAAGAGAATTTCAAATGACTTCCAACTCTCCTCTCTTACTATGCACTAGGTACGTCGGACCGGTTAACTTTGCAACACTTTTTTTGTATTCATTGCCATCGTGCGACAAAAATGATATTCTTCTAAACAACTTGTAATGTTCGGGGAACCACATGGTTCGCGCTATCGGTCTTGATGTCATTGCTACGGAACGGATTGCCGCATCGCTTGCGAAATATGGCGAACGGTTCGTCAATCGAATTCTCGGTGAACAGGAACGGCAGTTGCTGTCTGGGCGGCGCGACCGCGCCCAGTTTGTGGCCGGACGGTTTGCCGCCAAGGAGGCCGCTATCAAGGCGATGGCTGAACTGCTCGGACATCGCCCACCGTACACGTCTATTCAGGTAATCAATGAGCCGGGGGGGAAGCCCGTCTATAGCTTTGCGCCCGAAGTTGCCGACAAGCTGGGGGGCCTGGACTGCCTGGTGTCGATCAGTCATGATCGCACGGTCGCTGCCGCAGTCGCTGTTTTCTCGGAGCGTTCTTGATTTCTTTGATAGAGTGGGCGTGACCGGCAGCTTCAGGCCGGAACTGCTTCGCCGACCGCCAGGGGGAATTCGATCACGATCGTCGCGCCGTTGTTCGGTTTGGAATGGACCGACACGGTGCCGCCGTGTTGATCGACAATGCGACGGCAGACCACGAGGCCGAAACCGTGGCCGCCTTGCTTGGTCGTAAACTTCTCGCTGAACGCCTTGCGCAGCACGTCCTCGGGGAAGCCGACCCCGGTATCGCTGATCGCGAATCGGAAGCGGCTTTCGTCGGGCTTCTTTTCCACCCGGACCGTGATCTCACGGCGTTGGCAGTTAAGGGTGGCATCAGCGGCATTATTGAAGAGATTGTAAAGCAACTGGAGGATCTGGGTGGAGTCGCCCTCGAACGGGATATCTTCGTCGATCCGGGCAACAAACACGGAGACATCGCGAAACCGCTTCTGCGGTTTCAGATAGTCGATCACTTCACGGATCGTCTTGTCGAACTGCAAGACCTCACGTTGTGACGAATTCGAGCGCAGGTCCATCAGGTTGCCGGTAAACCGTTTCATTTTCTCAATTGTTTCGGCCATCGTCGACACATACCGCTCGAGATCTGCGTACTCACGTTTTTGCAAATGATGCTGCAGAAGCGAGAGGTTGCCGGCCACCACGCCGAGGAAGTTGTTTAATTCGTGGCCGATCTCGGCCGAAAGCTGGCCGCGCGTAGCCATCTTCTCCAGTTCGATCGTCTGATCCTGCAGCTCCTTCAGGCGCCGGTAGGCCTGCCGGGTTTCTTCCAGCAACGACAGGTTCTCCCAACTCATGGCGAGCTGGCTGGCGGTGATACTGAGGAAGGTCAGGTCAGCTTCACGAATGGTCACGGTATCGTCGGGAAACCCGAGAAACATCAGGGCACTGATATTGCCGGCACGACGGATCGGGATGGCCACCGCCGAGATACCATCCTGCATCCAGTCCGGTCGCACCGTCTCGGCGAGTTGTTCGCGGCGACGGTCACGAAACGCATCGAGATCCTGGAAGCAACTGATAACGGCGGGGCGGTCAAGGCGGGAACGTTCCAGGGCGCCGGCCAGGCCCATGGCAGCGTCGTGCGAAAGCTCGACCGTATTGACCTCGTCACCATTGACCGTGACACACGAATGCTCGCCGTTGTCTCCGTCGAGGACGATGATCGACCCGTAGGGGGCCTTCTGATGCATCATGGCAAACCGCAGCGACGAAGTAATCAGAGAGAGTCGGTCGTTGGCCGTAAACAACATCTGATTCAGGTCGGAGAGATGGTTGAGCCGGCTGGTCTGACTGGATTCGGCGCTTTCCCGAAGGTGGTCAAGTGCCTTGCGGACGGCCTGGCGGATTTCATTCAGTTCGAACGGCTTCATGATATAATCCGACGCGCCCTGCTTGATGGCATCCTTGGCCGAATTCAGGTTGGCGTAGCCGGTCATGAAAATGACTGCCACTTCCGGGTTTTTCGCGCGAATATGAGCGACAAGCTCGATTCCATCCATGCCCGGCATGCGAATGTCGGTGATAATCAGGTCGTACGGCTGCTGTTCGAACAGCGCCAGCGCTTCGCGGCCGCTCAACGCGCCGTCGAGGACCACCTCATCGTCCTCGAGTGCATCGCGGACCAGCGAGACGACGACGTCCTCGTCGTCGACGACCAGTAGACGGAACTGCTTGTTTTTTACGTCCTTCATGCCTACCGCGGCTGTCTTGACGGTTGCAGAAAGTGTCGGATCAATTCGCGAATCTGGTCGAGTTCGAACGGCTTATGCACGTAGGCATAGGCACTTCGTTCGATCTGTTCGACCGAGCGTTGATCCGGCAGAGAATCGGTGATGATAAACCGCAGGTTGGGATCCTCGCCTTCGAGTTGCGCCACGACCGTCATGCCGTCGATACCCGACAGGTGCATGTCGCAGATGCACAGGGTATAGC
>WJMS01000240.1 GCA_014727815.1 candidate division GN15 bacterium
ACGAGCTAACATTCCCGCCTGTTTGGCAAATATTGGCTATGCTGAAGTTCTACGCAATCTCATTCTTTGAAAAGCGTCAACTCCAACAGTGGGCTGCTGCGGTGCGATTGAGCCCGGAGCCACAGGGTTGCGAGAGATTGCTCCTTCCCCTTGCCCCGAGATTAATCTCATCGATCCTGTATCTGACCACCGGGCAGCGGCTTACAGTACGCAAATCACTCCCCGCAACTCCATAAAGACCTTGCCTATTTCCAGCAAATCCATATATTAGTTGGCTCTGGTAAACTCTTGCGACGCTTACCGGAAATCACAAGACTGACACTCGGTCTGCCGGGGTCGTGCACCCGGCAGCCTTTTGTATGAGATACACATGTTTGGGTCACTGACAGAGAAGCTCGACGGCATTTTCAAGCAGGTGCGCGGACGCGGCAAGCTGACGGAGAAAAACGTCAAGGACACCATGCGGGAGATCCGTCAGGCGCTGCTCGAGGCCGACGTCAACTACAAGGTCGCCCGCGATTTTGTCAAGGCGGTCCAGGAAGAGGCGCTCGGGACGAAAGTGCTCGAGTCGATCGAACCGGGCCAGCAGATGGTCAAGATCGTGCATGACAAACTGGTCGAGCTTCTGGGGACCACCACCGTCGAGATGCACCCGGTCGACAAAACCCCGACGGTCTACATGGTGTGCGGCCTGCAGGGATCGGGTAAGACGACGTTGTGCGGCAAGATTGCGCTGATGAACAAGCGCAAGAACAAAAAGCCGCTTTTGGTCGCCGCCGATATTTATCGTCCCGCGGCCGTGCAGCAATTGGAGACGCTGGCCGGGCAGATTGCGGTTGATTTCTATCATCTCGAGGGCAAAAAGCCGCCGGAGATCTGTCGCGAGGCGGTCAAGCATGCCCGCACCAATTTTATCGACCTGGTCATTCTCGACACGGCCGGGCGGCTGCATGTCGACGATGCGCTCATGGCCGAGCTGCAGGATATTCAGAAGCAGGTCGATGTCGACGAGACGCTGCTGGTGGCCGATGCGATGACGGGCCAGGATGCGGTCAATGTCGCGTCGCAGTTTCACGAGAAGATCAACCTGACCGGGGTGGCGTTGTCGAAGCTCGACGGCGATGCCCGTGGTGGCGCGGCGCTGTCGATCCGCAAGGTGACCGGCTGCCCGATCAAGCTGGCCTCGACGGGCGAGAAGCCATCGGATCTGGAACCGTTCCATCCGGACCGGATGGCCTCGCGGATTCTCGGCATGGGTGATATCGTCACGCTGGTCGAGAAGGCGCAGGAAACGATCGACATGGACCAGGCCGCCAAGATGCAGGACAAGCTGCTCAAGGCGCAGTTCGATTTCGAGGATTTTCTCGACCAGATGCAGCAGCTCAAGAAGATGGGACCGCTGGAAAACGTGCTGGGGATGATCCCGGGGATCGGCAAGCAGCTCAAGGGGGTGCAAGTCGACGAGCGCGAGATGGAGCGGATGGCGGCGATTGTGAAATCGATGACAGTCGAGGAGCGTCGCCGGCCGAGTATTATCGACGGTTCGCGCAAGAAGCGGATCGCCCGCGGCTCGGGCAACAGTGTCCAGGCGGTCAACCAGCTGCTCAAGCAGTTCAATGCGATGCAGAAGATGTTTTCGCAGTTCGGCAAGAATAAGAAGAAACTGAAGGGTATGCAGCTTCCGGGCGGCATGCCCCCACTATAGCTCACTGAATCAAAAGGAGTACACGGTTGCCAGTACACATTCGACTTCGCCGGATGGGCAAAAAGAAACAGCCGTTTTACCGGATAGTTGCGGCCGATTCTCGTCGCGCCCGGGACGGCAAATTTCTCGAGACGCTCGGGACGTATAACCCGATTGTCAAGCCGGCGGTAGTTAAGGTCAACGAGGAGAAGCTGACGCACTGGCTCGATCAGGGTGCGGTGCTCTCCGACACGGTCAGTTCGTTGATGACGCAGGTCGGTTTTACGGACAAGTACCTCAAGGCCAAAAAGGGCGAGGATGTTTCCGAGATCGCGCTGAAGACGCAGATCAACGAGCGCAAGAAAAAGACGCAGCGGATGAAAAAGGCGGCGGTAGCCGAGGCCGAGGCGGCCGCAAAGGCTGCTGAGGAAGCCGAGAAGGCGAAGGCCGAAGCAGCTGCGGCGGCAGAGGCGCCCGCGGAAGAAGCGCCGGCCGAAGAGGCCGCCGAAGGCGGCGAGGAAAAGCCGAGCGAAAGCTAAGCTGTCCGATACCGGCCGGAGGCGGACAGGGTCGTGACCGATTCGCAGGAGTATATCACGGTCGGCAAGCTCGGTCGCACGCGCGGCGTGCACGGCGAGTTGTATATTACGCCGCTGACCGATTTCCCCGACCGCTTCGTCGATCTCGAGGAGATTTTTGTCGAGGATCGCGGGCGATGGGTCAGGTACCGGATTCGCTCGTCGCGGATCATCTCCGGTCGGCCGGTGATTGGCTTTGTCGATATCACCACGCCGGAGGATGCGGTCCGTCTGACCAACCGTCACCTGGCGGTCCTTCGGGACCAGCTGGTCGAGTTGCCGGCCGGCAGCTACTATATATTCGAGCTGGTCGGCTGCCATGTGTACGAGGCCGAAAGTAACCGTCTGCTGGGAGAGATTATTGACGTGCGACAGTACCCGGCCAATGATGCCTACGTGATTCGGCGGGAATCGGGCGAGGAAGTCCTGTTCCCGGCAATCCGGCAGTATGTGCATGAAGTCGATGTCGCCGGCAAGAAGATAGTGATCGAATCGGCCGGGTTGTTTGATGATGCCTGACGGCAGGCGCGGTCATGAAGTTTGAACTGGTAACGCTCTTCCCCGACTACTTCAGCCTGTCGCTTCGACAGTCGCTGCTGGGCAAAGGGATCGAGAGCGGGCTCTTTGACATAGATATCGTAAACCTGCGCGATTATGCGGTCGACAAGCACCGGACGGTTGATGACACACCGTTTGGTGGTGGCGGCGGCATGGTCATGAAGGTCGAACCGCTCGACCGTTGTTTGCAGGCGCTGAGCTGGCCGCGCCGTGGCGATTCGAGCGGTGTTGCGAAGCGGCACCTGGTGCTGACCTCGGCGGCGGGCGCTAGATTCGACCAGGAGATGGCGGTCCGGTACAGTCTGGCCGAGCGGCTGACGATAGTATGCGGCCATTATCTCGGGGTCGATGAGCGCTTGCTGGAGTTGTACGAGATCGAGGAAGTCTCGATCGGCGATTTCGTGTTGACCGGCGGTGAGCCGGCGGCGGCGGTGATGGTTGATGCGGTGGCGCGGTTGCTACCGGGTGTGCTGGGTAATTTTGAATCGGCGCTCGAGGACTCGTACATGAACCAGCTGCTGGGGTCGCCGTGTTATACCAGGCCGGCTGAGTATGATGGCCTGGCGGTGCCGGAAGCGCTGCTTTCGGGCGACCATGCCCGGATAAAGGAGTTTCGGCGGCGGGCGGCGATCGAGCGATGCCTCATGCGTCGGCCGGAACTGCTGGAGCAGGCCGACCTGACTGACGATGACCTGGCATATATCCGCAGGTTGAAAGAGAAAGACAAAACGACGAGATAGAGAGTGAAAGGATGATCCGATGAAACAGATTGCCCAGGTGGAACAGGCCTACATGCGGGACGATCTCCCGCCTTTCGGCTCGGGCGACACTGTGCGGGTCCACGTGAAGATTAAGGAAGGCGACAAGGAGCGTATCCAGGTCTTCCAGGGCACGGTGATCAGCCGTCGCGGCGGCGGCACCGGGGCTACCTTCACGGTCCGCAAGATGTCCTCGGGGATCGGCGTGGAACGCGTCTTCCCGGCGTGCTCCCCGAACATAGACAAGGTGGAACTGGTCCGGAAGGGGTCGGTCCGTCGTAAGAAGCTGTACTACCTTCGCGATCTGACCGGCAAGTCGGCGCGTATTAAAGAGCAGCTGACCGATGCGCAGAAGATCGCCGCGGGCGGCGCGGCCTCGGCTGCTGCGGCCGAAGCGGCCAAACCCAAAGCCGCGGCGCCGGCCGAAGCAGCATCATCGGAAGAGGAAAAGTCAGAATAAAGAGTCTACTTATCCTGTTTTTATGGTGAGTAACCCCGATCATTGATGATCGGGGTTCTTTTTTTGCGCAATCGCCTGTCTCCGTGGCTGTTAGGCTATAGTATCGAAGTTACTGTGACGAATATTACCCAAAAAGCAGACTTTGTCATGGAAGGGGGACATCATGATTATGCACCGACTCAAGCAATGCCCTGGCTGTGGCGAGTGGTTTACGTGGCAGCAGTTGATTGACGATCCGAACGTGCGGCCGCTGGGGATGAATGTCGAAGTCAACGACCATCGCCACGGCTACCTGCACTTCCATCACACCACACCCGGGTGCAACACCGCCTTTGTTATCTCCACCCGAGATATTATCCCGCGTATCATCCGGGCCGAGGCCGACGGACACCGTGGTCACTCGGAGAACTGCCCGGGCTACTGTACCAGTATCGACGAGTTGCGGCATTGTCATACCAACTGCTCATTTGCCTCGGTCCGGAGTCTTCTGCTGGAGATCGTCGGCAAGAGTGATGACGAGCCTGAAGTTGTGGGCCACGTTGTCGATATACTCTAGTACAGGCCGGCACGGTCAGCCGTTAGAGGCGGAGTCGCGTGTCGGCGGCGGAGCGACAATCTTGCAGACGGCGGTCGATCATGCCGCTGTCGTGTCATTGACAGCCTAATACGAATGGACGCGGGCATGGCGGACGATTCCACCAAGAGATGTACACATTGCCGGGCGTGTTTCAGTCTGGATGATTTCCTGAACGATTGTACTCTCGAGCCGGTCGGGATGTGCATGGACGACGAGTTTCCCGATCTCAACAGCTACTATTTCACGCACACTGCTGCCGGTTGCGGGACGACGTTTGGAATTGAGGTTGAGAAATTCGAGAAGTTCATCACCGAACCGATTCCATCGGAGATCAAGGCAGGCGGCGCGGGCTGCCATGGTCACTGCACCAGCATCAACGACCTCGAGGAATGCCACAACGAGTGCCGCTACGCACCGTACCGTCGCCTGCTGCTGCGAATGCTGGAGAAGTTGAAGACAGACGCCCGGTCCGGCGACGGGGCGAGATAACCGACTGGCGGCTCATTCCGGCTTTTGCAGAATGCTGTAGGTTGTATTGCCGTACTTCCGTTGCTGCTCGATCCGATAATCCCCCCACGCTATCTTCTTTGTTTCCGAGGAATCATGCTGGCAGATGATGAGTGTCGTCGGTCCGGCCACCGGTGAATTTCGAAGAACAGCGAGGGTTTTCTCGATCCAGCCGAGATACTGCGGGGGGGCGATCATGATGATATCGAACGGCGGCTCGGTCTGAGCCAGGTGCGGGACAGCCTCGAGCACATCGGCCTGCAGACAGAGCAATCGGTGCTCGATGCCAAACTGCCGGGCCTGGCGGTTGATGGCGCCGGCCAGCTCCGGGTGCATCTCCACTCCGAGAGCCTTCACGGCCCCGCGCGAAACCGCCTCGAACAGGTACGACCCGGTGCCGCTGAAGAGATCGAGATAGCGAGCCTCGGGCAGGTAGGGCATCAGGAAATCGAAGATCGATTTGCGCAGTCGGGTCAGGGGCGGCCGGGTGACTCCCGGATCGGGCGCGGTAATCCGTTTGCCTTTCAGCTCGCCGGCTATGATGCGGAACTCAAAGTCCGGTGCGGGTTTGTCTTTCACACTCTCATCCGTTCGGGGTTGTTCGGATTCGGTTCGAACGGTAAGCAATATCGCTCGCCGCGTCGATATACAGGATATAAGATAATTGTTGAAAAGGAAACGTCTGAGACGTACTTACTTCAGTATGAAAACGCGCCCGACAGTCCACACGGCCCGCACCCAGGGTATGCCGGTGTTTGCCGACAATATCGATATCGAACGCAGCCTGGTCGAAAAGGGCTACCGGTATATCTGCGGGGTTGACGAGGCCGGGCGCGGTCCGCTGGCCGGTCCGGTTGTTGCGGCGGCGGTGATTCTTCCGCTCGAGTTCGAGCTCGATGGCCTGACCGATTCCAAGCTGTGCAATACGGTCAAGCGGGATGAGTTGTTTGACGGGTTGTCGGTCGATGGTGTGTATACGGCGGTCGGGATCATGGATCACGAAGCGATCGACAAGATGAACATCCTGCGGGCCAGCCTGATGGGTATGCGCAAGGCGATCGGTGATTTGGGGCACGAGCCGGATGTTGTGCTTGTCGACGGTAACTTCCCGGTGCCGAAGATCACGCAACCGCAGTACACGGTTGTCCACGGCGATTTGCGCTGTCGCGCGATTGCGGCCGCATCGATAATCGCCAAAGTCACCCGGGACCGGATCATGGCGCGGTATGAAGAAATCTACCCGGACTTTTCGTTCGCCAGCCACAAGGGCTATTCCACACCGACCCACCTGCGCGAATTGCGCGAATATGGTCCCTGCGATATCCATCGCCGCTCCTTCGCGCCGGTCGCGGAGATCCTGGACCAGTATGAACTCTTCACCAAGTGATCCCGAGCATCCCGATCGACAGCAGCGAATCGGCCGTCGCTACGAAGACCAGGCGGCCCGTTTCCTCGAGCAGCACGGCTTCGACATCCTCGAGCGCAACTGGCGCGCCGGGCGCAAAGAGGTCGACATTATCGCGCGAAGAGCGTCGCTGCTGGTTTTTGTCGAAGTCAAGGCCGACCTGACCGGCGCGTTCGGTCACCCGGCCGAGCGGGTCGATCGCAGCAAGATCCGCCATCTCACCGAGGCTGCCCAGCGCTATCTGCTGGAGAAGCAGATCTCCGGCTGCGACTGTCGATTTGACGTGATTACATTTGCGGACGGCAAGCTGGAGCACTACCCCGATGCCTTCCCGGCGGCATCGGACTAATCACGTTTATTGCCCGCCGGCCTCGTGATCGTAGGCCGAGGGATCGGGGCGCTGCTCGGTTTGGCCGAGGTAGCCCTCGGCGCGGATGATCGAATCAACCAGCCGGTTGACCTTCTCGGTGAACGCAACCGGGTTGTCGCCGGAGGTTTCGTAGCGCTTGAGATACTGCTCGACCTCGTGGAGGGTACGATTGTGCTCGGCCAGGAGTGAGTCCCGGAAACGCTCGTATTCCCCCGGTTCATGGCGGTATCTGGTGGCGGCCACCCACAACTGGGCGGTCAGGCGGGCATTGACAGTCTCGGCGCGCTCGGCCGAGCGGTCCATACGGCTGTTGATATACCGGTAGCCGAACCAGACAACGGCGATCAGCACAAACGGCAGCAGCCGTCGAATCCAGATATTGTGGGGCCAACTTTCCATTGATTTCCTGTGTTCCACGTATAAATTACAGGCTCGTTTGACCCCGGTCAAGGAAACACACATGGAACTGACCTATCCCATACAGCGGCGCAAGAGCCGGGCGGTAAAAATCGGCGATGTCATTATCGGCGGCGGCTTCCCGATTGCTATCCAGTCGATGACAACTGCCGATACCCGCGATGTCGAGGCGACCGTCAAACAGGTCACCGACCTGTTCGAGGCCGGCTGCGATATCGTGCGGTTGTCGGTGCTGAATCACCAGGCGGCCGACTGTCTTCCCGAGATTCGCAATCGTGTCGAGGGCCCGCTGGTGGCCGACATACATTTTCAATACAAGCTGGCCCTGAAGGCGATCGAGGCCGGTTTCGACAAGATCCGTATCAACCCCGGCAATATCGGCGCCGAGTGGAAGGTCCGCGAGGTTACCAGAGCCGCGCAGGAACGGGAGGTGCCGATCCGGATCGGCGTCAACTCCGGTTCGCTGCCCGAGGACGTGCTGGCGCAGTATGGCCATGACGATCCGCGGGCGTTTGTCGAGGCGGCCCTGCGCGAGGTGCGCGTGCTCGAGGACATGCAGTTCGAGAATATCGTCATCTCGGTGAAGTCGACCAATACCCAGACGGCGTTCTGGGCGTACCATATGCTCGCACAGCAATGCAATTATCCGCTGCATGTCGGTATTACCGAATCGGGCGTGCTGGAGACCGGGACGATCAAGTCATCGGTGGGGATCGGGGCGATCCTGATGACCGGGATCGGTGACACGATCCGCGTCTCGCTGGCGGCCGATCCGATTCATGAACCACGTGTGGCCAAGCAGATTCTGACCTCGTGCGGGCTCGGTCCCGATGGGGTCGAGGTGATCGCCTGCCCGACGTGCGGCCGTTGCCAGATCGATATGATCCCGCTGGCCGAGTCGATTTCGAACAAAACCCGGCATATCAAAAAGCCGCTGAAAGTCGCGGTGATGGGTTGTGCCGTGAACGGCCCGGGCGAGGCGAAGGCGGCCGATGTCGGTATTGCCGGCGGCGCCGGGCAGGGCATGATTATCAAGAAAGGCGAAGTCGTTTCGCGGTTCAAGGAGGCGGAACTCGAGGAGCGGCTGCTTTCGGAGATCGAGGCGATGACCGGCGAGAAGATTGACCGGTCGAGCTGATCACAGCAGCTTTCTGAAGAGACTTCCATTCGGCGGCACTGTCACAGGCAGGGCCGCCGTTTTCGTTGCCAGCCCTGCCAACGCCCTTTCGAGCTTGACAACTGATTCTGCGACAGGTAGATAGTGGACAGGTCGTAGTCCCAGGCGGAACGGAGGCGCTTCATGAATGCTGCTCATGCTCATCTGATACTCAATCATCTCCCGGTGATCGGCCTCCTGTTCGGGATCGGCTTTTTGCTGGTCGGCCTGCTTCGCAAACATGACACGCTGATTCGTTCGGCGTTTACGATCTTCATCATAGTCTCCATCGCAACTATCCCGGTCTTTCTCTCGGGAGAAGCCGCAGAGGATGTAGTTGAGAACCTTCCCGGAGTGGAAGAAGCGTATATCCACGCGCACGAGGAGGCCGGCGAGACGGCGCTGATTGCGATGATCGTGCTTGGCCTTATCTCGATTGCCGGGTTGTGGGTCTTTCGCTTCATGAATCGTATCCGCATGACTGCAGCCGGGTTGGTCTTGGTGTTGTCGCTGGTGGTGGCGGGCTGGATGGCCTACACGGCGAACCTCGGGGGCGAGATCAGACACCCGGAGATCCGCGAAGACTTCATTGAGCCGGTCCCCTCCCCCGGCGGCGCGGATGTAAACCAGGCCCGCGATTGAGCGGCGGGAGCGGGAGGATGCAGGGCACGTTCGTCTTCACACGTGCCGTCGAGTTGACAGGCTCATGCTTCGACTCCGCCCAGCCTGACGATGCCGTACTGGAAGCCCGTGCCCGCGGCGCCTATGGGCAGCCTTGGCCCACGCACCTGCCAAGGAGTATAACGTAGTTCTGTCGTTCCCGCGGACGCGGGAATCAATCTTCTCCAACAACCGATATCAGGCGGTAAAGTCACTAAATGAGTCATACGGTCAGGTCGCAAGCGAACTGACCTACTCGCCTATGCTTCGACTGGTCGAATTCGCTCAGGACCGACTCCGCCCAGCCTGACGATGCCGTACTGGAAGCCCGTGCCCGCGGCGCCTATGGGCAGCCTTGGCCCACGCCCCTGATGGAACCTGACGGGTCGTCTTGAGGTTCGGCTCCACAATCAAAACAGGCCGCCCGGTTGCCCCGGACGGCCTGTGGTGTCGGTCAAGGGAGTAGTAGCGAATTAGAAATCGAAGCGCACGCCCGATCGAACGACGAAATACGAACCGGACTCATCGCCGTACACCCACGGCTGATCATCGGTCAGATCAGCGTAGTCGAAGTCGGCGGTCCAGACCACGTTCGGGGCGATGGTATATTCGCCGCCGAGCGTGAAGCGAAGGATCGTATAGTCAAGATCGGAGTACGTATGAGCTTCCTCGAACGTGAAGTCCTGGTGCGACAGCGAGTTTTCAATCTCGGTCGTCACCGCCGGCATCACGATTTCATCGAGTTCCGCAGTCGCCTTGGTAAAGCCGACCGTACCGAACAGGTTGACTTTCTCCGAGGCGACATAGTTGGCGTTCACGAACACGTTGTGGGAGGTTGTCGTATAGTCTTCCATGGTATACAGCGAACCAAAGTGCTTGACGTAAGCAATACTGTCGACGCTCACGGCGTCGTCAAAGAGATGGCCCGCTCACCCATCGAAGAGGGCGACGGTGATCGGCCCCCGCGAGGTGACGTGGTTCATGGTATACCCGGTCGACAGCACCCACTTGGGGTTCGGGGTGAGGTTCAGCCCGAGTGTCGGTGTGAATTTGGTCCGTTTGACATCGAGAGAATCCAGATCGCCGTTCTTGTCGTAGTGGAACAGTAAGCCGAGATTCAGGCTGACTTTCGGGTTGGGATTGAAGTAGCCGCGCAGTTCAACCTCGTGGGCATCGGTCGGTGAGGTCGTGATCGGCTGATAATGCAGCGCTTCGCGTTCGTAATAGAACGTCCACGGCGCCGGCATGTCGGTCAGGTCGCGGCCGAGCGCCTCGCGCCCGCGCGCTTCGAACAGACCCCGTTCCGCAACGAACGGATCGGACGTTTTCTCGAAGCGATACCTGGCCCAGCCCGAGAAACGCAGGCCCTGGCGGTAGCGGAGTTTCCCCTGGCCGATAAGGCGGCTGGTCACGTAGTCCTCGTCGGCCGGATAGTTATACCGGTCGATTCGCTCGTAACCGCCCAGGAACGCGAGTATCATACGCGGGTTGAGCCGGTGGATGAACTCCGCCGAGGCGCGTGCATCGGCCCGATCAAGTGTCGACAGCCGGGTGTAGTCGAAACTCGGCCGGCTGCTGGCCGGACCGGGGCGGCCCTCGCGATAGACCGGCAGGTCGATCCGGTAGTCATCGGTACCCTTCGTGCGCAACCCGGTCGCCTTGATCACCAGTCGTGAGCGCGGCGAGAGGATGGTGCTCAGGTTGACGGCGCCGTGCCAGGTACCGGAGTAGATTTCGGTGTACTTGTTTTCGACCCGGTTGTAGCCGAGCGAGGTCGCGAAGCGGGTCTTCTCGCCGAGGTTGCCCTTGACGCGGACCTTGTTGCCGACTTTCTCGGATTTCGGAATCCGGTTGACGACCACGCTGGTGTCGTCGAACACCTGGCGCGACGAGAACTCGGCGCCGGCGCCGCCGTGCACCGGGTGCTTGGCGACATCGAAACGCGCGACCTGGTCGGGCGCCTGCGGTTCGAAGAAGCGGTAGTCGAACTCGTAGCCGACGGTGACATCGGGATTGATATCCGCCTGCAGGCCGGCTTCAAGTTCGTGCGTGTTGTTCTGAACTTCAGCAGTTCGCGAGGTGACGTGGCAGCTGAAGCAGTGCGTGCCGGCAATGCTCTGCACATGACCATCGGTGAGAATCGTCCGGTGGGCCGCATAGAACCGCACATTGCGTTTCTGCGACAGCAGCACGCTCATCTCGCTGAGGATCTCCTGGCGGTGGACATTGTAGTCGGCCTGGGGATCGAGCACCTCGTGCGTCAGGATCTTCCCGCCGTAGCTGCCGGTATTGTGGAAGTACTCGCGGGTGCTCATGTACTCGAGTCTATCCTGGCCGAGCTGGTGAATCAGCGAGCGGTACTGGACGTTGAAGGAGAACTGGTCGGCGATGGTAACGTCGGCGACACCGTCGATGTTGTAGCGATCGTAGAAGTGACCATCGAGCCGGAAGATGTTGTCCGTGCCGACGCCAAGGTAGTTGACCTTGAATTCCGGCATGAACTCATCCAGACCGATCTTGTACTCACCGACTTTCTTGGTGTAGTCGCTGAAGGTGGTGTAGTGGCCACCGATCCAGAGCGACGTTTTCTGGGTCAGGTCACCATCCTGCGCCGACAGACTCGGCCCTACCGTAAACAGGAGGGCCAGGGCGATGACAGATAGCAGTGTCTTCATGGCATCCTCCTTATCGGGTGAGGGCGTTGCCGCCGGTTGAGATTGACTGCGAAGGCATATCCGAGCCGTGCACCGCCGTGTGGCACGAGGTGCAGCGGGTCAGCATGCCGCGTTTCCAGCCGTCCTCGGTCGAGTAGCTGTCGCGCGAGCGATCCTGCGGAACCTCAAATGGTCCTTCGGTCGACTCGACCGTAGCATGGAAATGCATCGCGTGACAGTTGAGGCACAGGGTCGGTTCGTTCTGCACGAGCAGGTTGTTGGCCACGGAGCCGTGCGGCTTGTGACAGAGGCCGCAATCCTCGTTGACCGGGGCATGTTCGTACACGAACGGTCCCTCGATATTGGCGTGGCAGGAGAAGCAGAGTTCCCGGCCGGTCGCATCCTGCGTCAGACGGGCGGGGCCGCCGTGCGGGTTGTGACAGTCGCGACAATCGAGCTTGCCCTCGGCGATCGGGTGATGCGACGGCATCCTGGTCTCTGCCCGAACCTCGGCGTGACAATCGTAGCACAGCTCCGGCACATCTTTGGTCAGCGCGTTCTCAGCCGTGTAGGCGCTGTGCGAGTTGTGACAACTGGCGCAGTTGACGCCGGCCGCGTGATGCTCGGAGAACGGCCAATCGTCGAACTGCCGGTCGTTGTGACAGGATTGACAGAGCATCGAACTGCCGAACTGATCGGTGTTGGCGGGATTGATGATGTTGTCCGCAACCGGATTTTCAACATGCTCGATCCCGGAACCGTGGCACGATTCGCAGCCGTAGTCGGCCAGGGCCGGACGGGTCGAGAAGTAGACCCCGTGGGCCGTCTGGGAAAATGCCTCGGCGATATCCTCATGGCACCCCGCGCAGATGTCGTTTTCGATGTCGCCTGCAAGAAGTGCGGTGGACGGTAGACAGACAGCGGCAACCAGCAGTACTGCCCAGCGCAGCAACAGCGGCGGTCGCGGCCCGTCTAAACCATGAAACCCAGTCATACGTTCCTCCCGGAGTTTGATACAGTACTCCCTTGCGCTATTACCATGGATCTTATCTGCGAAGTCCGCGTGCGTAGATCGGCACGTTGTTGGCCACGACCTGATCCGGGCGATACTGCCTGCCCTGCATGCCGCGCCACAGCGTGCGACTGAGCGCACAATCAAACACCATCCCGACAAAACAGCGAGCGGTGATTTCGTTGTTTTTCCTGACTATCTGACCGGCCTCGTACAGACGGTCGAGTTGCGCCACGAGAAAGCGTACATAGGTGCCACGAATGATATCGTAGACCTTGCGCGCCTTGGTATGCTCCTTGAGGGCCGAGTACAACAGCAGCCGGTACATGTCATCGTGGCGGGTGAAGAAGTTGATGACATGGGTGGCGAGAGCGAACAGTACTTTCTCCACATCCTGTTCCGTCCCGAGCTTCTCGAACAACGGCGCGACTTCCATACGCTCCTCGAGCGAATCGAGAACGGCATCGTAGATGGCGTCTTTGGAAGGGAAATGGCGATAGATTGCAGGCTCGGTGATCCCGCAGACGCGAGCAAGTTGTTTGACGGTAACTCGATCGAAGCCTTCGCGACTGAACAGCCGCGTAGCCTCCGCTACGATCTGCGCCTTTCGATCCAAGGTAGCCACACCAACACCCTCAAGTAAGTTAGGACTAACTAAGTATTCTATTGG
>WJMS01000241.1 GCA_014727815.1 candidate division GN15 bacterium
AATATCCGCAATCGTCCGGGCAACCTTGAGTATCCGGTCATAGGCCCGTGCCGAAAGGCCCTGCTTGTTGATCGCCATCGCCAGCAGCGACTGCGCCTGATCATCGATCGGGCAAAACCGTCGAATATCCCGCGACTCCATATGGGCGTTGCAGAAGATGCCCTGCTCGTCTTTGAATCGATCGAGCTGCATCTGCCGCGCGGCATTGACTCGATCGCGAATAATCGATGATTCCTCGCCCTTTCGATCCGACGACAGCTCCTTGAACTTCACCGACGGCACCGTGATGTGAATGTCGATCCGGTCCATCAGCGGTCCTGATATCCGGGACATGTATCGCTGAATCTCGCTGGTTGAGCAGTTGCACTCATGGTTGGCATCACCGTAATAGCCACACGGGCACGGGTTCATGGCGGCAACGAGCATAAACGAGGCAGGATAGGTCAGGGTCGTCATCGCCCGAGAAATCGTCACCTGCTTGTCCTCCATCGGCTGCCGCAGCATCTCGAGAATGTCCTTCTTGAATTCCGGTAGTTCATCGAGAAACAGGATGCCGTGGTGTGCCAGTGAAACCTCGCCCGGCTTGGGGATCGTCCCGCCACCGATCAGCCCGGCGTAGGAAATCGAATGGTGCGGCGCCCGGAATGGTCGGGTTGCGACCAGGGCCGATCCGGGCGCGAGACGACCGGCCACCGAGTGTATTTTGGTCGTCTCAAGCGCCTCGGAAATCGACATATCGGGCAGGATCGTGGGCACCCGGCGCGCCAGCATCGTCTTCCCCGACCCCGGCGGTCCGATCATGACGATATTGTGCCCGCCCGCCGCAGCAACCTCGAGCGCCCGTTTGGCCGACTCCTGACCTTTCACATCCGCAAAATCAATCAGGTACTTCCGCGCTTCCAGAAAGACCGAGCTGACATCAACCGTAAACTCCCGGATTGTCGACTCGTCCTCCAGGAAATGTACTGCTTCCTTCAGCGATTTCACCGGATAGACCGGCAGACAATCGGCCATGGCAGCCTCCCGAGCGTTCTCGGGAGGCACCATGATCCCTTTCAGGCCGTTCCCCTTCGCGAAATTCATAGCCATCGGCAGCACCCCGGGGATCGGCCGAAGGGTACCATCGAGCGACAACTCGCCCAGCAGCACGTAATCATCGACCCGCTCGCGCAGAATCTGGCCGGTCGCGGCGAGAATCCCCACCGCGATCGGCAGATCAAACGCCGAGCCTTCCTTTTTGATATCCGCCGGAGCGAGATTGATCGTAATCCGTTTGGAGGGAAAGATGAAATCGGAGTTTTTGATCGCAGCGGTCACCCGCTCTTTCGATTCCCGCACCGCCCCCTCCGGCAGCCCGACTGTCACAAACGCCGGCAGCTGCTGTTGAATATCCGATTCAACCTCGACCTCGTACGCCTCGACCCCGAGGGTCGCGACTGAAATGATCTTCGATAGCATGGCACGTTCCCCTGTCACACCTCTGGTTGGATCCGACCGGTTCCGGTCGGTCTGGCTGCTCCCAGTATCGAACCGGCCACTGACAGGGGCCGTCAGTGAAAATGGAGAATCTTATAAGTCATTGGCGGGCATAAAAAAACCCGGCCGGGCGGCCGGGCTATCGAGGACAGATTTGTCTAATTCAGCGGTCCTTCGAGGCGGATCTCGAAGATTGTGTCGTTGCGTACCTGACGCATCAGCACCACCCCCGGGGTGGACTGGTCGAGACCATAGACACCCTGCGGCACCAGCCGCTCGTTGCAGGCCGACGCCTGACCGGGGATACCCTGGTCGAGGTTGTCATCGAGGACCTCGAGTTCGACGTTGTTGCCGAGCGTGTAGTTACCGAGCGAGTTGCAGGAAATAGCATCGTTGTCGGCAGCGGCAGTGTCATAGCGCATGATATACGAGTCGGCCCGGAACTGCCAGACAACAAACTCGGTCCGCTGGGTATTGTCGGGGGCCTCCAAACTGTAGGTACCGGTGTAGTCTCCGGTCAGCGATGGTGGCGGCTCAACGAACACGTCATCACGACAACCGACATATGCCGCTACCAGCACAAGAAGCAGAGCCACAACCGCAAGTCTTTTCATCGTCCCAGTCTCCCTATCATATTCGAGCAAAGTAATTCGCCAATATATACCGTGTCAGCGGGCGGCACAACAGAAAAGTAGCCTCCCGCCTGCTCTACAGACGAGCGGTCGGTGGGCTTTGTGCAACCCGATTGCAGCGTCGTTCACTCGCCTGCGATTAGCTTGTATCCGGCGTTGTGCCATGCGATTACGCCACCCGACAGATTGCGGGCGGCCGTGTAACCGATCGCTCGAAGGTAATCGGTGACCAGCCGGCTGCGCCGGCCGGAGCGACAGTAGACACAGATCGAAGTGGTCCGATCCGATGGCAGCTGGTTGAGAAAATCCGGTACCGTATCATACGAGATCCGCCGGTCGGTGTCGGCCAGCCGGCCGGCAAACCACTCCATGTGGGTGCGGACATCGAGGACGAAAATATCTTCGCCCGCATCGAGACGCTCTTTCAACTCATGGACAGTGATTTCGGTGGGGTCGTTCGGCATGGGACTTCAGATTCGCAAGATGACGGACCGGGCTGCTGATCGCAAAGGCGGCTGCCCACCAATCGGTAGGCAGCCGTTTGAAGCTTCTGGCTCTGCTGGTTTCACCGAAGAGCTATGATGGCTGCTCCTCGGTCTTAAACGAATAGATCTTCCATTTGTCATTTACCTTGTGCACGCCAAACTTGGTCAGGTAGGCAATACCCGACTGCTTGTCGTGGAAGGTCACATCGACCGTGGCGGCATCGCCGGTTACCTGCGCCTCGTTGACGATACGCTGCATGGAGAACCAGCGACGTTTGGTCAGGCCATCATTGGTGAGGTCTTCGAGAATCTGCTGCGGTGAGGTGAATGTCCGGGCACTGTCCGAAGCCAGGGCGTAGTCGCGGTTGGTTTCTTTCATCAGGGCGGTCAGGTCGAGCAGGTGGGCCAGAGCCGCCTGGTCGTTGCGCTCCATGGCGCCGAACATGGCAATCACGGTCTTTTTCGGCGTGTCGGGCGAGGGCGTTCCGCCGCACGCGGCGATCAGGCCGAGCAGGAGCAGCGCCGCGAGGGCGATGCCCGTCGTACGGTATGTCTTGTTATTCATAGGATTAGATCCCCCCTGTTAAGGTCACCCGATGGCTCTCGCCAAGATCGGAACCCAGGGTTATAGCATAGCCTACTTTCATCTTCTTGAATTCGAAGCCGGCCCCGAACGAGAAGCCCGCCCAGGTATCTTCGGTGCCGTCGGCCTTGTAGTTCGAACCGAAGCTGTTCCAGCCGACCCGGAGGAAGAGCGGCTGCAGGTTGTAATACTCGCCGCCAACCGCAAAGTGCACATCGTTGTCGACCGGGATAATCACATCGCCGGAGAAGACAATCGGCAGACCGCGCGGGTCGGCCGAACCACCGACCCGGAAGGTGAGCGGCAGGCGGTCCTTTTCTTCACCCAGACTC
>WJMS01000242.1 GCA_014727815.1 candidate division GN15 bacterium
CTGAGCGATGCTACCGATGAGACCTTTGACTGATCGACAGGCGATCGAAGCGCGCGAGCGCGACGTGCTCGCCGGCTATGCCGCCCTCGCTGCCGAGTCCCGCGGCCGGGTGTATCAGCAGGAGGAACACCCGCTGCGCACCGCCTTTCAGCGGGATCGTGACCGGATCATCCACTCGGCCGCGTTCCGTCGCATGGAATACAAGACCCAGGTCTTCCTGCCGCACGAGGGCGATCACTATCGGACCCGGCTCACCCACACGATCGAGGTCGCTCAGATTGCCCGCACCCTGGCCCGCTGTCTCGGCGTCAACGAGGACCTGACCGAAGCGGTGGCGCTGGCGCACGACCTCGGTCATACCCCGTTCGGGCATGCCGGGGAAGATGTTCTCGATGAATTGCTGGCCGACCGCGGCGGCTTCAACCACAACCGCCAGTCGCTGCGCGTTATCGACAAGCTCGAACAGCGCTATCCCGAGTTCCGCGGCCTGAACCTCTCTTACGAGGTCAGGGAAGGGATCGCCAAACACGAGACCACGACTGTCATTACTACCGATGAGTTCCACCCGGATGAGCGCCCGACCCTCGAGGCGGCCCTGGTCGACGTGGCCGATGAGATTGCGTACAACGCCGCGGACACCGACGATGGCATCAACGCCGGCCTGATCGGTTTCGACGAGGTTGCCCGACTTGAAATCATGGCCAGCCACCGCTCCCGGCAGCGCCTGGAAATCATGACGACCGACCAGCGCCGGTATGCGCTCGCCCGTATCCTGGTCAACCGCATGGCCACCGACCTGCTCGAAGAAACCGGCCGACGGCTTGCGAGCGCGAAGATCAAGACGCCGGCCGATGTTCGCCGGGCGGGGGAGAAGCTGGTGGGCTACTCCGAGTCGATGACCGAGCGGGTGGCGGAACTCAAGACCTTCCTGATGAACCAGGTCTATCGCCATGAGCACCTGACCGATATGAGCAGCCGGGCCGGGGTGATTATCCGGGGTCTGTTTGAGAGATTCCGCCTCAATCCCGATCTGATGCCCGGTCGTTTCCAGGAGATGCTCGAGTCGGAACGGCTGGAAGTGGTGATTGCCGACTATATCGCCGGCATGACCGACCGTTATGCCGAGCACCTCTTCGAATCGGTTCGGTGAGCCGCCACGCCAATCCGAGAGGTCCCACAAGGAGACTTGTCCGGTCCATAAATTGAGCAATTGTGACTGTCTTCTGGCTCGATCCGGTCTTTTCGCTAAGTAGTTGTCCTGCCCGCTCCGATGACATTCAGCAAGGCCGCCAATCATAGACTGATACGATTCATCTTCCCCGCAATCTGCAGCGGGTTGCAGGAAAGTGTACCGTAATTGAACAGGAAGTATGATACGCTGCCGGGGGGCGATTCTTAAGTCGTTGTTCCGTAGTGTCTTTACTTGGCGGCACGGCGTTTGCTACTTTTTGTCACCGGAATAATCCGATAGTCGATCCAACCGGGGCACATCCACCACCGGGTCGCGACAAGTTGTGGCCCGGGCGCCAAATGAGTGCCGAAATAGACGGTCGGCTATCAAAAAAGAGACTTCGAAACGGAGGCATATATGCTTCGAAAGCTTACCCCCGCACTTTTTGCCGTAGCCCTGATCTTCTTTGCCGGCTCGGTGTCTGCGCTGCCGTTGGGCATGACGCAGAACACCTGGACCAATGCAAACTGGAGTGGCACCTCCTGGGATTACCTGTCGCATGTCGATTTCCACGAACAGGGCGGCGACAGTGAGGGCTACTGGATCGGCAACAACTACTGGGGCTATGATCAGTCCAGCTTCTCGTACAGCCACAACCTGCCGGTCGATTTGACCGATGGTGTCACGCGCGCCTATCTCTGGATCAACGCCGATTACGTCGACACCTACGGCAACCTGGTCACCCTCGAAGGTCGCTACACCGGCCTGCTCAATCGCTCCGAATGGAGCTTCTCCTGGGAGTCCTGGACCTGGACCTCGGAGAGCAACACGATTTATGACCTGACTCCGCTGCCGGCCGATATCTGGTCGGGTGGCTCGCTCGGTCTGACCATCAACTCCAACGGCTGGTGGGAGTCCGGTATCCGGGTCAACTCCTCGACTCTGGCGCTGAATTACAATCCGGGTGATCCGATGCATGCGGCTGTCCCGGAACCGCTGACCTTTACGCTGTTTGGCCTCGGCCTGCTGGGCCTGGGCATCTATCGACGGATGAACAAAGTCTCTTAGTCCATCGCACACACCTCCGTTTCGTACGCCGGCGGGTTTTCGCAGTCCCCCGCCGGCTCTTTTTTTGTCTCCGGCTGACAATGACGAGTCTTTTTTGGCTATCATGGGCCAATAAAGTCAACTTTATCTTGACGACTCGGCTGTTACCGCCTATGTTACAGCAGGCGTAGGAACCCTTTCTCAGTCAACACCCAGCATGATCTTTAATAGCACAGAGTTTCTGGTGTTCTTTATCCTTGTGCTCGGCGCCTACTGGCTGCTGTCGCGCAGGCTGCAGAATCGCTTTCTTCTGGTGGCCAGCTATGTCTTCTACGGCGCCTGGGATTACCGTTTCCTCTCACTGATCCTGCTCTCGACCGTCGTCGACTACATCGTCGGCCACAAACTGCACACCACCGAAGCACCAAAGACCCGCAAGCGCCTGCTCGCGGTCAGTGTCGCCGTCAATCTCGCCATTCTCGGCTTTTTCAAGTATTTCAACTTCTTCGCCGACAGCCTGCAGGACCTGGTCGGCATGGTCGGCTACCAGTTCGACCCGTTCAGCCTGAGCATCGTCCTCCCGGTCGGGATATCGTTCTACACCTTCCAGACGATGTCGTACACGATCGACATCTATAACAAGAAGCTCGAACCATCGCGCAACTTCCTCGACTTCGCCCTCTTCGTCGCTTTCTTCCCGCAGCTGGTTGCCGGCCCGATCGAACGCGCCGTCAACCTCCTGCCGCAGATATACAACAAGCGATCATTCAGTTTCGACCAGTTCTCCGCCGGCATCTACCTGATCGTCTGGGGCCTCTTCAAGAAAGTCGTGATCGCCGACAATCTCGCCATCACCGTCGAACGCATCTTCTCGCAGACGACCGGTTTCTACGGCGGCGAGGTGCTGATCGGCGTCCTGTTCTTCGCCTTCCAGATCTACTGTGACTTCTCCGGCTATTCCGATATCGCCCGTGGTATTGCCAAGACGATGGGTTTCGAACTGATGGTGAACTTCAACCTGCCCTACATCGCGCGCAACCCGAGTGATTTCTGGAAGCGATGGCATATCTCGCTGTCGTCCTGGCTGCGCGATTATCTCTATATCCCCCTCGGCGGCAACCGGGGCAGCGAACTGTTTATCTATCGCAACCTGATCCTGACCATGCTCCTCGGCGGCCTCTGGCACGGCGCCGCCTGGAATTTTGTCGTCTGGGGGCTTTACCACGGCAGCCTGCTCTCGGTCCACCGCAAGTTCACCGAGCTTCGCGCCAGGTATATCAAGACGCCGGTGAACTACACCAAACCGCTCGGCTGGACCGTCTCGGCCGCCGTCATGTTCTTCTTCACGCTCTACGGCTGGCTGCTCTTCCGCGCCGAGAGCTTCACCCAGATCTGGAACATGACCCTCGGCCTGATACCATTCGGCGGTCTCGACCCGGCATTTTTCAGCGAAATCGGCAAACTGCTGTTTTACATATCGATCCTGCTGATCGTCCAGGTCGGCCAGGTCGCCACCAAAAAACTGAACTTCATTCTCGATCGCCCGATAGCCGTGCAATCGGCTTTCTACCTGGCCTGCGTCTATCTGGTGATCATCCTGGGAGCATTTGATGGCCCGTCGTTCATCTACTTCCAGTTCTAAGCGAAGCCGCCGGTTCTTCTCGGTCGGCCTGGCGCTTGCAGCCCTGGTGGTGATCGAAGTCGTGCTCAACCTGGCCCTGCCGGAAAGCGCCATGGTAGCCTATTTCGATCGCGTCAGGCAGATAGCGGTTGCGCAAGAGTCGGTAGATATCGAGGTGCTCGGCGACTCGGTCGCGCGTACCGGCCTCTGGCCCGAGGTGCTCGAGACCGAACTGGGCGGCGGCATCGATGTCGAAAACTACGCCCTGCAGGGCTCCGGGCCGGTTTTCAGCTACTACCTCCTGCGGGACCAGATCGAACACGGCGTTGCCCCGAAATATATCCTCTACGCGCACTCACCGCATAC